>NZ_JANRMI010000004.1:0-300000 GCF_029531655.1 Bdellovibrio svalbardensis
TAATCTTTTAACTTTCTCAACATCGAAGTTACTCGTTGCTGAGAGGTAAGGTTTATATCGAAGCCTCATCAGCCTGTCAACAACCTAAATCATCTTTTTTCAAAAAATCTTTTTAAAAGACTTCGTGAAAGAAGCTTCGTGTTTACTCGCTGGAGAAGCTTTCATATCTAACTTTTGAATACAAATCAAATAGTTAGACTTTTAAAAGCCTGTTTGAAAACAAACATAACGCCGAAGTGAGACAGGGTTATAAGTTGGAAGAGCCCAAAGGCGCAAGCATTATTTTAAAAGAAAAAGAGTTTCAAAAGAGAAAGGCCGTTTATGCGCACGAACTGGGCATAAACGGCCTTATTTGCCTATAATTTAGGAATTAAAAGCCTTCTGCGGTGCCGATTTTTCCACGCTGGTCATCGTCATCATCAAAAGGGATGGCTGCTTTTGCCACTTTTTTAGGATCAACAGCCTTTGAGGATGGCTTAATTGCCACGACTTTATTGTGAGGTTTAGACGGTTTTGCCGCAAAAGCCTTCTTATCGCCGGTTTCCGCTACAAATGAATGAACCGCTGGCTCTGCTGCAACACCAATAACAGCTATATTGAGCTCCGTAGTGAGGGCTCGCGACGTTTGTGCGAGATTGTTGATCTCACCACTTGTTGCGGCAATCTCCTCAGCAGAGGCGGCATTTGACTGCGATGATTGATCCAATTGATTCATTGCCTTGCTAATTTGCTGAATACCCGTTGTCTGTTCAGAGCTAGCAGCTGCAATCTCATTATTAAGATCGGCGACCTTTTTGATCGAACTTACGATATTCCCTAGGACCACTCCGCTGGAGTCGGCAATTTTACTGCCTCTATCCACTTGCGAAACCGAATCCTTAATCAAAGAAGAGATGTCTTTTGCTGATGAAGCACTTCTTTGCGCCAGCGCACGCACCGCCTCGGCGACGACCGCAAAGCCTTTACCCTGCTCGCCGGCACGTGCAGCCTCAACAGCGGCGTTCAACGCCAATAGATTTGTCTGGAAAGCAATATCATCAATCACAGAGATGATCTCTTCGATCTTTTTAGATGACTGAGAAATTTCACTCATAGACATAATGAGAGATTTAATTTCAGACTCGCCTTTTTCTGCAGCATCACGAGAAGAGGCAGAAAGAGCGGCCGCTTGTTTTGCATTGTCTGAGTTCATTTGCACCATCGAAGACATTTCTTCCAAAGCGGCAACCGTCTCTTCCAGAGAAGCTGCGGCCTGAGTTGAGTTCTGCGAAAGGGCATTTCCCGCCTCACTGAGCTGTCCGACGGATTCAACCACACGGGAACCTGCTCCACCAAGGCGCTCTGCTATGCCGCCCACTGAATTGGAAATTTTTGCGGCAGTTAACAACAACAACCCCATGATCGCAAATCCCGCACAGACCGTCACGAGAACCATCAGATTTATAATTTGCGTACGGCTCTCTTTAAATTCTTTGCCTTCGGCGACAACTCTCTGGTCATAGTGCGCGGTTACCTTTTCATTGAACTCTTCAAGCTTCGTTGAAGTATGATGAAGTTCCTCATCCAATATTCTCTTTGATTCCGCGAGGGACTCCTGTGTGTTTTTCTCCAGACCTGCAAGAATCTTCTCAGTCAATTCAATGTAAACTGGGAATAGAGACTTGGCCTCTTCATACATCTTTTGTTCTTCAGGGTCGAAGGAAGTCTTCGCATACTTTTCGTAGGACGCTTTAAACCGATCGATTGATTCGCGACACTCTTTTATAGAGCCTGGTCGGTCTTCTGCGCTATTAAGACCTTCCCACATACGGTAGCCAAAGCGATTTTGTGAGATTCGCATTTTATCAAGTGCCGAAGTATTTGGAATGATTTCTTCATGAGCACTCTGAACGAGCCCACTGATCTTGGTTAGACCTGTATAGGTGAAAGCGAAGATGATCGCAAAAGCGACAAAAGGGAAAATTGAAACGAAGAACAATCGACCTTTAATACCTTTAAACCATAACCCTAACGAACTGTCTTTCATAAGATCCTTTCAACGTCGCAATAAAAAATCTTTTACAATCCCTTTTCGGTTCGCCTTCAAAAGAAGCTTAGTCCAATTCATATCCCCACCCAAAGACCAGAGGCAAATCCTTACATTACAGGGGAAGCCTAAAACTAGTCTTAATATTGGTCGAGGCTTCCCGATAGGGACATGGCAAATTCAATTAAGAATCTGTCAAAGAACTACAGGAGTTACCTTGAAATTGAAATCCACCACCCTGGCTTTTGCGACCATTCTTTGCAGCCTCTCCGCTGCGGCCGCCGAATTCTCTGGCCTGAAGGTCTCAGGTGAGGCGAGCTTTGATTACAACTACCTCTCATCAGGGGACAATCGCTACCCTGCAGCAGGTGGTGCGACCAGCGACACATATCGCTTCAATCAAGCACAGCTGCTTTTGACAAAGGAAACAGATCAGATTTCTTTTCTTGCGCGCTTAAACTATGCCCCAACGGATTACATGCAATCGAGCACCGCGTCTGCGAAGGCAAGCTTCGGAACTCTGGATCAACTTGAAATTTTTTATAAAATTCGCCCCGACTTTTCCATTGGTTTCGGCCGGCTCTCTACAACTCTCGGCTTAGAATCCTACATGAAATCGGAAAATGTGCTCTTTGGGAACACCATCTCCTATCAAGGAATTTTACCCGGATATGGTGAGGGCCTGCGCGCCAAATATACCCCTGGAGACTGGCTGAATTTAACACTATCCACTTACAATCGCATACCCAACGCACAGTTTGGGGACGACAATACTCCGACGAAAACTACAGAACTCTCTGCCACCGGAACAACAAGTGACTTTACTTGGTTCGCGGGTGGTGTCATGGGAACCGATGGCGATGGATCTGTATCCAATCCAAAAATAGACCGAACTGCTTCAAGCATTTGGATGACCTATAGACCTTATGAAGAGCTAACATTTAGTGCCTTCTATGACACTCGTTCTCAAAAGCCACTGGGTGGCTCGAGTATTTATGCACAATCCCTCTCCGGCATTCTCTCCTACTCTAGAGCAAAGAATACCATTGCACTTCGTTATGAATCTGTTTTGGGGGCAGGAGAATTAGACACTATGAATGGGACCGTCTCTTCCAACTTCTATCCTGGCGCTGACAAAGTGCAGGTTTGGACGATTGGGGACAGCTATGCGGTTTCGGAGTTTATGAAGGTGTATCTAGAATACCGTCATGACGATGCAGACCAAGAAGTTCTTAGAAACAACAAAGGTGATGCGACGAAAGAACTTCATCTCATCACCCTTGGTGCTGTTGCGCATTTCTAGTCGCAGCTATTCTTTTAGAATCATCAATCCTTCTTTAGCCTGAGCATTGCCTTCGATTTTAATTTCGGAGGCATCTTGAGTAATCACACGAGACACCACTCCCGTTCCCACCTTTTCATTATGGCAGAGACGCACTTTGGGGCCTTGGCAAACTTCCTTATAAAGTCCGACCCTGTCGCCCTCTTTAAGAGAAACATTTTTCGTTGTTATTTGCGCATTTGCCGAGTCAATCTTGAGAGTGACGGTTCCCTGCATTGTTTTTGGGATTGCGGCAACAGCTGAAGCAGAAATAAACAAACTTAAAATCATCATTTTGGTTTTCATATACTCTTCCTCTTTAGACCTGGTTTTAGGATCGTCTCGTTAGAGGAAGTTGCAAGAGGATTGCCAAACCGGAGGGCTATTCTATGGGTTTTGACAGGGACTCAGTGAAGAACATTTCTACAGAGCCTTCCAAATAAGGCCCATCCGAATTGAGCTCATATTTGCCTTAGCCGGCCGCTAGGGCCTTCTGCTCCAGTCTCTTGAGATCTGGGTTGGTATTATAGAATACAAGATCTGTTGTTTTATAGTGTTCGGCAAGCTGACGCAGAACCCAGGCCCCACTGGCCTTGAAGAGTGGGTTCTTGGAATCCAGGAACTCGTCGAGTTTTCTGGCGAGTTCGCTGTCGAAATTTCGTTTTCCAGTCACTAAGATGGCATCCGCAGAGACCCGGTTGTTCTTCGAATACATAAAACGTCGGAGGAAAGCAATATCCTGGGCAAGGTCCCCTAAGACAATGATGGCGTTGGCGTTTACGCGAGCGTCTTTATGATCTAAGCATTTCTCCAGAGACTCAATGAGAGCCGTCTCTACCATCGCAGGTGGAACAACATGGCTCGCTATTGAAATCATGGAGGCCATGACCTTATCGCTAACGACTCCCCTTTGATTGAGTTCTGTCGTCTGGATCAAAAGTTCTGAGTACGCTTGAGCTTGCTCACTGGAAGTTTGCTTGAGCTTATAGGATGCCAGAATTTTATAAGTTTCAAAGAACTCACTGTCTTTGCCGTCCTTCAACTCTTTTGCCAAAAAGGCGTAAATACTGATCAGATCTTTGTCCCCTCGGAAATAAGTGAGTAGATGGAGATCTTTCTTCCGCAACACTTCTTCGATCGAAGTGAATGTTTTAGCCCGACATAGCACGGAAGGCTTCGCAAAACCTTTTAAAAGAGTCTCTTTGGTCTGATCTATTGTGCAAAGTTTTTCGACCGATGAAGACGCCTCGGCATAGAAGGTCACCGAGCTGGCGGACTTGTCGTCAACCTGACTGAGCAATCGGGCTGATTCGATAAGTGGCAGACCACTGAGCGAAAATCCCGTATCTTGATTTACGAAACGAATCTTACCTAGAACAAAACTGCCTTTTACCTTGAAATGGTGATCGGCATTGGCTGCCAGAGACTGTTCAATCTCATCGGCCACCTCGAATATACTTCTGAGGACAGCCAAGGCCAAAGCTTGGGAATCGACCGCATTTTCTTTAATGTGGAAGACAATCTCATCACCGACATATTGATAAATAAGACCCTGATAGCGTTCGATGATCTCACGCGATCTCACAAAGTAGATATTCATGATCTCGGTGACGTATTCATCTTTCTTATCGAGAAAGATCTGCGTGTAACCGTTGAGGTCCACACGGATCATCGTTGACTGGAAAGAATAAGGAGAGGGCCTGCCCGATTTCATTTCATGTAAAATGGCTGGGGTGAGACTTTCGGAGTAACTGCGATTTTCATGTTCAAGGTAACGTTTAGTATCATCAAAGCTGCGAGTCGCGTTGATAAGAGTTTGCCCCTCGCGTGAAATACTTTTGACTTTACTTAAGGCCGAGCGATCCCGGCTGGCCAAAATACGACTGAGATCCAGAATGTCTTTTAAGAAAAGATAGACAATCAAAGCTACAAAAAGAGTCACAACGAGAATATCTCGAATGATGAGAGATTTCATTCCCAAGGCGGTATTCCAGATGATTTTATTTTTATTCTGAAAAACACCGACCGTGAACTTATAGTCCATGAGCTTCACAGTTCGGAACGCGACATTGTCTGTGGTCAGGATTTGATTGAAGACTTGATAGTCGTAATCGATCCCTTTTAAATTGTCCTTATTGTTGTACCATGCAACAACCTGCCCGTTGCGCTGGACAATGTAGAAATCGACAAGAAAGAGCTCCCTGGATTTTTCAAGGCGATCCTTGAGGAGCGAGATGTTTTCTGTAACCAAAAAAGGAATAACACTTTCCTGCACGTATTGCATAGAACGCTGACGCTCGCGAATTTCGGTTTCAGTCAAATTCTTTGCATTGAGATAGAACTGCACTATTGAGACTGCGATGTAGCCGATCCAAAAGACGGCTACTATTAGAAGTACGATCGACTTGTTCCATTTACTTTTGGCGAACAAAGCGATCTCCCTGATCTAGGAAAATCACTTCACCTTTGGGTGCTCCATAGGAGTTTCCATAGAGATCAAGGATGGTGATTTTTTGAGTTTCAAGTTGTTTTGAAAATGTGGAATCTTTGAGTTTTGACTTTACCGTGCTGTAGCTGCCATTGGCCACGAAGGTGATTGTTTCCTCTTTGACGGCTGTATTCGCAGATGAGACTGAATTCTTCCCGCTGGCTGATGCCGAGGCAGGACCTCGCTTGGGACCTTCACCCACTGTCGCTTCAAGATTGTTTTTGGGTGTGATTCCCGCTGGCGAATCAGAGTTAGAGCTTGCACCTAGAGCAGAACGACCGGAGGCTGATGGCAAGGCTCGTGAAGAGTCACTGGACGCCAACTCCGAAGCGGGGGATCGATTAGTTCGAGTTTCACCAGATTTGGATTTAGATGAAGCAGGATTGGCAGCTGACGCAGATCTTGAAACTGTGTCAGCGGAACCGCTTGACCCGTCCAATGTGATGCTTTCAACAACTCGTTCGTCGGATTTCACTGTTGATTTAACGGTGGATTTCGCCAAAGTAGCAAAATTATTGCTAACCTCTCTGGCCTTGAGTTCCTGACCTAATTCGGACCTTGAATTCTCTTTGCGGGCTGTTGGAGATTTTGATGGCTCAACTCGATCTGACTTCGCGAGAGAGTCACTCGCAATGGATGGAGTACTCAAGGCCCCCATCATATTATTCGCCATTCTTAAAGTGCCACTGCTTTCAGAAGCTGATTGCGAAAGAGCGGCAACGGCGCCCTCTTCCGTTCGTGGTGGTGGATCTGAGATCATTCGAGAAAGCGTTGCTGGTTCCGGTGTCGCCACCTGGGCCAAAGCCATCTCTTCTTTCATATTTACTGACGACTCAGACGCAATCGTTCGCGAACCCGAAGCTGCCGGTTGCTTCGCTACTACTCGCGCATTGCCTTGCGGCTTATTGGCTTCGCTGGCAATTTCGGCAGAGCTTTCGGCTGCAGAGCTCTGAACTCCATCCAGGACATTGCCTTTTAAAGTGACCGAAAATACGGAAGTATTATTGGCCAAATTAGCTATCACCATTTGCTTCTTGTTTTCTTTTGCAAAATTGCCGCAAGTTCCCTGAACTTTATCAACCAACTCTTCTTTTTCTATTCCCGACAAATGAAGAAGCTCATGGGTGATCATTTCGACAGAGAACTTTGCATCCTCAGAATCTTCTTTTAATTTATGGACGACAAACTTTCCATCTTCCGTCGCTTCCATAGGCTTGAAATTCTTTTTATCTTCATCAGTCTGGCAACGTATAAAGCCTTTCTTCTGCTCGGACGGCTTCATCAATGATTTTTTCTGCAACTGATAGCTGGCCTCGACTCCTTTGAATCCCAAGAGGTCCGCATCAGATTTTGTCAATTTTTCTTTAAACTGGGGATCCTGAAAGCATTTCTCCATCGAGTCCTGATCAAAAAGAATACGCGCGAGATTGTTCGTAATCTGCTGTTTCTCTCGTCTGGATAGAATGGAATCACAGCTTGGGTCAAATCCCCCGTCGCTCATGAAGTCAGTAAATAAAGACTTCTGCATCTCGGCCAACTCCGCTTGCGCTTTACGGGTTGTCGGTTCTGCAGTGGAGCACAGAGCTGAGTCTTTGACCTTTTCCGGCAGGGCGCTTTTCACAAGCGCCGAGAGCTTCTCTAACATATTTGGCATATTTGCCTGAGGTTGAGTTTGTGGGTTCGCTCCACTAGATTCAGTTTCTTTACCCGACTCACTGCCAGATTCCTCACTGACTCCAACATCAAAAGCCCACTTTTGCAGAGGACGAATTTTGGAGTAAGTCATTTTCAATTTATTACTAGAGTTTCTATAGAGAGCTTCATGGACCTGCGATCCCATTATTTTTTTCACATAAAAGGTTTGAATGATTCCCTTTTTGTATGAAACTTCAACTTCCAGAGGACCTTTCTTTAAGCGCCAAAGATCAATGCTGCCATCCCAGTCCGAATCGATACGAATGTCTTCGTAATCCTTATATGCAATGACAAAGCGTCCGGGCTCATAGTTCGATGGATTGAAAATAATCTGCCCTACGACCAAAGGAGATCGTTTCGGAGCTTGCGCGAAGCTTGTTTGTATAAAAAGCAGTAGAGCAATGGTTACTTTCATCACGTAGTTACTTCGGTCACATTTCCTTGTTTATTAACTCGACTTAGGTTTATCAATTGACTCACCGGCCGCTTTTGAATCGCCAACTGGAGCTAGGTCTAGTTTTGGATCCCCCTCTTCCTTAGATTCGCGAGATTCTTCAAAATATAAATATGAAATTATTGATATATTTTTCTGTTTTTCTGGGATCGATCTCTAGCTTTGCTGCCACGACAGAACTCCGTATGTTCTCTGCTGATAAAAAGAAATACGACACTGTCAGAGTCACAGAATATCAAGGTGTTAAAATTTCTGAAAGTTGTGTGAAAGCGGGAAAGGCAAATTGCCAGGCCTGGACGGCCGTTCAAAATAAAATTCCACAAACTCCCCCGCCGACAGCCGTTCTTGGCAACCCCGCCGCTCATTACTGTCTTGATCAAAAAGCGAACAACCGCATTCTCATCGATGAAAAAAAACGAGAATTCGACTTTTGTGTTTTTGCCGATGGCTCAGTGATTGATTCATGGAGCTTATTCAACAAACACTTTGGAGGCAAATAGTGCGTCACCAAGTTCTGGCTTCATTTGTGCTCAGTTTTTCTCTTTTAGGAAGTGTTACCAGCTTTGCCGCTTATGGTTTGAATCCTTTCGGCCCCGAGTTCAAACCTCAAGCTGACACTGTGATTGCAGTTACAAACATGCCGCGAGTGCGCTCCCAGGACACCTTTGGTATCTGTTACGCTTTTGTGGCTTCGACTTTGATTGACGAAGCCAACTGCGTGCAAAACAAAGTGTCGGACTGTTCTTCTGTTTCGGACAATGACAAGGTTTCACCTTTGGATATGTCTCGCTATTCTCAGAAACTTTCGGATGGTACCGATGATACAGATCGCTTTAACTATGAAGGACTTACTGAAGGTGGCAGCGAATCGTTTGCGCTTTTCAATGCGGCTTTTCGTGCGCAATCCATAACTCGCGAATCTTGTGCTCCCTTTGATCAAGTCGTGGGCAAAGTCAAAGATCCCGCCGAGGCACAACAGCTTGAGATTGCAATGTGGACAAAGTTTAAAGATTCTTATGATGCCTACAAGAAAAAGAAAGAAGGTTGCGCGCAATGTGCCTTGGAGTTTGCGACAGCCACTGCCAATGACATCAAACAAGACTACGGACTTAAAGCTTCAAATCAAGACATCTTGAAGGCCTTTAGCGAAGACAGCTATGGAAAATTTTTGGATAAGATTTTGATTCCAGACAACTGCTGGGATCTCAAGAATCAAACAACCTTGAAGGGCGCTTGGACTCAGAATATTTATCCAGAGAAGGGGCAGAAATCAAA
This sequence comes from Bdellovibrio svalbardensis, assembly GCF_029531655.1. NCBI lineage: Bacteria > Pseudomonadati > Bdellovibrionota > Bdellovibrionia > Bdellovibrionales > Pseudobdellovibrionaceae > Bdellovibrio > Bdellovibrio svalbardensis. The sequence goes on from NZ_JANRMI010000004.1 coordinate 9,260, forward strand.
TTATGCTTCGGCCATCTCGAAGATTAAAGAAGTCCTGACCCAGAAGCGTCCCCTGTCCTTGGGCTTTTGCACACAGACTCCATTGAAGGCCAAAACCATGGCCGATTGTGGTGTTAAGTCTAAGACTGGAAAACTGGAAAAAGGCGAATCACATGCAATCGTGATTAAGGGTTATCGCCGTGTCTGCAACAGCGCGAACAAATGCTATGATGCTCTTCAAATTCAAAACTCTTGGGGTGAGTCTTGGCAGAACTCCAATGACGATGGCTGGGTGGATGCGAAAGAGCTTCTCGACCGCTCGTTCTATGAGACACAAAGCATGACTTGGCTAACTCAACAGAAATAACAGAGGGAGCAGGTGCTCCCCGTTAGCGATTGATCTTTTTAGGATCCAGATAAGCCGGAATTCCGGAACCACTGAACTTAACAGTTTGATAAGCTCCGTTTCGAACTTTTTCAGAGACTACTTCCACATCGACAAGGCCCTCAAAGCCCTTATTAAGAGCCATAAACGCCAATCTTAGGATTGTTTCAGCTCTGTCCGCGCATTCTTTCACTACAACTGGATTCTGATCGCGCTTGATTAGACGAGTTTGTTTACTGTCGTCTTTAAAATAGATTTGTACGGATTTGGCTTTTTCAATCTTTGCATTGTAGGCCGCAACCGCGGGGCTGACTTCAGTCAAATAGCAAGGATTGCAGTAGGTCGTATGAGCCAAATTTTCAGGGACTTTTCTTAGAAACGAGAAGGTGTCTTCATCTAAGAACATCGCACACTTCTTACAGATCGCTTCTTTGCAGCATCCGCATTCAAGAGTGGCTTTAGGCTTCTGGCACATATAGCAGGTATTTTTTTCCATTCGGGAACCATATCACAAGAAGCCAATTTTCTCGACCGGTTTTGTGATTTAAGTGGACTCTGACGAAGTTGGGGCGCAAAAAGACCCTTAGAAGGAACTTTACATGACCAATAATGATATTTTCAAAAAACTTCGCGTGGCTCTTTCATTTAAAGATACTGACATCATTGAGTGCCTTGCTTTGGTGAACTACCAAATCTCTAAAACAGAGCTCTCTGCGATATTTAGAAATGAAGATCATCCCAACTACAAAGAATGCGGAGATCAGCTTTTACGTAATTTTTTGGACGGTTTAATTATCAAGAATCGCGGACCTAGATAAAAAAAGGGAGCGAGGCTCCCTTTTTTCTTACTATTCTTGAACTGTGATCCAGACTTTGTAGATACCGTGCTGTCTTACCAGTCGGTTGAAGTATAAAGCATTGTCTGGGTGCACGCGCACACAGCCATGAGAAGCGCGGGTTCCAAGCTTTTTCCAGTTCGCAGTACCAGTTCCATGAATTGCAAATCCACCGCTGATGAAAACTGCGTAAGGCATGTTGCCAAGACCTTTATAGTCGCCCCCTGGATATTTCGTGGAAGAATACTTGTCATAGATGCGGCCGTTGGGATTTGTATCAAAGTTTGGAGTTCCATGACCAGGAGCCCCTGTTGAAACTGCCCAAGTCGCAGAGTGCACACCATTCAAATACAAATACAATTCTTGGCGAGATTTAGAAACCTGCACCCATACTGGGCAACCATCACGGAAACAACCCGTTCCAAATGGACGAAGTAGATTTTCAATGAATGGAGAGATTCCAGTTTCTTCCTGATAAATCGTGTCTAAATTTTGTAAGGTCTCGTCAATGTTTGGGTCAAATGGATTGAGGTCATCCAATGTGTTGTTCTCTGAATCAACTGTTTGTTCTTGCTCCTGTGCTAAATCTTGCCCTTGTTCTTGTAGAAGTTGAGCGTGTGCCGTAAGCGTCATTGTCGGAAGCAAGAAAAGCGCGATGAATAAAAGTCTGACCATGAGAGAACCCCTTTTTAAAATCAAAGGGGAGAATTATAGGCGACATTATGTTTTGGCAATGACGAAGTTGTAAGAAATGCTCTGCTCCAATAGCGATTGCATCCTTGTTGAATTCTAGCTTCTGGCGCAATACGACGCGTCAGTGAGGGATCTTAACACTCGTTAAGACGGCCCTACAGACAGAACCACACTTCCGCCCTTCAATAGGTTAATCACCAAGTTTTTATTGGCTTGCGAAAACGCGGGACAACCCCAGCTGCGTCCCTGAATAACGGAGCGATCTTGAACATAATCGGAACCATGAATGACGATGGCTCTGGATCTCGCATTTGAGTTTGTTGAAGAAAGACCATCGAGTCTTAAGGAGTAGCCATTTCCGCCTTGATAAGTCTCTGCCGTCATAAAGTACCCCAACGAGGTCGCATTGGATCCAGGAGTGTTACTAAATTTCTCCGCCATCCCGTCATGATTGCTGTCAGAGCCTTTGCCGTGGGCCACGTGAAAGGCTTGCACCCCACCCGTTTTCATATCGATGATGAAGGCTCTCTTTTCTTTTGAAGATTTACTGTAATCAATGATCGTTAAAACATTCTTGTTTTTGATTTGCGATAAATTCAAATCATAAAAGATGATGGCATTCTCCAAAGCTGTTTCAGCAATGATTTTATTTGGATCAACATAATCATATCTTTGCAAAATCTTGGTGCGCTCTTCCGAGCCGGCTGGGGGATTTTCATAGTTCAAAGAAGACAAATTCACTGAGGAAGTTTTTTGCATGTTCCCACTGAAAACTTGCTCTGTCGAGGGATCGTCATTGAGGCGTTCGGAGTAAACGCTGTTCGCGGGACCACATGCCGCTAAAGAGAATATAAATCCGAATGTGAAGAGTTGTTTTTTGAAGTTCCCTGATGCCATGCCGATCACCTCTGCTAGAGATGATCGGCAATAGGACTTTAAACTTTATGGAGTTGATAGGAGTTTCTAGTGAAGAGACTTCCGACCTACAAGATATAGGTCGAGTCTTTTGTTGACGTTACCTTATCGAGTCCCCTGAGAAGAGCTGGATTTGCTTGTTTTATTGTCTTTATAATAAAAATCATACTTTTCTGCGGCCTGTTCAAAGAGCTCACGCACTTTGTTGTACTGAGCCCAATCCGCCTTACCATAGCGCCCTTGCAAATAACCAGGATGGCGCATCTCATAGTTCAAAAGTGTCATGGCTGCCGCAAGTTGATTCTTACAACTCACCTCATAGCTTTTAAAGGGAGTTCCGTTTGCGGGCTTGTTCAGCAAAATACGCAGATTGTTCTCGGCAATATCAAGCCCCATCCCCAGTTCATTCATGATTTTTCTAGTGTTGGCGTCGTTACCTATGCCTGCGGAGCTCCCGGAGGAAGACTCCACCGCAAATGCCGAGAGAGAAGAAATTGTGATCAACACTGCAGCCACTGTTTTTAAAAGACTCACTGAAACCTCCAGAATTGGGCATTTATGAATATCAAAGTGTACGACTAAAAATCCGGAGGTCGGTGATTCAGTTTCCGGGCAAAATCAGAATAAACTCTTGGTGGGCTTCTTATGAAGTGAATTTCAACACGCTCACGACCTTTGACTTACAAAATTCCCCAGAGAACGCCATGCTGACGCTGACAAATTCTCACCTTGCGCTAGTCGGCGAAATTCCTCCCCAACTCCAAGATTCACTAACAAATTGACTAAGCATCCAGTCCTACCTAGATTTCTAACAATGAAGATTCAAAAAGCATCGCAACTAAAGCATCGCCAACTGAAATCACAAAGAACTGGGGAAGAGTTTTCTCTTTCCCACGTAATATCAGAGGCTCTTCTTTCGAAGGATTTCTTTCTCTCTCATGAGATTCTTAGACCCAGTTCAAGGTCGTCATCACCACACTTTCACACTGTGACTGAAGAAATCATTTATGTTCTTAAGGGTGAAGTCACAGCGACTGAGGGTGATACTGAAGTATTTATGGGCGAAGGTGATTCGATTTTATTTGAACGAAACTCTGAGAAATATCATTTTCTAAGAAACAATTCTCACTCGGACTGCCATCTGCTGGTCATTCGGAAAAAGACAGAAACACCGGATGTGGTGTTTCCCTAGAAAACCGGGATATAAATAGGCCTGATATCCCGGCTCTTAATTTGGTACTATATTTTATTTCAACCCTTCAGCCTGGATCTGATACTCAGTTGCATCTTTTGCGCGCACCAAGGCTATCATAAGATCATCGGCAATCTGCCTCATGTGCGTGACCTCGTCATCGTCAGTGGCCATCATGTAACCCAGACCACCAATACTCGAAGCTGTGACGGCCACACCGATCCATCTCAAAGGACTTGGCTTAGCTGCATCTTCATGGATAAACATCATGGCCGACAGACAACCTGCGATCACAGAAAAGACCACTAAGGCTCCGCCTTTTGTTGATTCACCGGAAGATTTCAACTCGATGCCATATCTGATCTGGTGCAATCTATAAATGACCGCGTCCAGCACTTCAAGCCGCTGTTCCGCCGACAGGCCCGCCGTGACCGCCGAAAGGGCTTGCAGATCCTGCGCAGAAACTTCGGATTTTCCGGAAGAGATAATACTCTCTGTTTGGTTTTCGATAGCGACCAAAGCATCCCGCGCAGCACTGCTCATCTGTCCTTGAGAAGCAACACCTCGGTTGGGATGATGTCCAACTTGTGCATGTACTGATTGAGCCATCATCGCGCCTGCCAAAATCATCAAAATAATCTTTCTCATAATCTCTCCTAATTTGTTCCCATTGCGGGGTTTAAAATTTCTGAATTCTGTTTTTTTATATTTTCGATAAGGTTCGTGGCTTTTTGGGCCTTTTCGGTCTGGCCAGTTCTTTCGAACTCCTGCAATTTCACTTCAAGTCCGGCAATAGTCTTCAGATTGATTTCATAAGCGGATTGGGTCACGGCGGATACAGAAGTCAAAGCCTGCTTTTCCATATACGCCACTGGGTCAGTCACGATTTGATGATGAAAAACAGCCAGCCAGGACAAGATGCCAACAAAGACAAAGTTATTCAGGTTCTTGATCACCACATCAGCACCATGACGTACACGAGCGTTGACGTAGGCCTTGGTCAAAGGCCCGCCCTCAGGTTTGGTCAGAAGCTCCATCAGAACCTCGTCGGGAATTTTATCGGGCCGGAAGAACTTAAATTGCGGAGCAGAGACCAGAAATCCGGCAGTGCCCAAATACCTATAACTAAGATAGTTGAGCCCTGCATTGGCACCCAAAGAGAACATCAATCGGAAGTAGTGAGCATTCTTGCGCAGAGCAAACATAGGATCAACTTTGACTTGCACACCCATTTTTTCCAAGGCGGCCTTATAATCGCGTCGCTGAATTTCAATGGAGATCTCGCGTCGATAGTCCTTGTTCATTTGAAAGACATTGAAGAATTCCACAATGGAATCCTTCGCAAGAACTGAGATGTTTCGATCTCCCAAAATATCGGACTGGGCAGCCTTCAGGATCTGGGATTCACTGACACTCCACTGTTTAGTGAGCGTCTCAAAGTGAGACCTAGGAGCTTCTAAGAATGCGCCCCCGCAGGCAACTTGCGCTACCGCCGGCAATGCTAAAATGAACGTTATGGCTAAAGCCAGTACCGCTCGCATGGGGACACCTCCTTAAGAGGTTTACCAGTGCAAGCCATCGACCAGCTAAGGTCCCCGTAAAATCGACGTGATTTCAGAGGACAACGGGCTGAGCGTTAATCGTCATGGGGCTGTCGAAACTCTCTGCGTGGCTTAGAGCGCGGGACACGCTTAAAGTATGACTGTGACAGCTAACTAAAACTTGTGTTGGGATTGTTAATTACTTTCTGGGGACTGATAGGCAGGAAACTTCAGACTTCACCTGGGCCATCCCTCTTCTTGATGAGAAAAGAAACTTTTCACCTCGGTACTCGATCTCCACAGTGTCGCTGCTTTTTCCGTAATGAGAGGTATAGGTGAATTCAGCGTTCCCTTGATTGTCTGTCATCGCCTCGCCTGAAGCAAAGTCCCCAATTTTCCACTTAAAGGTTTTCCCTTTAACGGGAAGCACCACAAAGCTGTTTGAACCTTGCTGACATTGGATTTTGACTTGATAGCGATAATTTAAAGATCTGGTCGTCGAAGAAAACACTCGCTCCAAAGTGATCATCTCTGAATCTCCACTAGCTGAAACTGCGCCGATGATAGGAAGTGCTATCAACAAGACAACTAGGATCTTTGATATGCTATTATTCATTATTAGGTTCGTAGCATGGAATGGTTCGCCGACCAATAGCATTGCCTAAAAAACATGGTTGATGAAAATGTTCACTCTGCTTGTCCAATACAAACTAAAAAGCCTGCACATTTCTGCGCAGGCATAGATCATAAGATTAGTGATTTAAATCTACTCCTGTAATGGCTGAGTGCCTTGAGAAGAAAGATCTCCGGAAGAGCCAAAAGCTTCAGGGTAATACTCGAGCAAAAATTGATCGGCCTTTTCAGGTGGGGCCGACATAAATTTTGCAAAATTCGGAATCAGCAGCATTAAGGGAGTGAGAAGAAGACCAATTCCACCCATCGCGACCAGAGCATTTGTAAGACCAAAACTTGAAATGATCACTCCCGCTGCAGCAAGCCCTAGAGGTGAAATTCCTTGGCATAAAAATCCCATAATGGAGCCTACTCGTGCACGATACGCATCGGGAATTGCCAAGGCAATCTGCGTATTCATTGGAATATTGGCCCATGTGCCGCCAATACCAATCCAAAAAAGAACTGTTAACGGTAGCGCAACATTGGGAACCCAGGGAAGCACCATGGTTCCAACACACATCATTGCAATTGCCATGACCGTCAAGAGATCAGCACGGATTCTTTTGTTTACATAGCCAATCGTCACAGCACCTACGATCGCACCCAAGCTGATGCTACTTTCAAGAGCGCCTAAAAACCATGGAGGCATGTTGCGCCCCTCTTTGGCGAGTACGGGAAGAATGACTCCCAACGGGGCAAACGCGAGATTTAAAAACATCGCGACAATGCATATCCAGAAAATCACAGGAATTTTGAAGAGCAGCTTAAAGCCTTCGCCGAAATCTTGAGTCCACTGATGAAAAGCGGCTTTCATCTGCGGAACTTCTTTACGAACTGGAACGGTGTTAGATTGAATACGATTCGTGCTCCATGCGGCAAGGACATAGCTTAAAGCATCAATCAAGAAGGCACCAAAGACACCCAATGTTGACACGACGATGCCACCTGCAACACCACCGAGAATTCCAGCAAAAGAGTTAATTGCTTGAGTTTGCTGAGCCGCGATTTGCAATTTTTCGCGGGGAACTATTTGCGGAACGATACCACCAGCAGCCGCTTGAAAAAGAGCTGAGCCTATGGAATTTAGAATAAACAGCGCAATAACCACATAGGTGTCATAGTAATTACTAAAAACCATAGCCGCTAAGGCCCCTGTAAAAACAAATCTCCAAAGATCGGCGATAATGATAATTGCCTTGCGAGAATATTTATCCGCAAGCGGTCCAAAGAGCGGCATCAGAAAAATACGAACCACCATCGCGGGTGCAAGTACTGATGACATTTCCACAGCTGAGCCTGTTTTATCCAGGATCCACCACGCCAAAGCAATGTGACTGCAAGAATCTCCCAAGAGAGAAACCACTTGCCCCAATCGGTAGTTCCAAAAGTCTTTACCTAGATCAGAAGAAAAAATCGGCATGGCTCCTCCACGAGCACATGAGGCTGCGAGAAAGGCTCGATTTTGTCATCTGCAAAATTTAAAAGAACATTTTTCGATACCGAATTTTATAAAAAGGCTAAAAGTATGTCCTAAAAGGAATACGGATTGAGGATAAAAAAACAGTTGGCGGTCGTTTCTTGCTTCGCAGCTTGCTTTCATACTGATGAGATCTTAGCGTTATTCTGCACCCTTGAGTCTTCGTGTTGTAGTTGCAGAAATTTTGGAAGTTTATGTCAGATATCTGGTTTAAAAGAAAGAAATACGGCTGGGGCTGGACACCGGCGAATCTTAAGGGATGGCTAGCAAGTCTTCTCTATGTTGTGCTAGCAGCAACAATCACATTGCTTGCTCCTATTTCAATGCCAGCCTTTTTAATTGGGATTTTTATTCTAACCTCTTCCTTCATTTTTATTTGCTACAAAAAAGGCGAAACTCCTAAATGGAGTTGGGGCCCTGAGAAAAAGGATCACTGATGTTCGTCATTACACTGACCTATTTAAAACCACTCTCCGAAGTCGAAAAACAACTCCCCGCTCACCGCGAGTTTTTAAAGCAAGGATACAGTGCAGGTATGTTATTGGCTTCAGGACCAATGATTCCAAGAACTGGTGGGATTATTTTAGCTCGTGGCAATGATAAGAACGCCATTTTGAATTTCTTAGAGAGTGATCCTTTTAAGAAAAATGACATCGCCGCCTATGAAGTCGTTGAGTTTGATCCAGTGCTGTTCTCAGACGACTTTGCTAAATCTATCTGAAGTTTGAACTGAAACGCTATTGGAGGCGGAACGCAATGCAACACCGGCGCCGCAAGTGAACATTTATTTTTTGGGGTTTTGCTTTTTAAGAAATCCGGGATTTAAAGAGCAGACTTTTGCAATTTCCGCGGGAAGGAAATTGGGGTGACTGACGGGGCTTGAACCCGCGACACTCGGAATCACAATCCGATGCTCTACCAACTGAGCTACAGCCACCACAAAGGAGTGACTGTTATAGGGTGTCCTCAGAAAAAGTGCAAGATCAAAAAATTAGCAAACTGGGGGTTTTTAAAAGAAATTTAGTAATCACAAGGGGCTACGACGGGTTGAGCCTTGCAAGTAATGCTGCTTTTTTGCGCATCAACGGCACTTTCCTCCGCCCATTGACCATTTGCGTTGCAACGGCGACGGACGCAAGACACCCCTTCTTTAGCGAGCAAACAGTCTTTCTTCTCTTTCTTGGGATTGTTCAGACAGATCCAAACACACTGATTGAATTTTGCAGCAGGCGCCGAGCAGATCGCCCCAGATCTTTTCGCCTCTTCGTGGGCCTTCTTCTCCTGGGCTTTTCGTCTCTCGGCATTCTTTTGCAGCTTTTGGGCTTCATCCGAGAATGCCGCAAGTTCCTTTTTACTGATTGCCGTGACCGGAGTCAGGTGGCCGCGCGGGATTTTCTTACCCTTTAAAAGGATATCGTAAGCGATCTCCTTGCCTTCAAGTATTCCTTGAAAGCCCGCTTCTTGACCTTCTTTAACCGGCGCAACCTCTTCGCCGTTTAGGGCCGAAAACTCCATGTAACCCTTGAAGACTTTAACGCCTGCAAATGCTTTTTCAGAGTTCATGCTAAAGACGAAGTCGCCTTTAGGAGCCAAGAACTCAAACAAATCCGAACGAAGAGCGACATTGTAAGCAGGCTTTTCTTCGGTCAACTGCTGCCAGCGCAAGCTCCCCTTTTCAAGAATGATAACGGGAGCCTCGCCCCCTTCGAAACTGATGGTGGGAAGAAGAACTTCGGAATTCTCCAAAACGGTGAAACTGCGATAAGCATCAAGATTTACTTTAACTGTTCCTGCCTCGGAAGTTTCAATCACGGCACGCTCAACCAAGGGTGATTTCAGGCTTAAAGTTTGTTTTTTGTTGTCCTTGCCACTGAGCCACGCCTGCCCATGAACTTCCTGGATGGAGGGATATTTAGAGGCCGCGCTCGCCGATGCTCCGGCAACAACAAGACTACCAAACACCATTAAGGTCGCAGAGAAAATACTAGGAAGACTTTTTACGAACACGTTGCAGCTCCCAAAGTTTGGCAAAACGTAAGAAGATGGAATAGGCAGCACCGACTGAGATAATAAATCCCGCCGTTCCGTCCATGAAACCTCTTTTAAAAAAATAAGTCTCGATGAACTTAGACATCGGCTTGGTAACCAGCTTGAAGTAAGAAAACTTCTTCCCCGCCTCATGAAGCTGTTGCGCCCCCAAAGTGGAATAGCGGTCGTTCGTGATGACTTGATCGCTTAAGTCATCAAACACCCAATGGAGCAAAGGAGCCTTCATCGCAACCCTCGCCTTCACTTCCACTTTTTCATGCAAAGCTGCGGAATTCCACTGAGATTTATCCTTATTAAACAACCTGAGCTGATAGTCAGGATACCAGCCACCATGGCCAATCCAGCGCCCCAGATGATAGGACTTACGCGGGAACAAATAGCCCGTTTCAGGATCGAGACTTGTGAAGACCTCTATAATTTCGGCGGCCAACTCAGGGCTGAGAGCTTCATCGGCATCCAAAGAGATCACCCAGGAGTTCTTCGCCTGGCTGGTCGCAAAGGCCTTTTGAGGGCCAAAACCTTTCCATTTCTCTTGAAAAACCCGGGCGCCACACTGTTTTGAGATCTCAACGGTGCGATCCGTCGAAAAGCTATCGACAACCACGATATCGTCGGCAAAAGGTGCGGAACGAATGCAGCGCTCGATATGAGCTTCTTCATTCAGGGCAATGATCACGAGGGAGATGGGAAGTTTCGTCACCCTTTTAGGGTCTCTTTGGATCAAGGTCTTGTCAAATGATTCGCGAGTCGCTAACATTTTTGAAGTTTGAAAGGTTTTACCCGATGAATTTTGCCAAATACGTTACCAGCTCCTTTGTTCTAGGTCTTTTTTTGAGCTCCACTGCTAATGCCTACCTGAGCATTGCGGAATCCGGAGAATTGCTTCCTCAAGGTTCTTATCAAGTGGGCTTTGAGCCACAACTTCTTACCAGCAAAAACAGCGGTGGGAATTTTGATTTGTTCTTTGATACAACTGTGAATGAATCAACAAGTGCGCGTATCTTGTTGGGCGGAGGCACGATTGACTTCAATGCTTTTGGTAGCGTCAAATGGGTTCCTTTCCCAGATGTCGACAAACAACCTGCAATGGGACTTCGCTTCGGCGCCGGCATCGCTCGTGACGAAGATGAAAATATCATTCAATTGCAGTTCGCACCTCTTGTGAGCAAGAAGTATGACACAGAGTATGGCTTGGCGGTCCCTTACCTCTCCGTACCGTTTACATTTCTTAATACAAAAAAAGAAAATTATGTGGCAACTAACCTCGCAGTGGGTTCAGAATTTCATTATCACGAATGGAACAATATGACCTTGGGTGGAGAGATCGGATTGGATCTTAACAAATCTTGGTCTTACATCTCTGTCTTCGCGACCTTCCCATTCGAAAGCAGCAAAGGATTCGGTAAATAATATGTTTTCTTGGTTCTTTAAAGACGAGGCTGGTACAGCCGCCGACCTGTATGTTGATTTAGGCACTGCGAACACTTTGATCGCAGCGCGCGGCAAAGGCATCATTTTGAATGAACCTTCTTTGATCGCTTACCAGCAAACCAGCCCTGGAAAAAAACGCGTGATCGCGGTGGGCACGGATGCCAAAGAAAAACTGGCGAACAATCCTGGAAATATCTTTGCGCAGAAACCAATTCGTGACGGAGTGATCGCGGACTTTGAAACGACTGAAGTGATGTTGAAACACTTCTTGAGTCAGCCTGGAGTGAAATCTGCGTTCTCTCGCCCTCGCGTGGTTGTGTCTTTGCCTTACGGCGTGACTGAGGTAGAGAAAAAAGCGGTTATTGAATCTTGTAAAGCCGCTGGCGCTAAAGAAGTCTTCTTGATCGACGAACCCATGGCGGCGGCTATCGGTTCTGGCCTTAATGTGAAGGCGGCGGAAGGCTGCATGATCATCGATATGGGTGGTGGCACGACAGAAGTGGCGGTCATTGCTCTAGCTGACATCGTTTATTGCCAAGCCGCTCGCGTGGGTGGCCACCGACTTGACGATGCGATCATCGATTACTTCAAAAAATACAAAAAGTTTATCATCAACGAAAGCACGGCAGAATATCTGAAGGTCACTATCGGAACTGCCGTTCCTAAAAAAGACATTCGCGTTGCCAGCGTTACGGGCCGCGATGCTGACACAGGCATGAACAAAACTATTGAAGTGAGCTCTGAAGATGTGGGTCTTGCGATGAATAGCTGCCTTCAGGAAGTCATCAATGCAGTTCACAGAGCCTTGGAACACACTCCCCCGGAGCTTGTTTCTGATATTATTGAAACTGGAGTTGTTCTTGCCGGCGGTGGTGCTTTGATTCGCGATTTTGATTTGCGCATTCAAAACGAAGTGCGCCTTCCTGTGCGTGTGGCTGAGAATCCATTGGTTGCAATTGCTAAAGGCGGCGAGGCTGTCTTGAGTGATCCTGAGTTGCTCGATAAGATTCAACTCGAAGTATAATTTCTTTAAGGCCGGAAGTAGACTCCTCTGCTTCCGGCAAATCTCATCTTAAACTGACGCATTAAACAGGCGTCGCCTTAGGTCCGCTCTTGATATCTTCCCGAAGAAGCGCCAAAAGTTTTTTAGCCACAGGCCCCTGACGTCCCTCACCGATTTTCATTCCTTCAAAACTTGATACCGGTAACACATCCAAGGTCGTTCCGATCATCATGACCTCTTTGGCAGAGCGAATATCTTCTTCACTCAAATCTCTTTCCTGGATTGAAGCGATGGTTTTATCCTCGACAAGTTTTTTTGCGAGCTCAAAGGTGCGCATCATGGTCGTCCCTTTAAGAATTTGGCCAAGCTTAGGTCGCACAAGATTGTTGTTCTTATCCAGAAGGACAATGTTTTCTGTACTGGATTCGGTCAAAATATTTTGTGCATCGAAGCCTACGGTAAAATCAATCTTGCGATCGACACTTTCTTTTTTCATCAAAACATTTTGCAAATAGTTGCAGCTTTTAATTCGTGCAAACCAAGGATCTTTCGGTGGAATGGCGCTCTTGCCGACACTCACCCCACTCACATATTTTTCCTCTGCCATAGGCTTAAGGGCAGTCACGACCAGATACATCTGCGAAGACAAGGATTCGTAAGGATTGGTCGTAAATCCACCTGGACCCCGAGAAATATAAAGTCGCAAAATTGCCGATGACTGCTTCGTGATTGCCGTCGTTTCTAAAATGACTTTTCTCATTTCTGAAAGTTCCATCGGCAGCGGCAAAGAGATCTGCTCGGCTGAAGAAGCTAGACGTTGTAAGTGCTCATCGAGAAGAAAAACTTTTCCATCTACGACCTTAATGGCCTCAAATACACCGTCGCCGCGATGAACGATATGATCATCAATCGGAACCATCATCATCGAGGGATTTTCAATCACTCCGCCCCACCAAGTGCTGTACATAGCATAGTACTGCTCTTGTGCTGGATAGGATCTTTCGAGCAGTTTTTTCTGAACTTGTTCTGGACTGAGCACGACGATGGACATGCAGAAACTCCTTTGGGCCTTCGAGATTAGTCTATTTCCCTATCATCCAGCAGGAAAGATTTTTTGCTTTTTAATTTGACCTGACGCAATGGAAATCCGGAAAATAGAGTCTGTTAAAAAAACACTCCGGCATCGTCGGAGCCGGCCACATCAGGAGGATGTCCCATGCTTTTTCGTGTGTTACTCGTTCTATCACTCGTAAATCTTTCAGCTTGTTCATATTTCACAAAACGTCGCAATCCATCACAAGAAACAAAAGTGATGCTGAAAGATGACCAAGGGAATGCCAAAGAAGCACCCGCACAGGCTTCATCAACTGGCGCAAAGGAATTAACTCCGATCAATCCGAATGAAGCCGAAGCTGCAGCGCAAGCGCAGGAAATGAAAGAGGCCGTCGCAGAAGCCGCGGCCCATGTTCAAGCATCTCATGGCAAAGCTGAACGCGAAGCCGGACCGGTTTCTGCGGAAAAAGCTTTGGGCTGGTTGCGCAATGGCAATACGCGCTTTATGAAGGGGTCTGTCCGCAAAGACGGAGCTTCTACCAAGGACCGCGTTCGTTTGGCGCAAGGTCAGAAACCTCACTCTATCATCTTGTCATGCAGTGACTCTCGCGTTCCACCTGAAGTCGTTTTTGACCAAAAATTGGGCGAAGTGTTTGTGATCCGCACCGCTGGTGAGTCCGTGGATAACAATGTGATCGGAAGCATCGAATACGCGGTCTCCCACTTGGGTTCAAATCTGATTGTTGTCATGGGTCATGAGTCTTGCGGCGGCGTGCGTGCCACTTTGGATGCCATTTCAGGTGCACAAATGCCAAGCCCAGCATTGACAGGCCTTGTAAACGACCTCAAGCCTCGTCTATTGAAATTCAAAGGTGTTCCTCAATCGCCAGGCCTTTTCGAAGAAGGTTGGTCAAATGTAGATGGGATAGCGCGCGATCTTGTTCTGCGTTCAGAAATCCTGCGTGACGCTGTCACCTCTGGTGAGGTAAAGATTGTCAGAGCTATGTACCATCTTGAATCTGGAAATGTGGAGTTTAAGTAGTTTATGTCCCACGGTGTACCCCAAAATCTGCAGCAACGTAAAATTCTAATCACAACGGCCTTGCCTTACGCCAACGGTTATATTCACCTTGGTCACTTGGTAGAGTACCTCCAGGCAGACTTCTGGACGAGATTCCAGAACATGCGTGGCAATGAATGTGTTTATATTTGCGCAGATGATACTCACGGCACACCGATCATGGTGAAAGCCCGTGAATTGGGCATCACTCCAGAGGCTTTGATTGCACAAAGCTATAAAGAGCACACTCAGGATTTTGCGGACTTCCAAATTGAGTTCTCGCACTACGGTTCGACGAACTCTCCGGAAAACAAAGCCCTTTGTGAATTTTTCTATGAAAAAATGGTTGCGGGTGGCCACACTCGCAAGCAAGGCATTAAACAGCTTTATTGTGAACACGATAAAATGTTTTTGCCAGATCGCTTTGTAAAAGGGACTTGCCCTAAATGTGGAGCGCAAGAACAGTATGGCGATTCCTGTGATGTTTGCGGATCGACTTACTCCCCGAGCGACATGAAGAACGTGCACTGTTCTTTATGCGGAACAGCTCCTGTTTTGAAAGACAGCGAAAGCATATTCTTTAAATTGAATGATTTTAAAGCCTACCTGGAAGAATGGATTCCAAAACATTCTTCGCCTGAGATTTCTAAAAAAATGCTCGAGTGGTTCAACGAAGATCTTCATGATTTGGATATCTCTCGTGATGAACCTTACTTTGGCTTTGCCATCCCGGGGACGAACAATAAAAAGTTCTTCTACGTCTGGGTGGATGCTCCGATGGGCTATATGTCTTCGACTGAGCAATGGGCGAAGGCTCGTGGTAAATCTCTGAAAGACATCTGGCAGGATCCAAGCCGTGAAATCTATCATTTCATCGGCAAAGACATTGCCCGTTTCCATACGATCTTCTGGCCCGCTTTCTTGAAGGCCGCTGATCTTCGTTCCCCGAATCAAGTTTTTGTTCATGGTCACTTGATGGTCAATGGCGAGAAGATGTCGAAGTCCAAAGGGACTTTCATTGCCGCTCGTACTTATTTGAATCATATGAATCCTGAACACTTGCGCTATTACTATGCGACGAAACTTTCTAGCTCTGTCGATGATATCGATTTGAATTTGGAAGATTTCATCAACCGTGTGAATTCAGAGCTTGTGGGTAAAATCACAAACCTAGGATCTCGCGGTGGTCAAATGTTGAAAAAGAAAATGGATGGCAAGATGAGCACTCCGGATGCGGAAGGTGCGAAGCTTATCACCCATGCTCAGGAAAAAGGCGAAGTGATTGCCGGTCACTTTGAAGCTCGTGATTTTGCCAAAGCCATCCATGAGATTCGTTCATTGGCAGATGAAGCCAATAAATACTTTGATGAAAAAGCTCCCTGGAAGACTTTGGAAGCAGATCCTGAGGGAACAAAACAAGTCATCACGACGACTTTGAATATGTTCCGTTTGTTGGCAATTTACTTGAAGCCAATTCTTCCGTTCTACACTGCAAAAGTTGCAAAACTTTTGGGTGAGGCGGATTACAAATGGTCTGATATCAAAACGGTTCTAACGAATCGTGAGATCAACGATTACGAGCATCTTGCTGTTCGCATCGAGACTGACAAAGTTAAGGCGATGGTTGAAGAAAGCCGTAAGATCAATGAAGAAATCCAGGCGGCGAAGAAAGCAAGCTCGACGGCAGTCGCAACTCCTGCTCCTGCGGCAAAACCTGGTAAAGCGGCATCTGCAGAAGATCGCAATGCTGAAAAGCCAGCGGAAATTGAATTTGCTGACTTTGAAAAAGTTGATCTTCGCATTGGTCAGATTATTGAGGCTGAAGAAATCAAAGAGGCTGACAAGCTTCTTCGTTTGAAAGTTGATATTGGTGGCGGCGAAACTCGTCAGATTATTGCGGGCATCAAGTCCGCTTACAAAGCCGAACAACTTTTGGGCCGTAAGGTCTTAGTCTGTGTAAATTTAAAGCCTCGTAAGATGAAGTTTGGCATGTCTGAAGGCATGGTTCTGGCTGCGGGAAGCGGCGGATCTGATCTGTTCGTTCTTTCAGCGGACGATGGAGCCCAAGTCGGCCAACGAGTTAAATAATGAGTCCTCAAGACAAGAAATCCCTCGAAGAAATTCATAAGCTTTTTTTAGAGCTTGAGAAGACCTCGGGGGATTCTTCGTTTGATACCGTCAAACTTAAGGACCTCAAAGAACGCATCCAAGCTCTTTCCCTCTCCGAAATCATTGATGTCAGCAGACTGTCTTCCCTCGAGAAGCATCTTGTGGCAGATATGACCTTAAAGCACTTTGTGAGCTTTGCGATTCCTTTTGAGCGCGCTCTTCATAAAACTTTGCAAGATGACGAGTTCTTGATTGTTGAGAATGACAAGCTTGCCGGCGAACAGGAAAAGCTTCCCCTCGTTTTTGTTTTGGATAATATTCGTTCAGCCTTCAATGTGGGCTCGATCTTTCGGACCGCGGAATGCCTCGGTGCCGAGAAGGTTTATCTTTGCGGCTATACGCCCCTGCCGACGCAATGGAAGGTCGAAAAGACCGCGATGGGAACGCACGAGTATATGGATTGGCAAGAAGGCGGAAAGCTTTTTGAATGCCTCGAAACTTTGAAAGAAGAAGGCTACCAACTGGTCGCCCTTGAGACGGCAGCCAGTGCTGTGGATTTGTACGAAGAATTCCCCTCGGAGCCGACTGCTTTTATTTTAGGTAACGAGCGCTTTGGCCTGGATCCGGAAATTTTAAAACTTATTGATGAAGTTCGCATTGTTCCTTTGCGTGGCCGAAAGAACTCCCTCAATGTGGGAGTCACTGCGGCGGTGGCTGGTTTTGAATGGATGAGACAATGGCGAGCGAGAAAATAGAATTCACCCCGATCGGATACTTTCGCAGTTCACAGGTTCACCCCTACGAAGCGGGTCGACAACCCGATGCCCATCATGCGGAAGGTGTGATCGAACTTTCAAGTGGCAGCAATTTTGAACAGGCTCTGACAGGCCTTGAAGGCTGCGAGCGCATTTGGATTATTTTTCTTTTTCATCACAACAACCATTGGAATCCGATGGTGCTTCCTCCGCGAGGGGTCGATTCCAAAATAGGTGTCTTCGCGACCAGATCCCCTTACCGACCAAATCCCGTCGGCATGAGCTGTGTGAAGGTTCTTAAGATTGATAAACTGAAGATCACCGTAGAAGGTGCGGATCTTTTAGATGGCTCCCCGATCTTGGATATTAAGCCTTATGTGGCGTATGCGGACTCTTTCCCTGGTAGCGAGCCGGAGTGGCTTAAATCGGCGGAAAAATTCGAAATTGGCTTTTCAGAACTGGTACTTCAACAACTTGAAGAGCTTGAACGACAAGGACTGACTCAACTTCGCTCCTTCTTATTGCATCAGCTCGAGTACGAGCCTGCGAACTCAAAAAAGAAACGTGTGAAGGAAGAGGGCTCGGGATATGTTATCGCCTATCGCACTTGGCGGGCTTTTTTCAGATTAAATGGACTGAGTTTGAAAGTGGAAAGAATCTATTCTGGATACTCCCAGGATGATTTGCAAAAAGATGAAGACCCCTATTCAGACAAAGAACTACATCGAAAGTTTATTCTCAAATTTACCTAGAAAGCAAAAAGCAGTTCATGACATTGGTTTTGCCGCTGGCTTTACCGTATCGCGAACTGCCTTTACATCAGCGAATAGAAACTAAGCGCCTTTTTTGCCTTTTTTGTGTTTCATTTTATTCATTTCGTCTTTGCATGCTTGAGACATTTCGTCTTTGTGCTCCTTCATGCATTTCATTACGCGACCTTTACCAGGCTTTTCTTCACTGCAAAACTTTTCATAATCATCATGACAAGCTTCTTTAACGTGCTTCATCTCTTTTTTCATTTTTTCGATATGGGATTTACAAGCCGGAGAAAGCTTTGATTCATTCTCTTTCATACACTTCATCACACGGCCTTCACCTGGCTCAACAGTGCCGCAGAAAGTGGCCATATCCTGTTCACAAGGCTTCTCTGCAAACGCTGGTACTGCAAATCCAAGACTGATTAAACTCATCACTAGCCATTTAGTCATACTGACCTCCTATATTGAAAATACTAGAAGGAAAAAACATCAGAGACAAAGACAATGAGGTCCTGTGTCGGATCTTACGGATAAATTGACCACAGCACCTTTAAGCCTCAAGCCCAAAGGACTACATAAAATGCTTTGCACCCATGGCAATTGAAATAAAGAAGCTAGCGACAACCACGGTCCATACATAGCTTAAGAAAATAAACACTCCATCTTTCTCAACATGTCCTAAAGCACAAAGGACAATGGCAATTCCAGGGATGCTATTCGTGAATGGAATCGGCAATGGCAAAGCCAACAGCAAGGCATTCACTGCGAAAACGCCAAAATTAATAGCTCGGAAAAACGGCAAATCATGAAAGAAGACCCATCGTTCTTTGACTAAATGGGAAATCTTTCGCCAAACTTTTTCAGCAGTTTCAGAAACTTTTAAAACGGTCTTCGCAGAGATATGCAAATTCTCATAACGCTTGGGAATCCAGGGAGGACGTTGCAAATAAAGCAAAGTCGCCACAATACAAATCAGAATACCACCTGGAGTTGAAAGTCCCGGCAGAGGAATGGGAATCATATACGGCAAAGAAATAAAAAGAAGGAAAACGGCATGACCTTCCTCACCAAGTATGTCGACAACTCGACGCAAAGTGATTCCCTTGTTCTCGTCATGACCGTGACCATTCTTCTGCACTTCTTCCTGCAAAAGATCCATCGCCTCAATAAACTGGCTTTTCAACCGGGCCTTCTTTCTTGGCTTCTTTTTACAAAAACTCAGTGAGTTTCCATCTCTGTGATTCTAAAGGACCGGGCCGGGATTGGAAGATTTTTACGAGAAATTTTGTAACTATTTTGGGTCGGGTCAGAATTTTAACAGCTGAAAATTAACTCTTGTGAGCTAACACTTCTGCTTCAATACACGCCCACTTGGCATTTTTAGTTCTATACTCATCCTAGAGGCCCGTATGAAATTCTCTATATCGATCATTATCATTTTAATTGGGACGACCGTATTGGCACAGACTCAAACCAAAGAGCAATGCATTGTGACGACCAAAGCCCGCGCCGCAATGACGTTAAGCTCGGCCCAAGTGGAAAGACTTTGCGAAGAGAATCCTATGGAGGTTGTGAACTGCGCCGTCACTCAGCTACAGGGCGCGCGATTTACGACAACCTTAGATAAATCAATAAGACAATGTCGTCTCGAATGGACGACGACGACCGTGAATGGTCAGGGAATTTTCTAACTTCCCAGCTTCTAGAGATAACAAGTCGTCTACAAACAAAAACACCCCGCTTTTCAGCGAGGTGTTCTGTGAATCGAATCATTCCAAAAGGATGATTAACCGATTGTAGCGATAAGCTGAGCGATCAACAAAGATACGACAGACATAACTTTGATCAAGATCGCAACGCCCGGACCAGAAGTATCTTTGAACGGGTCACCAACAGTGTCACCGATAACTGCCGCTTTGTGAGCGTCAGAACCTTTTGGATGACCTGGCAATCCACCTTTTTCGATGAATTTCTTAGCGTTGTCCCATGCTCCACCAGCGTTCGCCATGAAGAGTGACATAGTCGCGCCCACTGCCAAAGAACCAGCCAACATACCCGCAAGAGCTTGTGGTCCAAGGATGAAACCGATTGCCACTGGAGCAAGGATCGCAATCATACCTGGCAAGATCATTTCGAAAAGAGCTGCTTTAGTTGCGATATCTACGATTTTCGCAGGTTGAGGCTCAGCCTTACCTTCACGAAGACCTGGGATCTCAGCAAACTGACGAGCGATCTCTTTAACGATTTTTTGAGCTGCTTTACCTACCGCAGTCATTGTTGTTGAACCAACAAGGAACGGAAGGATTGAACCGATCAAGATACCGATCAATACGCCAGAAGTTGTTAGCTCCAAAGACATTGCTGCCATGCCTGCTTTGATACGAACATGGTTAACTTCCATGTTGAATGCAGAGAATAGAGCGACAACTGTCAAGATCGCAGAACCGATAGCGAAACCCTTACCGATAGCTGCTGTTGTGTTACCAACTGCATCCAATTCGTCAGTGATGTCGCGAACGTTTTTACCAAGACCAGACATTTCAGAGATACCACCCGCGTTGTCCGCGATAGGACCGTAAGCATCTACAGTCATTACAACTGCAGTACCCGCAAGCATACCCACTGCAGAGATAGCGATACCGTATAGACCCAACGCTTGGTCAGCAACGTAAGCTGCAATAACAACGATCAACATTGGGATCGCAGTTGATTCCATACCTACTGCCAAACCACGGATCACGCCAGTTCCTGCACCAGTCAAAGCTGCTTCAGCAACCAAACGGATAGGACGAGCTGCTGTGTAGTACTCAGTGATCAAACCGATGAAAGCACCACCGAAAGCACCCGCTGCCAAAGCAACAGTTACTGATTGGTTAATACCGAACATTGGCAACACGATGTAAGCCGCGATAGTCAAAATGATTGGTGGTACGATCAAAGCATTACGAAGAACCGTTGCTGGTTTTCCGTTCTTAAAGATACGTGCCGCGAAGATCACGATGATAGAAATCGCAAGACCCAAAGTTGAAAGCAACAAAGGAAGAACAACACCCGTCATGCGAGTTGCTGCTGCATCTGCGCCTGACATAAGTTTAGACAAACCTTCTACTGGAATAGTCAAAGCGATCGCCATTGCTGAAACGATAGCAGCAACCATGGACTCATAGATGTCTGCGCCCATACCTGCTACGTCGCCGACGTTGTCACCAACGTTGTCAGCGATAACGCCCGGATTACGAGGGTCATCTTCAGGAATGTTTTCAACAACTTTACCAGCGATGTCTGCACCCACGTCAGCGGCTTTAGTGTAGATACCACCACCGATACGAGCGAACAAAGCGATAGATGAAGCACCTACTGCGAATGAGTGAAGAATAGTGCCGATAACTGGAGCGCCGTTAGCGTCAACAGATGTACCGAAGAAGTGCCAAAGAACTCCCAAACCGATCAAACCAAGACCAGCTACTGAAAGACCCATCACCGCGCCGCCGTCTAGGGCAACAAGCAATGAAGCTGCTTTAGAACCAGTTGCTGCAGCTTGAGTTGTACGAACGTTGGCATAAGTTGCCGCCTTCATACCGAAGAAGCCCGCAAGCAAAGACAAGAATGCACCCAGGATGAATGATCCCGCTGCAATTCCGCCCAAGGCGAACCAAAGAGCCGCGCCTACGACGATTGCGTAGACAAAAAGAACCTTGTACTCACGCACAAGGAAAGCCATTGCGCCTTCACGGATATAACCCGCGATGCGATTCATAGTCTCATTGCCTGTAGGTTGTGCCTTCACGCGAAGGTACAAAATTACAGCCAGGACCAAACCAACTACTCCGGCGATAATTGGAGAAATTAGCAAAGATTCACTAAACATTGTTGCACTCCATTTTGATTTCTCGTTTAAATTACGAAGACTTAGGATTAATTCAAAACATTGCGTCTAGTCAATGAGGGGAAGAGGTACGCCGTACCTTTTTGAGGCTCAGTGCGTCGTTAGAGCAACGCGCTGAGTGAAGCAAAAGGTGCCTGGCACCTTTTGCGGGGATGTAGATGAGGTTTCGGAGATTTTTGCCCGAAATGCAGGCAATTTCGAATTGTGGGCACTCGGGCATGGAGTGCTTCCGAAGTAGAAGTTTGCGAAAGCCGCTCTAATATTTATTGGCTTGCGAGACTTCTTTTATTTAGAAATGGCTGCTAGGCTTGATGACTATGAACAAAAAGCTTTCTGACTCGAACGATGAAGATCTTCTTCTCGCCCTGGCTGAGGGTGAAGAGAAAGCTTTGGATATTCTCTACCTGAGACATTCAGGCCGAGTCCTCACCTACGCCCTCAAACGTGGAATGACGCGTGAACAAGCAGACGATGTGTTGCAAATCGTTTTCCTGCAGATCTTCCGCAAGAAGCATCTCTATGATCCTAAACATAAGGCTTTGGCCTGGCTTTACGTGATCACACGCAGCGAGCTTAAAGACTACAGAAATCGCGAAATTAAAGACTTTGTCGAATGGGACGATTCTTTGTCACAAAGCGCCCCGATGGATCCTAGTCTAGAGAATAAGGATGAATCCGAATCCTTATTGAAAGAGCTCAAACCTCGCGAACAAGAGGTGATGAAGCTGCGCTACCTGGATGAGCTTGAGTACGACGAAATCGCCGCGAGACTTCAGGAATCCGCAAGCAACATCAGGCAAATAGTCAGTCGCAGTTTGAAGTTTTTGAAGACCCAAAAAAGCAACCAGAAGAATTAGGAGGAAACATGAAAGACATAAAAAAAGATTTTGAGTCTTTTACTGATGAATCTGGTTCTTCTGCGAACACCAGCGCGGGATCTTCTTTTGTTTTACAGAAGATTCAAAATGAAATCGCGAAAACGGCGCCCAAAAGGACCAGCGTCGCAGCGAAGCTGGGAGCTGTTCACCTGGTGAGTTCTGTAATTACTTTAACAGCCTGTCCTCAGTTTGGTTTACGTCTGTTCTTCCAGGGCGAAGGCATGATGCATTACTTTATGAAGATCAGTCCGACCTTCTGTCAGTCCTTCTGCGGAGCTTTATATTTATCAGTCACATTCTTGCTAGCTCGTTTTGTTTTGAAATACGATGAGTGGCTTGTGGTTCTTCGCTCTCGCGCTTTAAGCATTGCGACTTTGGCTTTGTTGTCACTGGGTACTTTTGCGATGATCAATCGCCAGATGTCTTTTGAAACTGGTGTCTTTTGGATCTTTGGAGCGACGTTGGGTGCGGAGGCAGTTTCTGCTTCGAAGCAAACTCTGCGAAAGATCTTCTCCTTCTCGAGAGCTTAGTTCTTAACAAGGACCTAAATCTTTAATTTAATTTCTAACGGAAAATGATCGGAGCCCGTCACTTTGTGATGGACCTCCGCCTTCAGTACTTCAAAACCCCGCACAAAAACGTGGTCGAGCTTCAAAAGCCGTCCGTCGTTTTCCAAATCCAAATGATCCAGGTGAAGATCTCTAAAAATGCTTTTCATAATCATATAACGTTTAACGTTCCAGGTGTTGAAGTCCCCGGCCAAAACCACGGGGCCATCGAAGTGCGAAATCTTTTCGGCGATCTCATAGAGGGATTCAGAAAAAGCGGCCGTCGTCACGAAGTTCAAGACATGTGTGCAAACGAGCAGAACTTTTTTACCTTGAAAGTCGTACTCACTAAAAAGAGTTAACTTCGGCGTGAGCCAAAAGAACTCCCTCGCTCGAGAGCGGATGAAGTCCACCGCTGTGGGCGTGAACTTCGAACCAATCGCTACACCTGTGCTGCTAAGATCTTTTTTGTAGTGAAAGCTTTGAGCGAGATGCCACTCATAAGCAGAAAAATCCTGTTTCCATAGCAAAGGCATCTTGTTATCGACAAGGGCCTCTTGCAGCAAAATAAAATCCTTGCCGCTTCCGTGTTTTTTAAAGTCATTTTCAAACAGATGCGCCTTTTGGCCCTTATAAACATTCCAGACAAAGATATTCAAATCCGTCTGATCGGGATGAGGAGTGTCTCCCCCCTCACCGATTTTCATCAGAACTTTGTCTTTAGCTGGAACGATAAAAGGGACCATGTCTTCCTGTTCTCTACTGAGCTTATTTTACTTTACTCAAGTAATCTTGATTCACTTCAACGACCTGCAGTGCCTGCGCCTCGGCGCGCTCATGTTCTGCCAATAAGGTCGAAAGATATCTTTCTGTATAGCTTGGAACAATCACAACGATATTTTTACCACGATTTTCTTCGCGAGCCGCCTGGCGAAGCCCAGCCGCAATAGAAGCCCCCGAAGAGATGCCCACAGGAATACCTTCAGTTTTAATAACTTCACGAGCGACCTTCAAAGACTCTTCTGATGACACCTGTTCGATTCCGTCGACCACTTTACGATCCATCACGGAAGGCACGAAGCCCGCGCCCAGACCTTGAATTTTGTGGGGACCTGGTTTTCCACCGGAAAGCACCGGGCTTTCCGCAGGCTCCACGGCAATCATTTTTATGGATGGCTTTTTGGATTTTAAAACATGACCCACACCGGTGATTGTGCCTGACGTGCCCACGCCACTGACTACCACGTCGACTTGTCCATCGGTGTCGCGCCAAATTTCAAGCGCCGTGGTCTCTTCATGAATTTTCGGATTGGCTGGATTGTCAAACTGAGCTGGCATCCAGGCATTCGGAGTGGTGTCGATCATCTCCATGGCTTTTGCAATCGCACCCTTCATACCCAGCGGCCCCGGAGTCAGAACAATCTTGGCCCCCAAAAGAAGCAACAAAGTTCTTCGCTCTTGCGACATTGTCTCTGACATCACCAGCGTGATGGGATAACCCTTTGCTGCCGCCACGAAGGCCAAGGCAATACCGGTGTTCCCACTTGTCGGCTCAATGATTTCAACTCCTGGCTTAAGCTTGCCGTCAAGCTCCGCTTGTTCGATCATCGCCAAACCAATACGGTCCTTGACTGAACCCAGAGGATTAAAAAATTCAAGCTTAAGCAAAAGTTTTCCTGGCAGTCCTTTTCCGATTCTTTGCATTTGCACGAGGGGCGTTTGACCGATGGTCTTTGTGATATCAGAGTATATTTTCATGTGACGTCCTTTTGCCTTAATTCTTTTGCGCTTGACTGGCCTACACCAAGATTACTATCCAAGTAGGCGTAGATGTGTTTAGACTTTTAGTGTACTCCTAAGATCGAGGTCTTTAAAGGCCTCAAAACGAAAAAACAGGGGCCTTTTCCTATGATACCTCAAGTACTCACCAGCCGTTTGACAAGTTTCTGTTTCCGTTTGAGACCCGGCCAAGATCTTAAAAAGGAGCTTCTGCTCTATGCAGAGACACATCAACTAAAGGCCGCAGCCATACTAAGTGCGGTAGGCAGCCTTAAAGTCGCCTGCCTAAGGCTGTCGGATCGCAAAGAAACTAGTGAGTTCACAGGTCCCTTTGAGATCGTCTCCCTGATGGGCACTGTGAGTGCTTCAGGGATTCATATGCACATGTCTATTTCCGATGGCGACGGCAAGGTGCTTGGCGGACATTTGATGGATGGTTGCTTGGTATACACGACGGCCGAAATTATTTTGCTTGAGAGTACGGACTTGGTTTTCGATCGTCAGATGGATGAAGGGACTGGGTATAAGGAGTTGGTGGTTAAGGCGAGGGAGTAATCACCAACTGGGACTTAGCTAACCAACAGCTGAACTTTGGGGTTGAGCTTCTGGTAAATTGAGATCAACCGATCCGTAGAAAATTCCTCAACACGGTGATGCAAGATCTTGCTCATTTTTGACTCATCAATACCGGCTATTTCTGACATCTGCTTCTGGGTGCACTTATGCTTGCGCTTATATGCCAAAAAATGTTGGCAAATATCCCACCGAAATTTCTCAAGAGCTGTTGGCTTTTCACTCAACGCCAAGGTGCCTTCTGCATTTTCCAAGTTTTTTAGAACCTTGCGAACTTTTGTTTTATTTGGGAATGCCATTTTTATCTCCGACAAGCGCTAATCACATATCTTGCCATATTTGGCAAGATTGATCCACTTCTTTTAACAACTTCATTGCCACTTACTTTCGACGCCGGTGCCGCCTTGCAGAAGAAGCCGGCGCGGATTCTAAACAGCCTTCTTAAGAATGTCGTTGATAAGACTTTGATATGCCACGCCCTGCTTCTTCGCGCGGGTCTTTAGCTTTTTTAAGACGCCTTCTTCAATTCTAATTGAGACGGCCTTTCTTGGAGTTTCCCCTAGAATAGGCCGTCCAGGCCGCTTAAATTTAGCCAACTGCTTGGGAGAAAACTTGGGAATTTCCGAATAGTCAATTTCACTATCTTTCCTGGTGGTTTTTGTAGGCTTTTCTTTCGCCTTTGTTTGCAAATCTCGCACTGATAATTCGATAGTATTCGACTTCCTCTTCATACTTAGATCTCCGATGTGTGTACGCCACAAAGAGAACGCGCCCAAAAGATGACTGGCCTAAAACAATATACCTATCTTCAACTACCGAATGATCTTCGTCATAGAGACTCAGATAACTCTGGTCAAAAAAGACTGTCGCCGCCTCATCAAATGCAATTCCGTGTTTCTCCATGTTCTTATTGCTTTTAACACTATCCCATTGAATAAAAGCTCTCATATTATGTATATACTTAATGCAATACTCTGCAAGGAAAAATGTTGAACACCCCAAACCTGACAGCTCGGGCATTCAATCTACATGCCTTTACTCAAATCAAAGATCCCCAGACACAAACCCACTGCAAGGCCAGATCCCGGCTTTCTGTTTGGGATTTTTCGACTAAGGTCTTTACACCCTAGCTCATCTTGAATCATTTGGTCGGTATCTATGGAAATCTATTCCGCAGCGGGTATTCTTTCCAGCGGAGGACTTCATGAAGAAGACACTTTTAATTGCAAGCAGCGTAGTACTTTCTTTTTTTATCATAGAATTTTTCGCAGCAGAAAAAGCACACGCGGACAGCGCCTTGGGCATAGTCATCGGCGATCCCACTGGCGTATCCGGGCGCACAAGCTTAAATGGAGCTCACTCTCTCGAGGGGGCTATCGCATATTCTTTTGGACATTATGACGGAACCGAAATCCACGGAACTTACCTGTGGGATCGCGCTCGGTCTTTCGCAACCAAAGAGGGTCCGATTGAGATGTACTATGGATTGGGTGCCAGAGTGATTTTCATTAATAGCGGAAAGCATGATGGCGAAGTCGCAGTGGGACCTCGCGCTCCTCTCGGGGTTCTTTATAATTTCCATAATCCAAATATTGAAGTCTTCGGCGAAATCGCCGCGACTCTGGATATTGTCCCGGCTACGGATGTTGATTTGGATTTGGGGATTGGGTTTCGGGTGAGGTTCTAAATACACCTACGAAACTTGAACTTTATATTTAAAACCTGCCTGAGTTAACTGATCTTGAAGGGCTAGCTGAATAAAGCGATCTTCAGCGAAGCCCAAGATCTTCGCAAACCGTGCCGCTCTTTCTGGGCTCACTGATTTACGACCTTTTTCTATGTCGTTAAGGTGCTGCTTAGAAATACTCAACCTTTTCGCAAATATCTCTAAGGTCTGCCCTTCAGATTGACGTAAGGAGTTTAGCCTCAAACCAAAGCTAAGCGACTCGCCGAGGACTTTCTCAAGTTGCTTTACCGCAGTAGTTTTCTTTTTAGTATTCATTCTTATCTCGGTACACCTATTTGGTTTACTTAACAACCGCAAAAAAATGTCAGCATAAGAAAGCCAGGGCTCAAGTTTTATTCACTATCTAATAAAAAGGGCTAATCAGGTAGGTATTCCATCGATCCTATAGGTTCGAAGCCATACCTAATCAAAAGGTTATTTTCTAACTCTCAACCATGTATGAATGTTGCGAGCTGGGTAACGAAACGCATAGTAGCGCTCGTAGGTCTCAATCCCAAAGAGCTTTACGATCAAGCGAGGATACCAGCTGCGAACTGACTTATTGAACTCGATGACTGTCTTGACGTGCTCGAAGTGGCCAACAATCGCACCTAAGTATTCGCCCTTTTGTAGAGGCCCATACCAACCAGCAGAAAAATGCCAGCGATGAGTTGGGTCACTCCATGAATCGACCCATGAGAAATGTGGAGTTTCGATATAAACTTCTGCACCATCTTTACAGATGCGATGGATTTCTTTAAAAAAGTTTTTTGTGTCGGATATATGCTCGATGACGTGAATGCTACGTGCTGAGTCGAATGAACTGTCCTCAATTGGCCACGCGCCCGCATCGAAGTCAAAAACAAGATCCACCCCAGGAAACTGGAACAAATCGACTCCAAAATGATTTTCTGCTTTTTTAGGGCCACAACCGATGTCAATTTGCTTCATGGCGGAAAACATATTCTTATACTTTCCCGAGAGCAAGAAAATATGAGGGTTTTGAATAATCTCAAACCCAATTGATTAGGCAATAGGACTTGAGACCCTACAATTCCTTTACTCCATCGGCCACAGCGCGGCTTTTAGGCCAAATACGATCCTGCACCATGAGGTCATAGTTGAACCAAACTTTGCCTACCTCCTTACGGAAGCCCTCAAGAGATGCCTCATCGTCCCAGTCATCAATCAGATTATTCTCTTCGTGAGGATCTTTGGAAAGGTCGTAGAGATATTCATCCCCGGTTCGGTCATATAAAACATATTTCATGGGGTACTTTACAATTGCAAAGTAAACGCCCCCATAAGGCTGAAGCAAGGGGATATACTTTGGCGGCGGAGCCAATAAGGAATCCCCAATAAAGTGAACTTGAGTGGAAATACCCACCATATCCAGCACTGCCGGAGCCAAGTTAAGTTGCGAATAGGCTTCCTTCACCCTTCCTGGTTGAATCTTCCGTTCATCCCTGAAATCTAAAATCAGCAAGGGTGTTTTGAAGTTCTCTTCGTAAGCAAAACTCTCGCTAGCAAAGTTCTTATGCTCCCCCATCGGGAAGCTGTGATCGCCGGTAACGATGACGATTGAATTCTTATAATAGGGACTTTTTTTCAACTCACTGAAGAAAGTCTTTAAATACTCATCAGACACCCGAATTGCGTTACTGTATTTTTCCAAACGCTTTTTTGGTTCGGGATAAATATATCGTTCTGCCGCAGGTACTTCGTTAAAGGGCATATGCGAAGAAATCGTGGCCAAGGTCCCAAAAACCGGCCCTTTTTTGTGATTCGCTTCTAGGTATTCAAAGAAGCGTTTATAGAAAATATCGTCATGAATGCCCCAGCCCCAACATGCGCCAGATTTTTCCTTTTCACAACCCTTGCCCATCGAATTCATCACGCGATAGCCGTGAGATGTTGTGAAGTTAAAAGTATTGTCGAAATGAACGTCTTCATTTGCCTTAGAGAAAACCGTGTCATATCCATTTTCTTTAAGGATTTGGGGCAAACAATGAAATCTATTACCTACGAATTCAGAAAACTCTTTTCCGAAGACACTCGAAGTTAAACCACAAAGGGCTGCGAAGTGCGCTCTCCCCGTCTGAATAGACTGGCCGTAAAAGTTTTCAAAATACAGACCCTGCGGAATAAGTGAATTATAGAACGGTGTGAATTCCTTTCCGTTCGGTGATTTTGATTCCACAAAGTTGGCATTGAATGATTCAACGAAAACGATAAACACATGGGGGCGCTCTTTCGCACCATGTGTGGCAGTAAATTCCCTAACCAAGGGGTATTCGCGAGTGTCCTTGGGTTTATATTTTGCTTGAAATGCCGTCTTAAACGGGAAGATTCGGAATACAGCTGTCTTTGCAAAACTGGTTACTTCATCCTGAGGAAATGGCACGACAAAAAGTAAAATCACTAGCGTCCCAATAAATACAGGAATACTCCACTTGGCCCCCTGCCTAGCCTTATCTTTGTCATAACCAACTATGAACCACGTAGCGATTACAAACACACAAGTCCAAAAAATTTGCGGGCCTTTGAAGGTATTATTGATTACAGAGGCTGATTGACTAAAGGTCCCAGGGTGCAACAAGAACTTCCAATGGTCTGCGATGATAGAGAAATCAAAAACGCTGTCTGTTCTAAAATGATAGAATCCCAATGCTGAATAAATGAAAATGAAAAGAGACAGTGCCACTTGTAACGACGTTCGGTTGCGAAAAATGAAGAAACCACCCTCTGCGATCGCTACCATCAACAATAAGGAAGCAAAAACGATTGCGATGCTTTCTGTGGTTACATAAAATGGATTGCTGTTATCTTTGCTAAGTACTTCGAAGAAGAAATACATAAATATGAACCCAAACCAAGCCGTGGTCCATTTACATTTCACTATAAAAATACTCTTAATATCCTTCAAGCTTATCTTCCCTATTGAAATACCAGTATAGATCTTCCCAATAGTGATCTGAAAGACTTTTCTAGAAACATTTCAAAATTAGAACTAAGTCCATCTGAATAAGTGAAAATATTTAAATCGAGACAACTCACATTTTCCACACAAACATGATAGTGTTTTCCTATACATACAGAGGTGACACAGCTGAAAAACTTGGCACTAAGTAATTTTATGACAAAAACAAAATCCTTCGCGAATACCTATCAAGAAGAACAAGGCAGAGTGAGAACCTGCCTTTAGCGGCATTCCAGTCCCAGCCCATACCCCTACATCTGGCAGGGCTCATACAAGAGCAATCTTCTAGAGAAATGCTTCTTGGTTTTTGTCGAGCCTGCTGCTCTTCAAGATTTCCGTGACCTTGGTTTTTCCAATGACACTCTGTCCCTTTTTCTCAAGATGATAAGCAATTCTGCGGCAAACCCTGTAAAGGTTTTTCTTTGCGAGTCTCAGTACGCTTTTCTTCTGGTGGTGTAATTTATTTCTCTCCGCCGCTACCGCCGAGGTAGTTCTGACTCTTGCGCCAGAGAAGAGCCAGTCCAACAACCGCTTTTTTTAGGCTAGAAGCTATGGGCGTTTCTATGAGGGCTCATTCGAGGCATTCTGTTTCCGCTTTGAGTTTTTCTACTGCAAGTTCTGATTTCTATTTTGAATCGCGCTTTAGATCTTTGAGGCCTACGATGCCCGATTGCAAAAACTTCTTTTCCACCCGAGAGTTGGGCCCATGCAAAGCCATCTCGCCGACAGACAAGACCTGCGCCTACACTCGCTTCCAATACCAGTTCTATCATTTTTTCTGGCGATCTTCTTTTTCTCTTTTTCTTTTCCAACTGACTCATGATGCCCCACCCTATAACATAATCTGTTCTCCGAAGAGAACAGGGCGCATCTTTCAGATTTCAGCTGCTTAGGTAAAAATCGACACCCTTTGCTAGCTTAAATCACCCTCAAGACCGTGTCGAACGAGCCCAGCCAGTACACCTAGAAAGCTAGACTCCTAATTTAAACTTTCTTTTTTTTAGCAATTACAACGATAGATCCGCCAAAAGGAATAGCGATTCCACGAGAAATGCACCAAATTTCCCATTTCAACATGGCTCGTATGATCTTTTGAAAGAAACCGACATGAGCCGATTCCGTTGACAATAGTCGCGCTCCGATTTTTTTATCAAAAGCTTTTTTTAACTGGTAAGGAAAACTTCTGAATAAAGCAATTGGCAAAATTAGCAAACTAAAAAAATAGCTGCAAAAAAGGATCTCGTAACCATTTCTATTAAGTTCATCCTTCAAGCGCGTTTTCGTATAACGCGTAAAATGACCAGCAATATCATCTTCTTCAGACCAAAGCCATTTGTATGCAGGAACCGTCATCATTAGGATCGAAGCGCCAGGAATATTTTCTGAAATTTTACTAAATAGCACTTGAGAGTTCGAAAAATGTTCGACTACATCAAAAAGTCCGACACACACTTCACTTTCTGAAGATTGATAATCAAGAAGATTGACGCAATAAAGATTATCGATGCCTCGCCTCTTCGCATTGTAAACTCCACCGCCGGCTTCAACGAGGGTTACTGGATATCCCATAGATTTAATCTTTTGGGCCACAAATCCGTTGCCTCCACCAAGATCTATTACTTGGCACTTTCTGTCCTGATACTTCTTCAAAACTTCTGCTATGATCAAATTTCTGTGCTGAAACCAAAAACTCTTATCTTCAAAACCAAAATATTCATCATTTGCGGCGGCGGGATATGACACCTTTTCTTTTTGCACAGAAAAGTTAATGCCATCTTTATAGTGAAAATCAGTCATTCTAAATCCTTAGCTTTATTCCGAAGCAAAGCGTTGTTTAAGCTTCTTCAACGGAAGAAGCTCCTGTCCTTCTTCATTCGTTAAACCCGTTATCTTTAATAGACCCTTGCCACACAGAACAATCGGACAACCATTCTCAAGCTCAAATATCTTGCCCGGAGAATTATTTTCAATGCAAATTTCCGGCAAAATCTCCGCTCCGGTTATTCTGACCACTTTCCCTGCCATATAAGAGCAGGCGCCTTTATACGGAAAACCAACTGAATCGACGAAACGCTTTATATAGGAGGAATCTTGGACCCAATCCACCCAATAATCATTTTCATCCCGCCAGATACTATAAGTTGCTCGTGCATCATCTTGATCAACTCCAGCCGTAAGGTTACCACTAATCATATCGCGAATGATCTCGACGCTCATTTCTTCATAAAGCGAACAGATCCTTTGGATTGCGGACTGTACAGTAATTGGATAATCAATGGCGCTACTTTTCTGAGTAATGACTTTCCCACGATCATATTTATCACAAGCCCAAAGAGCCGTTGCACCAATCTCGCGATCACCGTTCAAAAGGGCTGTAACAAGAGGATTGAATCCTCGATATCTTGGCAACAAGGAATCATGAAAGACAATTAACTTTCGACCGTCTGTGATTGAAATGAGTGTTCTCCAAGAAACAGCAATACAGATTACGTTGTCATTAGTCTTTGGAATCTCATCAGAGCAACGAATATAATTCTTCTGACAAAGTGCAACTATTTCATCCACAAAGTCATTCTGAACAGCCCTGTCTCTAGCGACTACAACTTCGGATATTATATGCAGAGGAAACTCCTCTATAATTCTCCTAAGTACGTGCAATCCCTTCTCAGTCATTAGGAATAGCGCGACTTTTTTATTCAAAATTAATCCTTTCATCTACCAGATAAATTGGTCTTTGCTTGGTCGACTCGAAAATTTTTCCTATATACAAACCTACAACTCCCAGAATGAACACAATCAACCCCGTACAAAAAAGTACCAAACAAACCAAACTCGCGTAACCCAATACCTGAAATCCATGCGTCAACGCCCTCTCAACAACCAAAATAGTCATAAAAATGGAAATTAAGGACATCGTAACTCCCAATGCTGCAACCATTCTCAATGGCTTATCGGAATATGCTAAAACAATATCCAATCCCAAGTTGCAAAGCTTCATAATACTGTAAGAAGATTTCCCTTCGAGTCGACTATCATGACTTACGGGGATAGAGACTGCCTTAAACCCACACCACTTCACCATTACAGGAAAAAATCGAATGGGTTCATTCATTCCGTTAATTGCTTTAATTACTTTCTTTCCGTAAATTCCAAAATTAGCAATGGTCGCGTCAAATTCGGTACCTGTTAGCCACGACAAAGTCTTATAAAAACATTTAGAAAAAAGTTTTTTAAAGAAGCCATCCTGCCTCTCTACCCGTTGCCCGAGAACAATATCAAAACCTTCTAATGCCTTTCGGTATAGGCCCTCAATTTCCTCAGGGCGATCCTGCAGGTCGCAATCCATTACGACAAACCATTCTCCTCGCCCCTCCTTTAGTCCGGCGGTAATAGCTTTATGCTGTCCAAAATTTCTACTTAGCTTAAGGCCCTTAACTCGAGGGTTGCCAGTAGAAACTTCTAAAATTGCTTCCCAACTTTTATCAGGACTCCCATCCTCAACAAGAATAATTTCATAAGTGCACTCCCAACGGGCCATCTCGACATCTATGGCTTCAACTAAAGGAGCCACCAACTTCTCAGCCATATACACAGGACTAATAATACTTAAAAGAACTTCGGAACTCTGTGGCTCTCTGGGCATCGTTTTTGTATACTCTCAATGGTTTAAAAAAAAGAATCGCGACCTGGTCTTTGTCATTGCTATTGCTATTGCTACTGCTGTTTCAAGCGCCAATCTCTGACCGATTTTCCTCAGCTACTTTAATCTTGTACATTCAATTTAACCTTATTTGATACTCGGATATTGAAACAAACTCAAAATTAATTTCACTCCACCCAATCTAAGAGTGGTCATAAATTTAAAATTTCCATCAGACATCTTTAATGCAGAATGTCATTCGCCTCAGTATACACGATACTCACTTACTCTAAGACCTATTTTTATGGACTTCGCAAGGCGACTTATAAATACTAAAACCTTTGTTATTGGAATTTAGGACATTGGAATATTCCTAATTATTCTTCTTGAACAGTCTCTTAAAGGGAATGCCGTGTTTATTTGGATAACCTTGAAGTATTTTTTTGCAATTTCTAGCATCTGTTTGTTCCCAGTTCGCGCGCTTTCTTTTGCCAGAAAACGAGAAAACCCGTTGCTATACGACTTTTGTGCAGGACTGTTTTTATTCTTTTGCGCCCTCATTTTTCTTCCAAATATTGTTCTGCTTTCCCTTATGGGACCGTCTTGCATTGCTTATATATTTTTTCTAAAGAGACGCGGAGCCCTTTTACGAGAACTCAAAGTCTTTTCATCATCACTCATTTTATCTGCAATATTATTGACGATCTATTTTCTCCGAGTGGGACACTTTTACGACCTAACTGAACAACCAATGGGACTAAATCAAGATATCCCATGGCATATCGCTCTCGCGATTCCATTTAAGCTCAATGGTCCATATCAATTTAAGGATCCCCGAATTTTTGACTATTCATTTAGCTATCATTTTTTCATTCACAATCTATGGGCAAAGTTTACGTCTCTATTTAAGGACAATCTCTTCGAAAATGTACTGGGAGGAATCAGACCGGCTCTTACGATTTTAAATTCTTGGCTACTACTTGATTTTTTTACTAGAGAACTCAAATCCTTTTCTCGCGCACTTATATCGAGCTTCGGGGTTTTCTTTTGTTTTAGTTATTTCTTTCCATTCTTAACATTCAACGATCCTGTTTTAAATGTTTTCCCAATTCATCTCTTAGATCACGTCAACGGGATCGAGTTAGTAACGGGCGTCTTTCTTGCTGGCCTTATTGCAATCTACAAGATCGAAACAAGCGATGACAGAAATCTCGCCGCCTATTTTACCTATTTTATATGCGTCTGTTTATGTCTAGGAATAAAGGCTCCTTTTGCCGTCGTATTACTGGGAACTGTTTTTCTATCTTTTGTTTGGAAGATCTTTTCAAAGCAAAAAATCAATAAAATAGAACTAATAACCTGGGTGACATCTTCAATAGTCTTCGTAACAACCTATTTGATCTATTTCGCAAAAATTTCTGCATCCACAATGAGCATCGCTTTTGCTGAGGTTCTCACCCAGACTCCTCTATTTCTAAACTTTGCTACAGAATATTCTAACATTGTGAAGGCCTTGCTGGTAATTCCGTTTATTATTCTCTTCTTTGGCCCCACCTTACTTCCATTCATCTTCAATCACAGAATTTGCAAAGCAAAACCTTATAGCAACAATGCATCTGTAGAACTAGGCACACTGACTGTTATATCTGGATGCTTTATTTTTATGATTATCCATCAAAGAGGACTCTCTGAACTCTATTTTGCGTTTGGTGCAATTCTGGGATGCAACTTGTTTGCGTGGATAAATCTATTTACATACCAAAGCAGTTCTAGAATACTTCAAAAATTCTATCGACCATTCATGTTAACATTTCTAATTTTTTCTATTGTCGCAGCTTTATGGTCAAGTGCGCGTGATTTTAAAAACCGATATTCTCAACAAGACAGTTTCCAAAGTGCCTGCCGCTGGATCAAAAATAATACCCCCACAACAGCACTCATTGCGATAAATAAACAAAAATTAAACAATACAAGCCCTCGTTTTTTTTACTGTTCCCCTATAGCTGAACGGCAATTTTTTCTTGAAGGATATGATTTTTCCGACACATCCCTAAAAACCTCCTTGAAAATCGCCAATTTGAATAAAGTGAATTACGACTTTTTTTCAACAGGAAAATGGAGCTTCATAGCTTCACCCAAACCCAACTATTTGGTTTACTTCAAGGATGGCTATGGAAATCTCAGAAATATTTTAGAAAATTACGTGATTACTTTTGAGTCTCGAGATGCAATAGTACTTAAACTAAAGGTAGATCTTTAAATAATAGACCGACGATTTACTTTCACAAAAGGTGTCCATGATCAGCTCCCCCGGCCTCCGAAAGGCGTTTCCATCTCTTAATCTGCCAAAATCTATCGTAACCACTCTCAACTCTCCAATTTTAGGAATTGTTCTTTGGTTAAGTACGATCTTCATGGTTTCACAAATATTCATCTGGTCTTTATTCCTATTTATCGCTCTTAGCAGATATGTAGTTAATAAACGCACATTCGACATCCGTCAGAAATGGGGGCTCTATACACTGCTAACGATTGCACTAGCCAACCTCGGAAATCAGCTTCTAGGCGGCACGTTCATACTACAAGTATCGAAACCACCTTTCTATATTATGTATATTTTTACCTTCATTGCGGCACTTCAATTAAATAAAAATGACCTTAGATTTTTTCTTTGGCTCGTTTGTGGGGAATGCCTGCTAGCGATTGTTCAATTTCTTTTAGGAATCAATTCTTTCTTTTTTCAAGATCCAAATTTTCGATCAATGCTTTGGGAGATTAATTTGTATTCTGGACGAGTCATCGGACTCTCTGACGGTATTCCCTCTATGGGCTATAAATTGTTCGTTGGAATTATCTTAATCAGCTTTCTGAAACATAAAGAAAATAGCGCAAAGCAAAACCTTTTAGGGGCAGCATTATTGATGACGGTTCTGTTATTGAACTTCCACAGAAGTTCAATTTTGGGAACGATACTTTTTTTAATACTCTTTTCTGTTAACAATAAATCTAAAATGTGGATACGTCCAACTCTTGTGTCATTAGCAAGTTATGTCGGATTGCTCTTGCTTCGTCCGCTTATAGGCCCTTGGATTATATCTCAAATTGGGCCTCTGGGGCCAATCGAGTCAATACAACATGGCAATAACGTGCTCGTGGCTCACAGCATGTACTCAGTTGCGTACCGAGACGAAATATTCTCGAACGCTACTAATTTCATAAAAGACAACCTTCTCTTTGGAAATCATTCGGTTAAATACTCGTCTTACATTCAGTCACAGGAACTTGTTCAACATGCGCACAATTCATTCTTACAAATTTTTGCAACCAGCGGCGTGGTCATTGGCTTGATGTATTTATTCTTTATAGGAATAGGTTTCAAGCTTAAAAGATACACCCTGTTGCTTCCTTTCTTGGTGATTTCAATGACCCAATATGGAATTTTCTGGGGAATATCTTTCTTGGATATTTTCTTTTTAGCCTTTGTTTACTCTGATGTCTTAGATACCAACAGCAGCGGGCGATTTTTTAATTCCCAAGCAGGTGCTTCCGCTCAAACCCAAGAAATTTAATGTTTCTACTATCCTCGATGAACT
Source organism: Bdellovibrio svalbardensis (assembly GCF_029531655.1). Taxonomy (NCBI): domain Bacteria; kingdom Pseudomonadati; phylum Bdellovibrionota; class Bdellovibrionia; order Bdellovibrionales; family Pseudobdellovibrionaceae; genus Bdellovibrio; species Bdellovibrio svalbardensis. The sequence continues at coordinate 46,774 of NZ_JANRMI010000004.1, forward strand.
TTTCCAAACAAAGCAAAGAGTATTCGCTAAGAGCTTTCGGATGCCCGATGACCACGAGTTTATCTAAACCTTTGCTGAAAAGACTTCTAGCCTGACCGTTAAGAAGAGCCGCTCTGAAACCATCCACAGACACAGGAGCCACACCACCAATCAAAAGCATCTTGATTTTATCAACTGCTGATGACCCAATTGCTCTGCCATCACCAAATATTTTAAACTCGGCTTTTTTCGTAAGGCGGCTGAATAAAAATCTCCAATAGAAAATAGGCGAAACCCACAACGAGGAAATCGGCATTTCAATAAAATCCCCAGATTTGTCTTCAACAATTGGATTATTTCGAAAACGCCACGTGGAGCGAAATGGAGCTCCTCTAAAATCAAAAAAATGTGTCGGTGTTTTCAGAAGGCCATCTTTGAAAACTGAGCTATCGAGTACCACTCCTGCCGCTTTCAATCCTTCCTGAATTTTATCAAAAGGCTGTAGGCACCAGCCCCCCGCACGATACGCAAAGACGGCGTTGTTAAATGGCAAAAGCACATTTCGATACTGCTGCGCGATATTGTAAATCTGTTCCTGCGAAAAGTCATGCAAGCGATAGCGCTTGCTAACATTGACCCACTTTTGACCATCGTAATAGCTATCTTCCCAATGCGGATGAATATGAAGCTGGATAGAGTGTCCGAGACAACTAAGCTGTGTGAGCTGTGCTGAAACAGCTTCGAAATCCTTCCGAAGATGGGGAAACTTGTCGATTTCATTTTTCATTTTTATTAAAAAACCAGCATCAACAAAAAACGTAAACTTAGCTCCCGTTCTCTCTCCTATCGAGATCAGCCTTTCTGTTGGCTTGATAAGACAATTTTCAACTGTCCCTGAGTCCTCACCAAAGAATAGTTCATAATCAAATGTAAAATAAACTTCATTCATTGCATTTCTCTTCTAATCTGATCAATGGGGTCCACATACTTCGTTCCTTTAAGAGCCAAAAAGACTTTAGCGCTTAAATTAAAAAGCTTGTACCGAATAGGATTGAATACATATCGAAATGCAATACCTGTTCTCATCTCCGCACCGAAACGAATTTTAAAGTTCTGAATACCCTCTTGTTTACTACCAGGAACTACTTTTACACGTGCTCCGACCAGGTCATAAACAAGAACCCCTTTATCTCTTAAAATTTTCATCGTTTCATAATGAAGAAGATTCAAACTTCCCGTATATGGCTTCGCTACACTACCACCGTACATATAGTAGGCCCTATACGAGTCGAATACGACAACCGCACAACCTTGAATTTTACCTTCAAACTCAGCAATGACAAAAAGAACATTATTTGGCAGCTCTTCTCTCAGACAAGTTAAATAACTTTGTGAGGGAAAATAGGGTAAATTCTGGCGCAGCATTGTCTCATGGATATGTTGATAAATAACCTCTGGATTTGACTCCAAACGAACCTTCACTCCATCTTTAATCGCTTTGCGAATTACATTCCGATGTTTGCCATGGCATGCTTCTAAAATCTCTTCATCAGATCTATGAATATTAACCTCAAGAGTTCCCCACGGTACAGATACGGAATCTTGAGGACCACATGTTAAAACAACATTGGATTGCGCCTTAAAAATAAAATCAGCCAGTTTCAATTTCTTAAGTTCAAGAATCGCCTCTTGCCAAAAAAAATTCAAATCAGCCCCTTCTGGACTGTGTATAACGGGTTCAAAGGTAAAAACCATTCTTTTGAAAATCAATTTCTTATCAATAAAAAATGGCACGATAAAATTCTTGGAAACAATCCACCCATAGTGCGCACTTTTACAGCGAAGATAGGCCTCGCGAGCCAAGATTGGCAATTCAACCCCCAAATTTTGCGGTTCACTTCTAAGTACTTGGATCATTTTAAACCAACCCCAGAGTCAATAAACTTCCTGACGGAAGTCATCTGTTCAGGCGACTTTAGCAAAGTCTTAAGATCCATGTCCCACCACTTACTTTTTAGCAGCTGAACAATTTCATCCTCAGCAAAACGGAACTTAATAAGTTTAGCTGGATTGCCACCTACAACTGCATAAGGAGGAACATCTTTTATAACAACACTGCTAGCTGTAACAACGGCGCCGTGCCCGATCTTTACTCCGGCTAAAACTACAGCATTGCAGGCAATGAAAACATCATTGCCAATTTCAGTATATCCTTTGTCAGCATATTCATCATAAAGGTCAGCACCTACAAAGCCTCGGGCCTTTGAGTAAAACACCGGGCTTGTCGAAACAAAAGCCAAGGGATGAGGACCCATGCCAATTTTCACGTCATGAGAAATGGAACAAAACTTACCGATGCTCTTTGTATTTGGATCTATTCTAGTATTCTCATTAATAAATGTATAATCGCCAATCATAACATTTCGATACACTTTACATCGATTTTCGATAATCACATGGCGTCCCAGCTTCACTCCGGGAAGGATAAAGTTCGTCTGTAAGATGCAAGTTGGATACTTAAATCTTTTAGTGATCGCGAAATAACAGAAATAAATTTTCTTAAGAAGAGTTTTGAACATTCTCTATATCATCCTTATTACTTCATCAATTTTTGAAATCTTAAGATACTGATCTGGGTACTCTAGACAGTACGGATTTAAAAAATTATCTTTCATAACATCTAAAATGAAGGTCTTATTTAAGAAGTGGATTGCATCAAAATGGCAAGACGAAAATATCGAAATATGCGCCAACGAGTTCTTTATTAAGAATTCTGTCCCATGCTCGCCTTGATAAATTGAAACATTACTCAAGCCAGCAATCGCCTTTGCCAAATTCGCCAGGTCCTCCGATGTTTCTCTGGGATGAGCTTTGTATATCAGCTGAATATTGCGAGCCCCTAACTCTGCATCAGACTCTTTAAAAAATTGAGAGATTTCATTGTAAAAAGCGCCTTGCCCTGTGAAAACAATAATTGATGCCTCGAGCTGACCCGCCTTTTTCTCAACCAAGTCATATTTCAGTCGCCCGGTAATCTTAATCTGGGCAGGCTGATAATAGCCTGCCCGAGCAAGCTCGTCTTTCCAAAACTCGTTATAAACAAATACCTCATCTGGTGTCGGCAATACCCCTTGAGGGAGATTGTAATTGTAGCCTGGATGACTTCTTCCCACAAAACCGTGCTGAATCTCAGTGACATGAACACCCTTTCTTTTAAGAGCACTCACCAGATCAGACTTTGTGTACGCACTGACTACATAGGCATTATTCATTCTCAGCGGAGCAAAAAATATCCGAAAAGCCCAATTCCCAGCGATAAATTTATAGTGAGCTAGATACAAAGCCTTCTTACTTAGCCTAAACTCACGGGACATGGTTTCATAAGCTGCGTCCAGCTGCTTATTCGAACTAAACCAAGCTGCTTCTGCCCAAAGTCTTCCAAGAATAACTTTAATCGGACCTACTAAAAAGTTCTCCATCACAATCTTGTGGTTTCGAAAATAAGACTTCATCTTTGTAAGGTGATCAAAATCAGCGCAATTTAACATGTAAAAAACGCTCTTTGGATCTACTTCGGAATAAGGAAAATATGAATCCAAAATTTGACCGTTATTGAAAAACAGGCCCGAGCTTGCACCTAAAAATATACTCTTTTTCTGAAACTTAAAGATCTTCAGAAAATAGTAAATACTCGAACGAAGAATTAACATTAACCCTCGCAAAGAGGCTAGTTGCCTCTTATGCGGATACTCCTCTTTTACTTCAATCATTTCAGTTTGTAAAAGAAGGTTCTTTATCGCAATCCATGAAGACGACTCCACACAGCTAAACCGTTCGATAAATCCCGCATCGGATTCCAATTTTTTTAGTCTTGCAACAATATCAGAGGCCATACTGTCTCTTCTGAAGCTTCATAGCAGTTACAGCTACAAAAATAAAATAGCAGCACCAAGTAATTGCTGTTGAATAAGCAACACCGACAGTGCCATACTTTTGAATCAAGACGTAGTTCAAAATCAAATTGAGAACAGCTCCGCCAAATGTGATCACGGCTAAAATGCGGGTCTTGTTATAAAAAAACAAATAGTTTGTGAATAAGAAATAAAGGCTTTGAAATAAAAAACCTAACAACAAATAGCCAAAGAATACCTGAGCCCTTAAATATTTTTCAGCAATTAAATATTTAAAAATCAAATCTGACAATGCAAAGACAACTCCCGCAAAAATAACAAAACCAACACCAACCGCCAACGTTAGTTCTTTTATCGTCTTCCAATCTTCTTTCTTCTTCAACAACTTGAAAAGAGTCGGCCCCCAAGCTTGATTCACAGACGTACCCAGCAAAAGCATCACGGCGCCAGCTTGATAAGCCACACTATAGAATCCAACCTCCTCAGTTCCCAAATAATGAGAAATAAAAAGCCTATCAGCCATCGCCAAAATGACGCCCCCGATAGAATGAGGAATAAGGTTCAATCCAAAATCCAAGATATTCTTAGTAAACTTCAAAGTTTTTGGCTTAGAAAAAATATCCATTTTATAAAGGACAACAAGCCCAACCACTGAGGATGCCGCAAATGCACCGTAAATGCCTGCAATTCGACCCAAATACCCTTTCCCCAGAATAACTACAAAAACATAAGACAGACCAAAATCTACAAGAGTTTGAAAGATTGAAAATATCCCGAATTTTAACGGTTTCTCTGATGCTTGATAAATGACTAGAACAATGCTGCTGATAACTCGAAGAAAGGTAAACAACGGTAAAAGTAAGACCAATGAAGAAGGAATACCGATCAGTCCCGATAAAGTATCTTTAACGACGAAAAGGACCACACAAAATAGTAAGAACGAAATCAATGTCACGAGTAAAGCATTTAAAACATAAGCTTTAAAATCTTCCCCCGACAACTTAAAATACTCGACGCTGATTGCCCCGTTTACGTTCAGCAATAGCAATGGCGACAAAAATAGAATACATGTGTCCGTCAAATTTAGGACTCCATACTCGGCTGGCAAAATATAGCGAGTCAGTATCGGTAGCATAATAAATGGCACCAAAGATTTCAGCCCATTTACAAAACCATAAATAAAAACATTTCCAGCAATCTTTCGAATCATTCGGTACGGCTCTTAGAAATCAGAACCTCTGCCAGAGCAAAGTCTGTAAGTGTGTCAATGTCTACCGACTTCTCCGAACTCATTACAAACGCAAAAATATTCTCTTTCAAAAACAAAGTCTTCTCAGAGGTAAATCTTTTCATATCGCAAATATAGATAGCTCCATTTATGCGATAATAAGTTGGCAAGTCCTGACTTCGTACTCCCTGCACTTCACTTCTAAGGAAATTCCCTAAACTGAGATCTTCCGGTAAAATATTGGACCAAAGCGGCGAATGTTCCATAGGGCAAACCGAAATAACCGCATCCGCTTTTTTCTGGCTCAATAATTCTATGGCAGAATCAATATCCTCGGCTGTTCGCAAGGGCGAAGTAGGCTGCAGTAAAATCACGTAGTCAAAGATCTTTCCTTGTTCATTGCGATAAAAATCAAGAGCATGTTGAATCACATCAGAGCTTGAAGCCGTATCACTACTCAACTCAACCGGCCGTACAAATGGAACTGAAACTCCGACGGCTCGGGCAGCCTCAACCACCTCAGTGCTGTCGGTCGAAACTAACACCTCATCGACATACTTGGAACTTAAAGCCGCCTCTACGGACCAGTTCACTAGGGGCTTTCCAGCAAGCAAGCGCACGTTTTTACCAGGAAGTCTTTTACTTCCTCCGCGCGCGGGAATAATAGCTAGAAAACTCTTTCCCTTGAACATTCTCATTTACCTTTATTCGAATTTCTTGATGTTACGTCATCAACATATTCAGCTTGAGCGCGCTCATAATCGCTCATTCTACCGATATCAAGCCAGTACTCTTTAATAATATACGAACCTGTCTTAGCGTTACTATTGGAAAGGGCGTTAAACAATGACGGCATGTCATAATATTCATCTTTCGGGATATGTTGCAAAACCTTAGGAGACAACACATACATTCCCGCGCTAACAAAAAACCGATGTACTGGCTTCTCTTCAATAGAAGTAATTTGTCCATCGCGAAGATTCACCACACCATATGGAACTTGAAAGTCGTATTCACGCACTCCCATCGTTCCAACAACATTGGAAGAAAGATGTGTTTGAAAAAAAGCATCGAAGTCGACATTAGTTAAAAGATCTCCATTCATTACAATGAATGGTTCAGTTAATTTTTCAGTTAAAAGACTCAAGGGGCCTGCCGTACCCATCTTTTTTTTCTCATGAAGGTATTCGATGTGTGCGCCAAACCTACTGCCATCACCAAAATGCTCTTCGATAATATGAGACTTGTAACTTACGCAAAAAATGAAGTCATTAAAGCCATAGCGCTGAAAACCTTCAACAATAGTTTCAAGAATGGGCTTGTTGCCAACTTTTAACATCGGCTTTGGAACCGTTTCTGTCAAAGGACGAAGCCTTGTACCTAAACCTCCAGCCATCAGAACAACTTTATTAGGTTTTAACTTTGGCTTTAGCAAATCCTCAATCACATCAAGACGAACAATACGCCCACCTTCATCAAGAATAGGAATTTGCTGAACCCTTTTCTTCATACCAATATCGATAATCTTATCTTTGCTATCAGACCAAAGGCATGAAATCGGAGACTTATTAACGACAACCCAAACCGGTGAATCAATTTGCAAACCAGCTAACAAACCTCTTCGAATATCACCATCACTGACAACTCCCAAAAGGACACGCTGGTCATCAACAACCAATGCAATTTTCTGCCCCCCCTCATCAATAACCTGAAGAGCTTCGCGAATCGTTGAAGTCATTTTCAAAAAAAGTTTTTCAAATTTTATCATTTAAAAATTCCTGAATCAGCTTTCCAACAAGTTCCATATCCTGCACAGAATAATAAGAAAAAAGTGGTACTGAAATAATTTCATTATAGAGAATATTATCGACACCAAAATGTGGCCAATGAATCGGTAAAAAAATATTCTTTTTTCTCAAATAACTTCTCAACTCATCTCGATTCTTGGTCTTAATAACGAAAAAACTCGGGTCTTGGACGTTGTTAATCAAAGACCACTCACCAAGAAATGATTGAAGTGCATCGCGATTGCGCAATCGAGCAACAAGATCATTGTTAAGATGCGCCATCTTATCAATCAAAATTGACCGGCTTCTTTGAGACATGTCATAGATCTGCGTTTGTCGGTCTAAAGCTTCCTCTGTTTTCCTAAAAAGCTCCAGATAAGCAGCCTCGCTGCCTTCGCCATTCTTTACAAAAAAACTCTTCAGCTCTTTTGCATGGTAGCGCTCTTTAACAAAGGGAGCTTCCCCCGCATGCCAGTCTTTTGAAATTTCTAGATTGGTCTTTACCAAGCTACCATCAGCCATCTCAGTAATCTTGCGATAGCTGTTAAATCCGTACCACTGCTTAGCATCCAACCTGTTTTCGAAGTTCAGTTGAAAGACACAGTCTTCTAGAAGAATTTTGCCATCCAAAAATTGGCTTTTCTTAATGGGAGTTTGATCAAAGTAGTTAATCAGATAAAAGATATCAAACTTTTGCCTGTCAATATCACCTACCTTGAAGGAAAGATTTTGATCAATGTGGTAAAACTCGAAGTCTACCTTTTCATCTTTCAAAATATCCAAGATCACCTTACAAAGAAAGTCCGGAATCAAAAACTTTTTATCGCGAAAATTTCTGACAAATAGACGCAACGAAGACCGACCCGAGTCCGTGAAAAAGACATCTAGCGATGGCTCAACTGGAAGATCTCCTCCAAAAACTTTCTGCACCTGGATTTTCCTCAATCTTCAATGAAAATGGACAAATATCTGAGACAGTTTATCGGCACTGGGACCTTTTTTCCATCAAAGAGACACGATTTGACGCGTCACTATAAAGCTCATGATGACCACGAGAGAAGAGCCCGTTATTTTAGAAACTCAAACAACATTGAGGTCCCGATGTCACACAAAAAAAGAATCTTAGCCATGACTGCAACTCGCTCGGACTATGATCTCCTGAGCTATCTCTATAAGCTCCTAGCCGCAGACCCTGACATTGACTTTCGCTTGCTTGTTTCCGGAACTCACCTCTCCAAAACTTATGGCTATTCAGTTAAAGAAATTGAACACGATATGATCCCTATTTTAACGAAAATAGAAACTTTGTTTGATAGCGATAGCAAGGCTGCCCGCCTAAAATCAGCTGCCCTACTTATGGAAAACTCCCTGCACTCTATCAATGATTTTTCTCCTGAAGTCGTTATCTTTTGCGCCGATCGAGAAGACGCTATTGCAGGAGCGCTCATTGCAACATATCTGCAAATTCCTGGAGTTCATTTTTTTGGCGGAGACCATGCCTCTGATGGCCACATTGATCACTCTGTTCGCCATGCGACGTCAAAGCTGTCGACCGCTCACTTTGTTTCTACACTTGAGCATAAAGAGCGCCTCCTAAAGATGGGCGAACCCCCGTCACGAATTTTCCAAATCGGCAGCCCAGCCATTGATAAGCTGATTGCTGAAAAACACATGAGTAAAGACGACCTAAAAATCGCGCTGGGATTGAAAGGATCATGGCCTCAAAAATATGCTCTCTTAACCTATCATCCAATGTCCAACGAAGAAGCCCAAAGTGGGCAACACATGGAAGACATCATCACATCCTTGAAGACAGAAGGATACGCGATCTTCTGCAATTCTCCGAATGTTGACTCTGGAAGCAAAGAGATTCTGTCCATCATCAACAAATATCAACACACAGAGAATTTCTATAAATTCCAAAACTTGCCTCGTGAGACTTTTGTTAATCTTATGAGAAATGCCGACCTTATGATTGGAAACTCAAGTGCTGGAGTTGTCGAAGCAGCTTCTTGCAAAATTAAGGTTATCAATGTGGGACAACGCCAACGAGGACGTTACAGTGCGGGCAATGTCATTTTCTGCGATAATAACAAAACAAGTATCTTACAAGCTTTTGAGCAAATAAAATCTCCTGCTTATTTACAGCTGATTCAGTCCCTCGAAAATCCCTACGGTGATGGTCAGTCCTCGCAACGTGCCTATGAAATAATCAAAACGCACAATTTTAAGGACATTCTCGCAAAAAAAGAGGACCCACTATCCTTTAGTGTTCAAAAATAGATTCATCTTCTTCATAGTTTTTTGAAGCTTTCTTTCCAATAACTAGATCCCACTGATTGGCAGAAATGCCAGTCGGTGCTCTTTTTGTTGTTAGATTCTCGTCGGAAAGGATTTCTCCTTTTTGAATCGGCCTGCTTGCAACAATCAACCTGCGAGTGATCGCTTTATTTTTTTCCTCCGAAGGACTGGCTTTCTTTACATCCGATCCAAGGCAAATTTCAACATCACGAACAGCTTGAACTAAGTCTTTCAATTGTTGAGGTGTCAATGACGCCTGATGATCAGGACCTTCCATAGATGTATCGATAGTGAAATGCTTCTCAAGAACGGTCGCTCCAAGAGCCGCTGCCGCCGTGCAAACGGTTAATCCTAAAGTGTGATCAGAATAGCCAATTTCTGTTTTGAGATGTTCTTTCATCGTCAACATCGCTCGCAAATTCACGTCTCTCATTGGAGTTGGGTATTCGGTATTACAATGAAGGAAAGTTAGTTGTTCCGCCTTTGCTCCCGCCTTAACCAAAGTCTCTTTGGCAGCCAGAACTTCAATCAAATCCGCCATTCCGGAAGAAACAATGAGAGGCAAGCCTGTCTTAGCAAACTTACGCAAGAACGGCACATTAGTAATCTCGGCCGACCCAATTTTCAGACGGCGAATTCCTAAATTCACCAAAAATTCGAGACTATCATCATCATCAGGAGTAGACATAAACTCTATGCCGATTTTTTCACAATGCTCTTTAATCGCACCGAACTGGTCATAGCTGAGCTCCAGCTTCTTGATCATATCAAACTGTCCATCGGAAGTTTCTCCAAGTGCGTTTTTTTGATACTCAGCCAATTTAGCTTTTTTTGTAAGAAGCTTTTCAGTTTTAAAAGTTTGAAACTTCACCGCGTCTGCCCCAGCTTCTTTAGCAATATCACAAAGCCTAATCGCTAAATCAAAACTTCCATTATGATTTACGCCCGCCTCTGCAATAATAAACACTTTATTTTTCATCAAACCGCTCCGCGATATTTTAAGAACATTTTAAGATTAACTTTTTCTGGAAACTGCTCATTGAAAACCTGCATATATTCTGCAAAGACTTCATGATTATAAATCTTCCCACCAATCCAAAATGGTTGCAGGCAGTCAGAAAACTTGGACTTAAATTTAAATAGACTATCATTAACTTCCGGAGTTCTACCACCGCCTAGAAAAAAAACTTTCTTCCCCTCCTTGCGCACAATCTCCGAAACTTCATCCAGCATATAGTAATTGGCGTTTAAAGAGTAAAACTCTTCGTGATTTGCCGAAAGATGATAGTAAGCAATTTCTTCGCCAAAAATAATGAAAGCCATAGAAACTATGGCACCCTCATGTTTAATAGCGAAAAGTTTAACCTCATCTAGAGCAAGCAAACTCTCAAAATAACTTCTCCCAAAATAATAGAAGCCTGCTGCCGCATTCTTATCCATCGTTCGATAGTACAGTTCAATAAACCTCTCAATATCATTGGACTCTTGCACCTCTAAGGATCCAGCACACTTTCGTAAAATATTTCTAGTCGTTTGCCCGTAGCGAGTCCAACGATCTTCTTTACTATTTTGCAAATCAATAAAAACAGTCGAGCGGTCAAACCTGGCAAAATCCAAATTATCTGCAAAATTCTGCGGGAATTCATTGAAGGGATGAAAGCGTAGAAATTCTGCGATAATATTCTCGCTCTTGCACCTTGCTTGATATGCCTGCATCGCACGACCTAAAAAATCACGGTCTGAATTATTTGTGCAAAAACCACCGAAACCGTAAGCAGTTTCAAGATCAAAGTAAAGCTCTGCCAGTTTCCTGGTTCCAATAGAGTAAATGGGTCGCTTTATAGAGATATTCTTAAAAACAAAGCTAGCTTCTTGATACTTGAACTCGAATACACTCTCCCCCTTGTTCAAATAGAGTTCGGAGTATTTCTTTTGAAAATAGAGATCAGCAAAGAAATTCATCACTAAGAACTCTGAAAAAAACAACTAGAAGGAATGTTCACGAGACGCTCTTCAATCCATTCAGAATTCACCAGAGGCATGCAGAAGCAGTCTTTATACATTTCGAGTCTATTCATCAACTTCCAAACTGGACGTGTCATAACCTTGTGAGAATTCGTTTCCTCTAAAAATGAATTTCTCTGCGTTTCGTCAGCTAGCAAAATAGCATTCAACCAGAAATTAGATTGTGCATTTGATGGTTCACTCACAAATTTAATCTCATGTTTTAAGAAAAACACTTGATACTTTTTAGCTAACTCACGTTTATTCTGCAAAATTAACGGCAAAGACTCTAACTGAGCACATCCTAAGGCCGCATTGATGTTGGGAAGGCGATAGTTATAGCCAACCTCATCATGAACATACTCGTAGGGATGAGGGCGCTTCGAAGTTGTCGTCATGTGCTTTGCCCGCTTCGCCAGAACCGGATCATCGGTAATAACAATACCGCCTCCACCAGTTGTGATGGTCTTATTACCATTAAAGCTCATCACACCTACCTTTCCGAAACGTCCCGTGTGTACTCCCTTATAGTAGCTGCCCAGGCTTTCGGCAGAATCCTCTACCAACGGAATTTTATATTCTTCACAGAGCGCCGCGATTTCATCAATACGACAAGGGTGACCAAAAGTATGCATCGGCAAAACAGCAGAGATCTTTTTACCACTAATTCTATTCCAACATGCTCCATCCCTCAAAACTGCATGCTGATGCAAAAAATCCTTTAAACTTTGTGCACTCATCCCTAAAGTATCGCGATCAACGTCGACAAAAACAGGCTTCGCCCCCACATAGGCAATCGCATTACAAGTTGCAACGAAGGTTAACGGCTGAGTAATAACCTCATCTTCGCGACCAACACCAACAAGCATCAGCGCAACATGTAAAGCAGCCGTACCGTTCATAGTCGCGATGGCATATTTTGCTCCCGTAAAATCCGCCATCATCTGCTCGAAGCGATCTACATATTTACCAACACTGGAAACATAGGTCGAATCGATACAATCTAAGACATATTTTTTTTCATTACCGGCGAAGTACGGCTCATGAAGAGCGATGAAGTCTTTTTCAGGATAAAGATTGCGAATGAATGCTCGTACATCATCAAACATTATAGATATCTACTTTATATTTAGAGAGATTGCGCGGATCTTTGAACCACTCGATTGTTCTTTCCAAACCTGACTTTATTGTGTATTTCGGTTTGAAGCCCGTTAAGGCTTCGATCTTGCTGTTGTCGCACCAAAGTCGAAACACTTCAGATTTTTCCGGTCGGAATCTACTTTCATCGACCAACAACTCAACGTCACTTTTCATAATCTCTTTGATCATTTTGATCGTATCGAAAACGCTGATTTCAAAGTTCGATCCGATATTAATAGTCTTTCCTGCCGCCTCATCACTCTCTGCGAGTGCAATGAAGCCACTGCACGTGTCTTCAACATAGTTAAAGTCCCTAGTTGGAGCCACATCCCCTAATTTAATTTGTTTTTTTCCTGCGGCGATCTGAGTAATAATTGTCGGAATTACCGCACGTGCAGACTGACGTGGTCCATAGGTATTAAAAGGACGAGCAATCACTAATGGCAAATTGAACGAGTTATAAAAGCTCATTGCCATCGCATCCGCACCAATTTTAGAAGCACTATAAGGACTTTGTGGACTGAGCGGATGTTCCTCGTTGATCGGAACATACTGAGCTGTCCCATAGACTTCACTGGTCGATGTATGAATAACCTTCGAACACCCATTATCAAGAGCCGCTTGGCAAATGTTCAAAGTTCCTTTGATATTCGTATCAACATAGCTATCAGGAGCCAGGTAAGAATATGGAATAGCAATCAATGCAGCCAAGTGGAAAACAACATCGATATCTTTAGTCACTTTTTTGCAAAAATGTGGATCACGAACATCACCAGAAATAACTTCGATATCTTTAAGACAGCCGATATCTTCAAGCCATCCCCAATAGTTAAATGAGTTGTAGAGGCTTAGCGCCCTGACCTTTGCACCTGCAGCAACTAACATTTCAGTCAGGTGCGACCCAATAAAGCCATCCGCCCCTGTCACTAGAACTCTTTTACCTTTAAGATTCATTACTTCAATCCCTCACGAAAAATACCGCAGAAATCCAGAACTTGAGAACGCTGAACTTCCAGCGTCTTAAATTCTTTATGCCCAACCAAGAATACCAAAAGATCGCAACTGTTTGCAGCCGTTTGATAGTCCATCAATTCAATTCTAATATGTTTTCCGATATTTGGTTCAACTCCAAACACTTGCAAGCCTTCTCTAAGCAGAGTCGTGGTAATATACAGGGCCGGAGACTCGCGAAGATCATCAATATCTGGTTTGAATGCTAGCCCCATGCACGCAATTTTCGGCTTGCGTCCATTTTTCATCTCAAAACTCATCGCCGCATTTTTTACCTTTTCAATAACCCATTCACTTTTGAAATCGTTCTGACGACGCGCGGTCTCGATCAACTTCGCTGCACCAGCCCCTGCATCAACAATGAACCAAGGGTCGACTGCGATACAATGCCCGCCCACCCCGCAACCTGGATTCAGAATATTTACGCGAGGATGACGATTCGCTAAGCCAATCAACTCCCACACATTGATTTCAAACTTATCGCAAAGAACAGAAAGCTCATTGGCAAATGCAATGTTAACATCGCGGTAGCTATTTTCAGTTAATTTGGCCATCTCTGCAGTGCGAGCGTTGGTCTCTAAGACCTCGCCCGTAACAAAAGTACGGTAGAACTCTGCCACGAGATGAGTAGATTCAGGACGGACCCCACCAACGATGCGATCATTCTCGACGAGCTCTTTCATGATATGCCCGGGCAAAACACGCTCCGGGCAATGCGCTAAATGAATTTGCGATATATCAACGCCCATTTCAGCATACATTTTAGAAATCATATCAGTTGTGCCTACTGGAGACGTTGACTCAAGAACAACCAGGCATCCTGGCTTCAAATAAGGAACAATTGATCTAGCCGACGCAAAGACATAGTCTAAATTTGGCTTAGGCGCCTCGTTCTCTGCTAACGAAGGATGAAAGGGTGTCGGAACCGCTAAAATAAAGATATCTGCCTCTGTTGGCAGTGTGGCGGCTTTAAGATTTCCACTATTAACTGCCGCGCGCACAAACGTGTCCAATTCGGGCTCAACGATATGAATACGCCCTTGATTAATTATATCGACAACCTCTTGAACTATATCAACCCCAAAAACATTATAGCCACGGTTCGCAAGTAACGCAGCAGTGGGCAATCCGATATACCCCAAGCCAACAATACAAATCTTCTTTTTCACTGGGACCCTTCATAAGAATATTCTGTTTTTAAGAAACAGACGATAACGCCAAAATTTGCATTTAGCCAAGTGAAGAATATCTGCAAGGCTTTGTTTTGACAGCACTTTGATGCAACGTAACCAGATCGAAACCTTGCCTTGAGCGATTGACTTCGCTTTAATATTATTTTGAAAATTTTAGCGCAAGGACTACCGTATTAAGCTGCTCTTTCTGACCGACAATTTCCCGCCAGAGGTAAACGCACCTGCCACTAGAACATTTGAACACTGTCGTTTTTGGGCTAAAAATGGGATTGAAGTCACTGTTATCACCTGCTTCCCCAATTTCCCCTCAGGAAAAGTATTCCCAGGATATACAAATAGATTATATCAATCCGAGTACATTGATGGGGTTCGCGTTGTCCGCGTCTGGTCTTATATGACCGCCAACGAGGGGTTCCTCAAGCGGGTTTTAGACTACCTCAGCTTTGCTTTGTTATCATTTATTGCGGGCCTTTTCATAAAAACAGACCTTATTGTTGCTACATCTCCACAATTTTTCACAACATGGAGCGGCTATCTACTCTCTAAGTTAAAAAGAAAACCTTGGATTTTTGAACTCCGTGATATTTGGCCCGAGTCGATCAAAAGCGTAGGCGCCGTCGGTTCTGATAGAATCATCGGTCTCTTAGAAAAAATAGAACTCTTTTTATACCGTGATGCCGATAAAATCGTTGCGGTAACTGATTCCTTCAAAGAAAATCTCACTCGCAGAGGAATTACCTCTCAAAAGATCGAAATCATAACCAATGGCGTCGATTTAAGTCATTTTCAACCTCAACCCAAACCCCAGAATCTTCTGAACAGCCTCGAACTTAACGGTAAATGGATTGTCGGATATATCGGTACTCACGGAATGGCTCATAATTTAGATTTTATTCTGAATTCCATATCAGAGCTCAAAGATTCCAGTATTCACTTTCTCTTTATCGGCGACGGAGCAATGAAAGCTTCCCTGAAACAACAAGCACAGGATTTAAAGCTTAAAAATGTTACATTTTTGGATGCCGTCCCAAAAGATCAGATCCCGCACTATATCTCTTTGATTGATGTCGCCCTCGTTTCTCTGCGAAAATCAGAAACATTCAAAGGAGTTTTGCCATCTAAGATCTTTGAAAATGCCGCGATGAGAAAACCTATTCTCCTAGGTGTTGATGGAGAAGCTCGAAATCTCATAGAAAAATATCAAAGTGGTTTGTTTTATGAGCCAGAAAACAGGCAACAATTTATTTCAACACTGGCCCAGATCAAGCAGCCAGAAATTTACGAACAACTTGCAAATGGGGCTAGCAAATTGGCTCAGAATTACGATCGAAATCAACTCGCCCTGAGAATGATGAATATATTTAAAGAACTGAGTTAAAACCTCCTGATGCCCAACGTCAGAACAAACTGAAGAACCCGAAATAAATTGCTAGCTGATGTTAACAAACTTATAAATTATTATGATTTTCTATACAGTCTTACCATTTTTAACCTCGCTTGCTATCGCGGTATTTTCAATTCCAATTATCATCCGCGTTGCTGATCTCAAGCATCTTATGGATGAGCCAGATTCCGAGAGAAAAATTCATAGCAAAAAAACACCAACACTTGGTGGAATTGCTATTTTTGCAGGAACCACTTTTGCTTTCTCGTCTTTCTCAGATTTCTTAAGAACTGATGAAATTCACTTCATGATTCCGGCCTTGGTTTTGCTGTTTTTTGCTGGCGTTAAAGATGATATCCTTCTTTTAGCCCCTTGGAAGAAGCTCTCCGTACAAATTGGATGTGCGGCTTTATTAACAGTTTTGGGAAATCTGCGCCTAACAAACCTTTGGGGAATGTTTGAAATTGGGGCGATCTCAGAGCCAACTGGAATTGTTCTAACCATTATTATCATCGTTTCGCTTATAAATGCATTTAACCTCATTGATGGCGCCAATGGGCTTGCCGGCGGTCTCGGCCTGATATCAAGTATCTTTTTTGGAGTTTGGTTCGCGCTTACAAATTCATTTTCGCTTTCAACCCTGGCTTTCTCATTAGCTGGCGCACTACTTGGCTTCCTTTTCTTTAACTTCAATCACGCGAAGATCTTCATGGGCGATACCGGCTCCATGATCATTGGGTTTATCATATCTATCCTGGCAATTAAATTTATTGAGGGAAATCGCATGCCCGGAGTTGAAAACTCAGCACTTTATATCAAGGCAGCGCCTGGAGTTGCCATCGCGGCTGTTTTGATTCCACTGCTTGATATGACGCGTGTTTTCATTTATCGCCTATTTAAGAAGCGCAATCCTTTCTCTGCCGATAGAAACCACATTCATCATTTACTTATTGACATGGGACTCTCTCATGTCAAAGTCTCAGTGACTCTCTACGCAGCATCTCTTTTTTTCTTGGGCGTCGCCCTCTATTTAAGAAATTTGCGCTCTATGGACTTAGTCATTATCCTCGTGCTCCTTTCATCTTTTTTAAAACTCTCTGTCATTGCATCCAGAAGATACTGCTGCTCTTCTCATAAGAACCAGCTTGTTCGATAAAATCAAGCTGCTGCAGCGAAAGGTCCGCATCTCATGAACTCTCGACCCGCAAATAGTACTTCAGGCATATACAAAGCAAAAATCGGGATGCTAGCTTCCATTTTATTTTTTAGTGGCCTCTATTTAAATTTAATCAAATGGAACCTGTCAGATATTATCTTCGTGTTAAGTTTTGTACTTGCGATTTACATCAGATTTCAAAAAACAAAAAAAATAAGCGCGGGCCTTTTCATTGAAAAACTAGGGCTGGCTAATGTTTGTATTTTAGTTTGGATCGTCGCAAACCTTATTGGCTACTCACAAAATTCACCAATGCAAAAAGACCAATGGGATGATATTTTAAGCTTACGCTGGATCTTGTCCTTTTATTCATTTGTCACACTTGGTAGATACATTTCTTTCAACAACAAAGTAATCGCTAACGGATTCTTCGCACTAACTGTACTTCTCATCTTATCTATTGTCTGGCAGTACTACCACCCAATGGGAGACAATTTATACGGTGGCATTGAGCGTTTACGTGGTTTCTATCATAATCCAAATCACTTCTCACTGGCAATCATCCTACCGTTGGCATTCATCCTAGCCTGGGAGGTCGTCAACATCACTTCTGAAAGAACTTTCAATAAGAAAAATATTTTTACAATACTCATTTTTTCTTTAGTTACCTATGGAACATTTACTCGCAGTGCTTGGATTGGCGTGGCCGCAACTCTTTTCGCCCTCTTTGTTTTAATCAAAAATAGTAAATTCAAGCTGAGCCTCTTGACACTTCCCTTTTTATTCTTGATCTTTTTCTTATTTAATATTTTTAGCTTTAAAGAAAGACTGATGTACTCATTCCAAATTGAGAAGGGCAACTCCTCCGCTCTTCGCCTACAAATTTGGAATGTAAATTGGAACATTTTTAAAGACCACCCATTTTTCGGGGTTGGTTTTTATGAGAATGTTCGTCTAGTTCCTGAATACTATACAAAGCTTGGGTTAAGTGGTGAAACCTTCGTTTCACATGCACACAACCAGTTTCTACAAATTTTGGCTGGCAGTGGATTAGTTGGCTTCATCGCTTATTGTTCCGCATTTACTCTCGGAATAGCTCTGTTTTTCAAATCATACAAATCATCGAGGGATCTAACCGATCGAAAGGTCGCACTTGGGGGGCTTTTGGTACTTATCGCCTATCTTGCAAGCGGCCTAACGGAATGTCCGATGATGCTTCATGAATCCAGAGCCTACTTACTGCTGTTTGTTGGTATGTGCACCGGGTATACTTTGGAAATACAGCACTCTTTTAAGGTAAAATAGTTGCTTTGGTAGTGAATACTTCTAAACTACCTTCTTTCATCTCCATCGAGAGACTAATAGCGGCTCTCAGTTGCTCACAAAAGAGCCCTTCTGAACTAAACCTGACGTTCGGTTGACCTGGCCCACCAATTAGCCTTACGATGATCTTGCAGATGAAAACACAGCATTTAGTTTTTCTAACAGAGCATCTATCATATGGCGGAGCTGAGGTCGTTCTTGTCGAATATCTTCAGGGCATTGACTTGTCAAAGTACGATGCTACTCTGGTCATTCGCGATGACTTGGGTGACAAGAACTTTCTTTTAAGTTCAATTCCCACTGGCATTCAAGTTATTCATCTTTTCGGTGCCGAGGAAGTGAGTCAAAAAATTCACGTGACCTCTTCGTTTCGGAAACTTCTGGTCGCTCGGTTGAAAGACATATTAGCAAAAATCGATGCCCCTAAAATCATTATCGACTTCTCGCCCGTCCTAGACAAGGTTACATCCAAATTTAAAAATGAAAACGTCATTCTTTGGATGCATGGCGATAAGTCTCATATGGGGTTCATGGAGCGCACAAAGTATTTGCTGAGAATTCGTCACTACAAAAGGATAGTGGTCCTTTGCGAAGAAATGAGGGAACAAATGGAGTCTCTTTTTCCTTCATTGAAAAGGAAACTTTATATCATTCCTAATCCCTTTAATTTCGACAGAATTAGAACTGGTGCCAACGACATAAATATTTCAGCGACAGATCAAGAACTGATGAAGAATAATTATGTAGTCTCAGTCGCACGACTAGTACCAGGTAAAGATTTTCAAACCGTCATCAGAGCCGCAAAGATACTCAAGGATAGAGGAATTAAATATACTCATTACATTATTGGCGATGGTAATTTAAAAAATGAACTGCAATCTTTAATAGACACTTTCAATCTAAATGACACTATTCATCTTTTAGGTGCACGAAAAAACCCATATCCATGGATTAAAAATTCGCTATTCTTTGTACACTCCGCCCACCGAGAAGGATTCGGCTTGGTTATTGTCGAAGCAATGAGCTTGGGAAAGGCAGTAATTGCCAGCCGATGCCCTGTGGGTCCTGCCGAAATTCTTGGAAATGGAGCTTATGGAAAAATATATCCAATGCAAGATTCGATTGCATTGGCAGATCTTATTGAAGAATTTCTGGCAAATCCCGCTGAAGTGGTAGCTTTTAAAGAAAAGTCACTTCAAAGAGCGAATGACTTCTCAATTCAAAATATTTTGCCAAAGCTTTATAAGCTACTTGAAGAGTTCGAATAGCTATGGTGGATATAAAATCTGTAAAGTCGCGTCTTCCCGAACTAGATATTCTTAGAGTCATAGCGGCAGTCTTCGTTTTGCTATATCATTTCACATTCAGAGAGCCTCTAATCCATCATATCCCTCCGGGAACTTTTCCTAGTTTGGATATATTCACGCGCTACGGATTCCTTGGTGTTCAACTTTTTTTCATCATTAGCGGCTTTGTCATCCTAATGTCTGCGGAAAAAAGATCGGCTAAGACATTCATAGCATCCAGAGCTAAACGTATTTGCCCTGCCTTGTGGATCTCTTGCACATTAACTTTTACTTTAACTTTGCTTTTCGGTGCTCCAATTTACCACCCGACCTGGTCTCAATATTTTATAAACATGACCTTACTTTCGGACATTCTTAGGGAATACCCGATTGATGGCGCCTATTGGTCCATTTTTGTTGAGATTAAGTTCTACCTTTTTATATTTTTGGTTCTGATTTTTAAAGGAATCAAAAAAATTGAACTGATTTATTTCATTTGGATCTTGGCCGTAACTTTCTTTACTATCTTGCCTGGTGACCAAGACAAGAACCTAAACTTCCTATTGGGAAGTTATGCACCTTATTTTGCCATGGGATCGATCTTCTATCTCTGGTGGCAAAATCGACTTTCAAAAATTTCTTATGCTACTTTTTTGATCGCCTATATTTTGACCATTCTCGAAGGCAATCATCAGATTTCGATCTTAAATGAGAACTTACACCAAGCCTATTACTCAGCTTGGATCTACAATCTTACGATAGCAGCCTTTCTGGCCATATTCTTCTTGATTTTACGTGGCCCTATTCAGGTCAAGGAAAATCAAATTACTCTTAAGTTGGGACTTCTTACATATCCTCTCTATCTTGTTCACCAGTATATTGGCGTAATAATCATGAAAGGCATTGGGTACTCGACTAGCGAGACTCTTTCAGTCCTGATTGCCACAACCCTCGTAATAGGAATCGCTTACTTGGTCTTGTCCGTTGAAACATTACTTACTAGGAAGTTCTGGCCTATATAGCAATGCCGTTATTCTAAAATACTAAAATCCATCTTTTAACATCTCAATAACACCAAAACACGTCGGATGAGCACCATCTTCCCAGTATCGTGGACTTCCATCATCATTCGGAATCCCACCAACATAGTTCAGCACCTTAACCCGACCGTCAGCAAGAGCCTTTGTACGCTCCACCCACTTGTTTTGATTTTGTTCGGTCATAGGATTCTCGTTTTTTGCCCTAGCAACAAGTTGAGGATGAAAGGGCGCCAGATTGATAATCACATCAATCCCTTTCGCACTAAGATCACGAATTTCATTTTCAAAAATGTTCCAATAAATTGGATTTTGCTCATCTGCCCAAAAGTTCCCAAAGATTGCATAAGACTCACTGATTTTCTTCTGCATCATCTCTGGAGGCGTCGGCCCAACAAATCCTGGCTCTTGGCAGTGACGATAGTCAATACTATCACCCGAACCTTCCTTGTTGAAGGTTTCAGAGTATGATTTGCCAGACATTTCAATACCAGCCTCTAGCGTGCGATGATCGATCAAGCCTTGGAGCTGCTCCAGAAGAATCCCGTGCCCGACTCCGCTTCTATCCATTCCAGAATACTTTCGTAAGATTGGCGTCAAACGAGTTTTGATATCTGTCGTTCTGGTGGTGAGTTCAAAGTAATCTGCCATCCAAATGACTTTTTTAATTTTGGGATTCTGCTCTAAAGCAATATTCAACAAAGCCACTTTCAGAAAGACGTCAGATCCACCCTGAGAAAGGTTGATAGTCTTTAGGCCCGTGACACTCTCCACCCAATGCGGAGGCACGCGCTCGCCTCGGGATGAACCCACTACAATCACTTCCGCATCTGGATTCGCCACCGCTGTTTGTGCGGATCGATAGTAAACGTTCTGCGTTTTTCTATTCAAATCCACTTTATCACAGCGGTAGTAACACATCGGATCTACCGTAAAATTAAACAAGGCAACCAGCCCCAAGAAAAAGGTCAGGGATGCAAAGATCAGAAATATATACTGTGTGGTTTTGTTTTTTACTTTTAGCATTGTCGCAGCCCTTTAGAATTGGAAATAAAGAAACGGCGACTCTTCGCCCATATAGGTCAAACACAACGCAAGCAAAAAGCCTAAAAGCAGTGCTCGTCGTTTGCTTGGCTTGAATGAAAACTGCCACGTATTTTTCATTAACAGAGCAGCCAGCAACCCTACAGCCAAAGCCACAAAGAAACGGTCTTTGTTTCTAGCCATAATAAACGTCAAATCGAAGCTGTGTTGGCTGGTCATGAACAAGGCCTTACGAATCCACATCAGAGCGGTGCTGACACTGGGAGCTCTAAAAAACACCCAACCAATATTGATCAATATGAAGGTCATCGCCCAACTCAAAGCTGGCACACGTTTTAAGCTCACGCCTAAATTTTTAAAGAAGCGCTCAATCAACAACAGGACACCATGGAAACATCCCCAAACAAGATAAGTCCAATTAGCCCCATGCCACAACCCACCAATCGCCATCGTCAAAAACAAATTGCGATAAGTCTTCACCGACCCTTGGCGATTCCCCCCCAAGGAAATGTATAGATAATCACGCAACCAAGAAGACAACGAAATATGCCAACGCTGCCAGAACTCGGTGATCGAACGAGACTTATACGGCGAATTGAAGTTCTGCGGGAAATCGATGTTCATCATCAATCCAAGCCCCACTGCCATGTCAGAATATCCGCTAAAATCGAAATACAACTGAACCGTATAACCCAACATTGCAAGCAAGGCTTCGAGGTTTGAGGTCATACTCATACTGTTCACCAAAGGGTCGACAACCAAGGCAATACGATCTGCGATCAGCATCTTTTTAGAAAGACCGAAGATAAAGAAATACATCCCACGCCAGAAGTTGTCTGAATGAAAAACATAAGTCTTAGCGTCTTCCAACTGCGGAACGATGTTGTTATGCCGAACCAACGGGCCCGAAATCTGATGCGGGAACAAAGTCACGTAACCGGCGAATTCAAGAAGATTCGCATGAGCATCCGAAGCCTTACGATAGACGTCGATCACATAAGACATCGACTGGAAGGTATAAAACGAAATCCCGATCGGCAGAATCAGATGAGTATAGGGTAACGGAGCGCCCTGCCCAGCCATGGTGAAAAGACCATTGATGGATTCCGCAAAGAAATTGAAGTACTTAAAAAATCCCAAAATGCTGAGATTGCAAATCATCGAAGTCAGCAGAAGTATTTTGCGCGCACGTTGAGTTTGGGCTCGGTAAATACTGCGCGCAATATAGAAGTCGAGGATCACTGTGAAAAGCAGCAAGAAGACGTAGGTGGTGCTCCAATAGCAATAGAAAAATAAACTCGCTAAAAGCAGGAACCAAAGCTGTAATTGCTTTTTTGAGATCAGGTAGTAGCCCAACAAGGTGATAGGCAAAAACAGGAAAATAAAGGAGTACGAATTAAATAACATTACAGATACCTAAATGATTCCAGCAAGGCTGTCTAGTGCTGTGCCTCTCGATAGAATGCAACGCAACGCCAGCGCAAAAAGTAACAACTTATAGTTTACTCTTCCAAAGAGGTGAACTGGACAGAGGCGAACTGGATATTTCTTTAGTCTTCAGACTAGCTATCCAAGACCTTGGCCAATCAAATGCTCGTTTTTCAGGCAGCGACCTGATTGGTGGCATATAATACTAATATTATGCGTCGAATAAGAGCCATCTTTATTTTTTCTCTCATCCCATTTACAAACAACTCTCGACAATTTTTTTCGACCACTTTTTACGCCTTTTAATTGGATAGGAAGCTGCTGCTTATGACATTCTTAAAATCTTCTTTCTCCTATCTGCTGAAGCTTTCCCTGGTCGGTATGGCTTTGCGCTTCTGTGTGGCACTTTACATCGGCCTTTGGAGTCTTTCTTCCCCTTCAAGCATTTTCGAGACCCTTCAGCCATTCTGGTACGGCTGGCATTTTGACTTAGCCATGGCGGCCTTCTTGTACTTTCTGCTTTATGGAAGTTTGGTCCTTTTTAACTACAGCAAAGGCAAATTCAAAACCTTCAATGGTTTGTTGTTCTTTTTGTATGTGCTGTTTGTAGTGGCAGACGCTTTGTACATGAAGGAGTCAGGGCGCCATATCTCGTATGAAGTGTATAATCTGGTCACCATTGAGTCTTCTTTGGGTGGCTTGCTGATGAAGTACTGGCTTCCGGTGCTTTTGGTATTTATTGGAACAGCACTTGCGCGCAGTTTCGTGAAGGCGGGCTATGCCCCGGTTAAAAATATCTTCCTGCGAGTTCCTGCATTCCTATTTGTTACAGCGATCAGCCTTGTGTTCTGCCGCGGCTTCGATGGGATTCCTCAAGATCCTTCATGGGCATATAAAGCAGGTGGTGGATCAACGGGAGCTTCTTTGGCTTTGAATGGTTCGTATGGGATTGTCTGGGCGATCTTCTCTGGAAAGAAATCCAGCAAAGAAAACATCACAGTTCCTAGCGAAGTTCCGACTGCGCAAATTTTTGAGAAATGGAAATCACTTCGTGGAATCAACAACCCGAGCGGAAACTTCGATGGGAACATCGTTATCGTCTTCCTGGAAGGCTGGTCAGGGATTCTGACGGACATGAGTGAGGATGGCAAACCCTTGCTCCCCTTCTTCAATCAACTTCAGCAGACGTCTTTACGTCCTGAACTGATGCTAGCCGGGGGACATCGCACCTCTGAAGGCCTATTTGCATCTCTATGTGGACTGCCTAATCCTTTGGGCAAAAGTATTATGTTCAGCGAGATTGAGAACAAAGACTTCACTTGCTTGCCGCAACTTTTAGGCAAAAAAGGTTATAGCTCAGCGTTCTTCCAAGGATCTGATCAAAACACCAGTGGCGTGGGCTTGCTGACTTTGAAAACAGGATTTCAAAACTCTTATGGGAAGAAAGAAATTCCAGACTGGGAAAACTTAGACAGAAACACTTGGGGCGTCTTCGACCATGATCTTTATAAGTTTGCTCAAAGCAAAATGGATCAAATGCAAGAGCCTATGTTGATCGGTATCAATACCAATTCGACTCATGACAATGTTCTTCCGAAGGGTGTGAATACCGAGCTCAAAAAACTTGCAGAGTTTAAACACTTTCATTACGCGGATTCAGAGTTGGCGGATTTCTATCAGTCACTCACCAAGCGCAAATGGAAGAAGGATTGGGTGTTGGTGTTGATTGCGGATCACACAACTTATGCCAATAGTTTCTTTGAACACTATTATCTGCCTTTCTTGATGAAGTATCATTCCGTCAGTGGAAACTCCCCTGCCAAGCCTTTCAAAGAAGAATTGGTTTCAGGTGTGTTCCATCAAAATGACGTCGCGACAACTTTGGCAGACCTCACTGGCACAAAGGCTCCCACTTTCTTGGGCCGCTCTTTGCTGCACCCTGAAAAGTACAGCGAAGGTGCCAGCATCTTCCACTTGGGGGAATCTGCGTGGTTTGAGGGTCCTTGGTCGGTGGTTTCTAACATCCGCAAGTACGGCGAAAAGAAATGTTATCGCTGGAAAGAGGACAAAACTTTTGCCCATGCCCTGCCGTGTCCTGATACCGCCGAGCAAATGTACCTTAACAGCTTGAGCTTCGTTAAAGAATCGCAGGAGTATTTGTTTAAATAGATCCAACAGAGAACTGGAACGCTTTTTTTCGATAGCAAAAAACTGACTGATGTTTGTTGGCATGTTTCATAGTCATTAAGCGTTTTTTGATACAATTCCATCCTTAAGTGAAAAACAACTAATACAGGTTTTTCAGCGAGGATGGATAAAATTAAGTACAATTTTAGCCTCAACCAAAAAAATCAACAAAACTTTTTCATCTTTGGGACTGCCCTAGCTGTCGTCTTTTTCCTTTTATCCTTATGGCATCGTTGGATCCACATTGATGACGCGTGGCTTGGCGAGCAAGTGTACTGGCTGATTCATGATGGACATGTTCGATCGGAACTTTTTCATGGATTTATGGGGCATGAAGAGAAGCTCTTTGTTTGGCATAAACTCTATATCTGGCAAGGCGCTTTAATTAGTAAACTTTTTGGTTTCAATATCTATTATTTAAAGTCACTCAGCCTGGCCTATCTCGGCCTTATTATATTTACATTTAGAAAGATATTTAACTTCTACAAACTGGAAGGCTATCTTTGGCATCTTGGACTTCTGCTCCTTTTTACCTCCTGCTGGGTTTTTGAGTTGGGTTTTACCTTTCGTCCCGATTTAGCTGTGACGTCATTTGGATTATTGTCTTTTTACTGTCTCAAAATCGCCAAAGAAGAGGGCGCCCGTTTTGCACTGCTTGCTGGGATTCTTGCAGGTTTAGCAACGGCAAGCCATCTTAACGGAATTCTTATGATCGGCTCCGGAATTGTTTTACTGATATGGCGTAAAGATTTCCGTGGCACACTGATATTTGCGGCGAGTGCTGGTTTGCTGTCTCTGTTTTACCTTCATGATATACACTCCTTAGCGGAGTTACACACTTTCTGGTTACAATTTAAAAATGACCCCAGTATCAACCGTGAATTCAGCGGTCCTCTTCACTATCTATGGAAATTAATAGACGAACAAAGGCGGTACCTGCACAGTCCAATGGAAATCGCTTACACCTTGCTGCTTACGGTATTGGTATTACCGAATGCAAAATTGCTTTTCAAAAAGGATTCCGAACTGGTCATATATGTTCTGACTCTCTGCCTGCTTTTAGCTCTGATTTCCCATGGGAAAACCTCAAAATATCTTATTTACGCTCAACCTTTTTTCTTTTTAGCGATCTTAATTTCTTGGCCAAAAAGAATTCCGCTTTGGAAAGTTCCATTCATTTTGATTTGCTTAGGGACTGCAACCTATCTCAACATCAAGACCTATATTCTGCCAAATCGCGACGAAATAGCTTCTTTTGAACAACTAGCTTCGATTCTTCCTGAAAACACAAAAATCGTTGCCCCCTTAGATTTTATCTTTAACCAAATTGAACGTTTTGAGCAAATTCAAGGAATTCAGGTCTATGAGTTTTTTGTTTTGGAAGGCCGCATGAAGCAAGATGCCCCTTCATTTTTTTCAATGGCAGCGAAGTTTAACCGCGACTACATTGTGCTAAATGCAGCCGCCATGACGTTTTTCGAAATTAAGGAGAAAAACTATCCACCGTATGAATTTTTAAAAAGAGAACACCATTTGGGCTACTCTATCTTTATCAACACTTTATCCGCATCTAATAGCTCAGATACAAACAAACCGTGAGCTTACATAGAGTAATATTCTTGGTACCAATGTGCCGCCGCCACTGCTGCTTGCTCTGAGGAGTAATGCATTCTCCAACCTATATTGCCTTCAATTTTACTATTATCCAGCCCCCCGTGAACGGATCTCCCTGGGGATTCTGCAATATTGACCATAGGCTTTCCCTGGAATGCATTTACGAATGCCTGCTTAATAACCTTTACAGTCGCCATGCTTTCAACTCCGGATCCAACATTCCATGGTCCTACAGCTTTGGGGCCTTTCTCGATTAAAGACTGCCCCAACAACATCAAACCGCTTACTGCATCATCAATATGCATCCAAGATCTCAATGAATCAGGGTTTCGCAATGGAAGGTCTACCCCAGCTTGGCAAGACTGCGCCAGTTGATAGATCAAGCTATCTGGAGCGAAGTCCCCGCCACCAATCACAGCGCCCATGCGAGCTGTCGCTATTGCGATCTTGTGCTTGTTGTATTTTTCTGGAGCAAAGACGCCTTGAAGATAAGATTCAACAATGAGTTCGGTGCAGGCCTTTGAAGTTGCCGCAGGTTCGTTGCCACCGAGCGGATCTGTTTCTTTGAACGAACTTGCCCCGACTTCTTTTCGATAAACTTTGTCAGAAGATAGAATTACAACAGCGCGCACAGAGGCCGTTTCCTTCAGCGCTTCAAGGAGGTGGATCGTTCCCATAACTTGCGTGGAGTACACATCAGGAATGCGGCTCCAGGAGTCTTTAAGACCTCCACCGCCGGCTAAGTGAAAAACGACTTCTGCTTGTGCGAACTCCAAAGCGGACTTTAAGGATTGTGCGTCGCGAATATCTGAAAACGTCGAGGTCATGCTTTGACTGACGTTACCTACATCAAAAAAATTGGGACTTGTTGTTGGCGGCAAGGCATAACCAAAAACCTGGGCTCCTGCTTTTTGCAGAGTCAGCGCGAGCCAACTGCCGCGAAAGCTCGTATGACCCGTGATGAACACTCTTTTGCCGCTCCAGAATTCTTGATTCATTTTTTCTTCCAAGCCATATCTGGCTTCATTTTTCGCTTCACGCAATCTTTAAGGTACAAGTTAATTAATGTTTGATAGGGAATCTCAGTCTCGTCCGCTAGCATTTGAAAATAGCTCATAACATCATCATCAAGACGAATAGTCATGCGGGTCTTAAGCTTCTTGGCATAAGGATTCTTTTTGGCGGCAGAAAAATCATACTCTTTTCTCATAGCTACCTCACGTAGTACTGATTCCGAGACTATCATGTCCTCCCGTCTTTGTACATACAACATATGCACAAACACAAATAAGGCTTAACTATTCAAAAACTGGGGGCATTTTATTTACGCATTCAACTTACTTAACGAAAAAACCCTTACGAAGTGCGGATTTCCGACGCCGTAAGGGTTAAAATGTTCATGATTTCGAAATTATCTTTAGTGCTTGTTTAGAAGACTTTCTTCAACACCCTGACCGCGATGCGCAGGGTTCACCCAATGAGCAAGAACTTTTCCCTCATAGAGCCAATAGAAGCCCACTGGATCCGTACCATGAATCGCTACACGAAGCTGACCACTGCCTTCAGTGGCTTTCATTTTCAATAGCGTTTGCGAGATTGAAGCTTTGTTCAAAGTTCCTGCACTTGCCGTTGGAATGCAAAATTCCTCGTACATGCGTGCAAGCAATGAAAGCTCGACAAGGTTGTAAAGACTTTCGCGAATAAAATATTTGTCTGTATCGATTGATGGCATCTCCTGAGTTTAGGAGTGCCATCCCAGTGGGTCAAGCTATCCAGATTTGCTAGACATAGGCCTATCTAAGCTTAGAGCGCATTGCTCGAAATGCTGCGGGCCTTATTTTGAGCTGGCACCCCTACCATCTCTGCCAGAATATCGGCAAAGATCGATGCGTGCTCGGTGTGAGTCAAGTACTCTGCCGGGACATCAGCGTAGTAGAAGCGATTCTTTGCACGCACGACATAGGGAATGACTTCGCGGGACTGATCACTGCGAATTTCCGCTAAAATCTCAAATTTCAAAGAATTCACTGCCAACAGCTCGACTTGTTTCCGGGCCATCGACCGCTTTTTGTAGCTTTGTCCTTTGTAGATGATCTCACTCCCTAAAGAAGGATGCGGCAAAGCAAAGCCTATATAGCGCAGACCGAAGACTCGTTCAAACTGGTCTCCTAATTGCCAAATATTATATCCCAACCAGGCAACGTTCTTGGAGGTCTTCACATAGTCATCAGTAAACGCACGCGGAACCAGGCTTTCTTCCTTCGAACCGATATAAATCGTTGCCTGACACTTCTCAATATCACCGCGTTCGTACTGGTCGATAGATTTCACATATTGAGTGTAGTCTGGAAAACCCTGCAAGTATTTAAGAACGCCCCGGGCTTCTTTTTTGGAGTCATGAAAAATCTGAATGCACTTTTCACTTTGCTGCGCAGCGAGCTCTCGAGAAATAACATGAACTGCCCCCCAACTTAAAGAGGTCACACTGCCTGCTATGAAAATTAAGTTTATAAGTTTCATTGGGATTGCGCCTCCACCGCAGGGATTGCTGTTGCTGGAACTACTTCCAACGCACCAAAATGAGCTGGGATTTGATGATCAGTCTTTACCCAGACAGGTCTTGTTCCCGTTCGAATACTCTCTTTGAAAGTCATGTGAGCGCGATAAGAAGCCATCACATTCACCGCGTTTGCGACAAACCAGCGTGGCAACACCATGACTGATTGTGCAAGACCGTTCACTCGATAAACCGCACGCATTCTTTGCAGAAGACGGATGAGCATTCCCGCTGTGTTTAGTAAGACTAGAGCTTGCAAGATAGGATTCTTGAAGGCCGCTGACACGCTGTGAGACGACAAATAGATCCCCAAGAAGCCCACAAAAACTATCGTCGCAAGCAGCACCAAAATACTGCAAGCAGGACCCTTGCGATCGCGCAGCAAGAAGTAGCGATCCACCCAAGATCCACTCCATTGAATGTTTTGAGATCCTTGATAGGCGATACCTAAAGTCCAACGGGATTTCTGACGAACACTGGCCATGAATTTCGATGGGAAATATTCTCGAGTCGCGACAAATTCTTTGGTGCCATCTGCGCTTTCAATTTGAGTACATACAAACTGACTCTTAAAACCCATGGGCTTCGCCATGATTCCTAAGTGATAGTCTTCAGTTAAAGTGTCTTCCTTCAGGAAGCGCCCCTCTTGCTGAAGCATCATGCCAACGACCAAATCGCGCGACATGCAAGTTCCAACTCCCGCGGATGGGATCGCAGCCCCCAGATCCTGGCGAACTAAAAGATCTTTGGTGTGAGACTCACTGAACTCATCAATATAGACACCACCAACTAAAGACAACTTCGGCACATCAAATGAAAATACAGGAATTTGAATAAAGTGCGCCTCTTGACTGTAAAAGTTCATCAAGGTCAGCGAATGCGGGTGCAAGACGTCTTCAGAATCCTGCATCAAGAAAAGATCGTAACGTTTCTTGCTAGCTTCCTCAGAGGCCAGCACCTGCCTGGCAATTTCATTCAGCATTTGCCCTTTAGAGGTCGGGCCCGGCAAAGAGTTTACGACGACGACCACTTTATTGGGATAGAGCTTTTCAAGTCTACTTACTTCCTCCCAGGTGGCCGTGTCGTTTGGATAAACTCCTAAAAAAAATGTATAGCGTTCATAGTCTAGACCTCGGATATTTCCGCGGATCATAGGCCCCAGAATTTCCGCCTCTTTCCAGTTGGCGATCATAATGGCAATTTGCTTTTGGGAATTGCGCTTCATCCTGCCCAACACTGACAGATTGATGACTCGAGGTTTTAAGTTTCGCACAAAGGCCACGGCATCAATGAACAGATCATCCAGTGTAAAAATCGAAGTTGCGACCACCACCAGATAAGTAAATCCAACGAATAGCTCTTCAAATCCCAAACTCATTTCCATTAGAAAACTCCCCCGACAACAAGAAGACCTTCAACATCACCTTGTGTGACTTTGCGATTCACAGGGTGATAGACAAGAGCGGCCACATTCCAACTTCCGCGAAGCCACTGACTGCGAAGACCGAAGCGGGCCTCCGTCATAGACGGACCCAAATCAGGACTTCGACTTTCGCGTGAGTAAAATTCGGCGTAAGGATCAAGATTCACGCTGGCTGTGGGCTTAAAGCGATAACCTTGCTTTATCCAGCCCGTCGAAACCGGCGTAGCATCTAACCTTGGAACATAGGCTACTTCACCATAGGCTTCGGTGAATACTTGTTGCGTTGGCCAGTGCCAGAAATCACCGGCACTCAAAATGACTCGGGGATCCCACTGAGTCGTGTTACTTTCACGCTTATCATTGATGACAGTTCTGACGCCGGCCTGCAGTTGTAAGAAAATGCGTTTAAACAAATTGCCTTGAATGCCAACATAGGGAGTCACGGCATTATCAAAGTACTTCTGTTTTGCTCCAGAAGATTGATATTGAAGATTCGCACCTGCGTAGGCATCAAGTCCCAAAGTCTCGCTTAAGTGCAAGGGCTGGTAGTAGCGAACTCTCGTGTCGGTGACAAGATTGTACTGTTCGTAGTAGCTGCTTTCAGAATAGAGTTCTTCGTAACTTTTCTTCGAAGAACTTAAAAAATCTGAACTTGTCGTACCCACTTCACTTGCCGCAAAACAAGAGGAAGCTGCAGACAATATCAGCGCAAGAAATGCGACCTGCTTGAATAAGTGGTTTTTCTGCATTAGCCCCTCCCCTTTGTTCGGAGAGGAGACGTTAAAGGAGGGGCTGGATGATGAGGAGTTAAACTCCTGTAAACATATTAAAGTTGCCAAAGAGTAATCTGCTTAATATCTTAAATTGATGAAAACAATTCTTGTCGTATTTGGGACGCGCCCTGAAGCCATCAAGCTAGCTCCGTTCATTCTTCGTGCAAAAGAAGATAAACGATTTCATGTTGTTGTAGGTTCAACCGGCCAACATCGTGAAATGCTTAAACCACTTCTAAACTTCTTTGATATCACGCCGGACTTCGACTTAGACTTGATGAAACCTGGACAGAGCTTAGTTGATATTTCCATGGGTGTAATGAAGGGATTGAACGACTACTTGTTAAATCACAAAGTAGATGGAATCGTTGTACAGGGAGACACTTCAAGTTGTTTTATAGCCAGCCTTGTAGCGTTCTACCATCGTATTCCCGTAATCCATGTGGAAGCGGGCCTTCGTTCAGGAGATATCTACTCCCCTTATCCCGAAGAATTTAATCGCAAGGCAACGGGCTTGGTTGCAAAGTTTCACTTTGCCCCCACCGAGACTTCGAAACAAAATCTTTTGCATGAACACTATAGTCCAGAAAGCATCTTTGTGACCGGCAATACTGGAATTGATGCTCTTTTTGAGGTGAATAAACGACTTACAGCATCGACTCTGGGAGAGCAATTTACACAGAAGTATTCTTTTTTAAATCCTAAAAAGAAACTCATTCTTGTGACTGTGCATCGCCGGGAATCCTTCGGAAAACCGATGGAAGAAGTTATGAAAGGCCTTGTTGCTCTTTCTAAACGTGAGGACGTCGAGCTACTCATCCCTCTCCATATGAACCCCCAAGTACGTGCCTCTGCCGAAAAGATTTTTGGAGATGCTGCTTGCTGGATCGACAAAGGACAATCCGTACAGCCTGGACAAAGCAAAATTTGGCTTTGCGAACCCATCGACTATGTACCGTTCGTGTATTTAATGAACCAAGCTCATTTGATCATCACAGATTCTGGTGGGATTCAGGAAGAAGCTCCTTCACTAGGAAAGCCAATTCTTGTGGCTCGCGAGAAAACAGAACGCCCGGAGGCTATTCTCGCGGGAACATCCAAGTTAATTCCTTTGGAGCATTTGGCTTTTTTAAAAACAGCTGAAGAGGTTCTGGATACTCCTGAAATTTATAACAAGATGTCGCATGCTAAAAACCCATTCGGCGATGGCAAATCTTGTGAACGTATTTTAAATGTCCTCGCAGAACAGCTTTGAGGCGTTTTCCTCTCTGTCTATGATATGTTGCATCTCCTTAAGCTCCCCTCGGTTTGACATATGTTAACCCGAGGAGGACACTATCCCCATGGACGGCGAAAAGATTCTTATCCAAGCAAATGTCAGCGATGAACGACGCAGTGATGGCTTCGTTTATATTGAAACTTTCAATCAAACACAAAAAATGCAAGTGGCTCTTCGTAAGTTGGCTTTGTTCTGGGGTCTTGCGATCTTATCGATTCTAATCCCCGTCTTTCACTTTGTCTTGGTTCCGCTATTTTTTGCTTTAGGATTTTTCTTCGCTCACAGAGGATATAAATCTGAAGGTCAGGTTTTAAGTGGCTCAACCACCTGCCCCCATTGTCACACCGAAGTTGTAGTTCGGAAAGCAGAACTCAACTGGCCTATCACTGAAATCTGCCAAGGCTGCGCACGAGTGGTGCGCATTGAAAAAGCTTAATACCAACTAATGCGACGAGCCTCAAAAAGGTACGGCGTACCTTTTAGCCGAAGCGGCCGGTGATGTAGTTTTCGGTTTTGGGGTCGCGAGGGTTGGTGAAGACTTGGTCGCTGGCGCCGAATTCGACAAGGTCGCCTAGGTACATGAAGGCGGTGTAGTCAGACACGCGGGCTGCTTGATGCAGACTGTGTGTGACAATGGCGATGGTGACGTCTTTGCGAAGTTCCTGGATGAGTTCTTCGATGTGACGTGTGGAGATCGGATCCAAGGCTGAGGTTGGTTCATCGAGCAAAAGGATCTCAGGCTCAGTTGCTAGAGCGCGAGCAATACACAGACGTTGCTGTTGACCACCAGACAGAGCTGTTGCTGGAGAGCTTAAACGATCCTTCACTTCTTCCCAAAGTCCGGCTTGTTGCAAAGATTTTTCGACACGTTCTTCGATGAAACTTTTCTTTTTTACGCCGCGAACTTTCAATCCGTAGGCAACGTTTTCATAGATACTTTTTGGGAAGGGGTTTGGTTTTTGGAAAACCATTCCGATACGCATGCGCACTTCCATCGGATCAATTTCTTTACCCAGAATATTGATGCCACCTGGATGAAGCAGGATCTCCCCGTCATAATTAGCATTGGCATAAAGATCATGCATGCGATTAAAACAACGAAGCAAAGTTGTTTTGCCGCAACCTGAAGGGCCAATTAAGGCAGTCACGCGGTTTTCGTGAATAGGCAACGTCACGCCATTCAATACGCGTTTTTCTCCGTAAGAGAATTTCAAATTTTTCACTTCTGCACGAACTGTCAATTCCATACTACCACTTCATCTTTTTACGGAAACGAGAGCGCAAGTAAATCGCTCCGCCATTCATAATCAAAGTCATACACAAAAGCACCACACCCGTCGCTGCCGCGTTCACATGGAACTCAGCCTGAGGACGTGATAGCCAATTGAACATCTGAATCGGCATTACGGTGAATGGATCCATGAGCCACTGAAAACTAACAAAAGGAACATGCCCCGTAATCGGCGGCGTGGGCAAAAAGGCAATGAAAGTCAAAGCCCCGATTGTGATCAAAGGAGCGGTCTCTCCGATAGCACGGGACAATGAGATGATCACTCCCGTCAGAATTCCGCCTGTGGAGTATGGCAAAATATGATAGCGGATAGTCTGCCATTTGCTCGCACCCATCGCATAGCTGGCTTCTCTGATAATATTTGGAATCGAACGAATGGCTTCGCGCGTGGTTACGATAATAATCGGCAAGACCAAAAGCCCCAAGGTCAAACCGGCAGTGAGGATACTTTGCCCCAGTTTAAATTGATAAACAAAAAGACCCAATGCCATCAAACCGTAAGTGATGGACGGAATCCCTGCGAGATTAATAATATTAAGCTCAATCAGTTGCGACACCCAGTTTTTCTTCGCGTACTCTTCCAGATAAACGCCAGCAGCAATTCCCAAGGGGATCGCACAGAAAGCTGTCGTCATCATAATACAGAAGGACCCCACCCACGCTGACAAGATCCCCGCTTTTTGAGGGAAGCGCGACGGGAAATTAGTGAAGAAGGCCCAATCAATGCGAGGCACACCGGTCATCGCCAGATCCACGATCAAAGCCAGCAAGGTCAACAAAGCAAACATCAAAGACATCAGCCCCATCATCGCAAAGATAAAATCCCATCTTTGGCGTCCTTTGATATTCGCTAGAAGCTCTTCCCGAGTTTCCATCTATTCCTTCTCCTGAAACTTTTTGCGTAGCCACAGGCCGATAATATTAAAACACAAAGTGAGAATCAAAAGGCTTAAGCCCGCGACATAGATTGACCTAAAACCGATCGAACCGTGAGGCAAGTCACCAAGACTGACCTGCACGATGAACGCGGTGATCGTCGCAGCTGGCTCTGTGGGATTCAAAGTCAAATTCGGCTGCATCCCTGCGGCAATGGCCACAACCATCGTTTCACCAAAGGCACGAGAAATCCCCAACACATAAGCGGAAGTAATTCCTGAAAATGCCGCCGGGATCACCACGCGGAAAGCCGTTTGCATGCGTGAAGCCCCCACTGCGAACGAAGCCTCGCGCAAATGCCCTGGCACAGATCGCATGGCATCTTCGCTTAAACTGCTCACGTAAGGAATGATCATCACACCCATCACCAAGCCCGCACTTAAAACGTTAAATCCTCCCAAAGAAGGAATCACCTTTTGCAACAGAGGCGTGACAAAGAGCAAAGCAAAGTAACCGTAAACAACTGTAGGAACTGCTGCGAGCATTTCCAGAATCGGCTTTAAAACTTCGCGCACTCCGGGACGAACGTATTCGCTCAAGAAAGCTGCCGCAATCGTCCCCAATGGAATGGCCACGATCAAAGCGATCATTGTCGTCAAGAAAGTTCCGTTGATTAAAGGCAAGATCCCATAATGGGCGTTTTCAAATAGCGGAGTCCATTCGGTGTCAGTGAGGAACTCTTTCAAGGTCACGGTCTCGAAGAACGGAATACTCTCCATCACCAAGATTCCGACGATTCCAACAGTCACCAAAACAGAAGAGGCTGCGGCAAGAAAAAGAATGAATTCGATCACACGTTCTTTCAAACGGCGCATACGACGAACCGGATGGTCCGCCGAAGTGAATTCGGAAAGTTTACGAAGTTGATTTTTTTTACTCACGACACCCACGTGTAAGAATAGTTGAACTGAAACATTATAGCGAACCCTCGCGGTTCAAAAGCTCATCCAACTTCAGACCAATTTCAGAATGACCGCCAAACACGGTCCCCAGCTTTTTACCCTGCACGCGAGAAAGCCCCATTTCATAGGCTTTTGCTGGCAAGGGAACATACTTCACTTCAGGAACAATTCGCGGCGCTTCCTTCAAATAATATTTCACGAACTGCGCCACCCACTGTTTATTCAAAGAAGCTTCATTCACGTAAATAAAGATCGGTCGTGACAAAGGAAAATACACGCCCGTTTCCACAGTCTCACGGCTTGGCAAAACAGGTTCAGACTTTTTCGGAGATTTTTCTCCGCCAATCAAACCTAAGACTTTCAGTTTACTTTTGTTTTCTTCGTAATAAGAAAGCGGAATATATGCCAAGGCCCACTTGTCCTGAGTCACACCGGCCACAGTCACATTGTGATCTTGGCTGGCGGTATAGTCGCCTCGAGAGGAGTGCGCTTTCCCAACAACGGCTTCAGTAAAATAATCAAAAGTGCCTGAGTCTGATCCGGGGCCATAAAGATTCAAACGTTCTTGGGGCCATGCCGGATTGACGTCACTCCATTTTTTGATCTTCCCTTGGGCATCAGGTGACCAGATCTTCTTGAGTTCCGGAATTGAGATCTGTTGAATCCAAGTGTTCTTGGTGCTGACGACGATAGCAGCTGCGTCAAAAGCAATGGGGATTTCGATAAATTTAACGCCTTTGGCGCGGCAGGCTTCCAGCTCTTTTTGCTGAATAGGACGAGAGGCATCCTGAATGTCGGTTTCCCCACGGCAGAATTTCTTAAATCCACCGCCTGTGCCGGAAACTCCAACGGTCACACGAACTTTTCCGCGCACCATAGTCTGAAAGTCCTCTGCCATGGCTTCAGTGATTGGGAAGACTGTGCTGGAGCCATCAATGCGGATCACAGGCACTTGAGCCTGTGCTTGCGTCAATAGGACTGACGCCATGATGGTTTTAATCAACAATGTTACTCCAGCTAAACTCAAGCACACCTCTACAGACTAAAGACTAGCATCACCACGCAACGGTGTAATGTTAAGGTTTTATTATGATTTAGCCATTTCGCGTTAGAGCAGATTTCGAGTAAACTAAATCTCGATGACCAACACGACCTTTAAAGATCAAACCAATCTGCTTGAAAAAATCAATCGTGCTATTCCCAATAGCATCTACATCTTCGACGTCGTCGAGCAGAGCATGGTGTGGTTCAACGAACGCGTGCAGGCAATGTATGGTTATTCGGTCGAAGAAGTTCGCGCCATGGGCCCTGATTACTGGGCGCAAACCATGCACCCGGACGACATCCCCTACTTGGCAGAGAGTCTTGCCAAAGTTCTAAGCCTCAAAGACGGCGAAGTGATTGAGCTTGAATACAGATTTAAGGATCAAAAAGGCGAATATCATTGGCTCAGCGACCGCGTCACTGTTTTCACTCGTGATACCGAGGGCAAGGTCCTTTCACTTCTTGGGGTCGCAACTGATATTGATGATCGCAAAGCCTATGAAGAGACCTTGAAGAAAACCATTGAGAAACTCAATATGTCATTAGGTGCGGCAAACATGGGCACTTGGGAATGGGATGTTCTGCAAGAGTCGGCTCGCTGGGATGCGCGCATGTACCAAATTCATAGCGGTGAATCCAATATGGAAGCCAATGCCCTCGCAGAGTTTAGAAAGCGAATTCATAAAGAAGATGCCGAGATTGTCCAACAGCGCTTCGACGAAGCCGTCCGACTCAAGCAAGACGTCTATCTCACCTACCGTGTCACTTGGGACAATGGCGAGATTCATCACGTCCGCTGCTATGGAAGATTCTTAAGCCCCGGGCAAGATTCAAGAATCTACGGCGTCTGTTGGGACTCCACAGAAGAGATTCAAACGGAACGACAAATTGAAGAGGCCCGTGCCAAGTTAATTGCCAATACCAAGATGGCGGCACTGGGGGAAATGTCTGGCGGTATCGCCCATGAGATCAACAATCCTTTAACGGTCATCCAAGCGCGCGCCTTCCAGCTGACACAGATGGTGGAGAGCGGCCGTCCTGACACTGAAAAGATCAAACAAGCTGCCGAAAGTATCAGTCGCACCGCAGATAAAATTGCAAAGATCGTCAAGTCGTTGAGATCTTTCTCTCGCGAAGGTTCCAATGACCCTTTTGATATCGTCAGCGTTAAAGAGATCATCTCTGAAACTTTAGAGTTTTGTCGCACTCGATTTTACAATCATGGCGTCGATATCGTCGTGGAAGAAGTTGACGAAGAACTTGAGATCGAATGCCGTTTGGTGCAAATCGAGCAAGTTCTATTGAATCTTCTCAATAATTCTTTTGATGCGATTCAAGAGCTGGAAGAAAAATGGATTCAAGTCAAAGTGGAAGCTCAAGATGAATATATCGACATCAAAGTGATCGACTCTGGAATTGGAATTTCCGAGGAAGAAGCAGAGAAAATCATGCTACCCTTCTTCACAACCAAGGAAGTTGGCAAGGGTACAGGTTTGGGCCTGAGTATTTCATCGGGCATCGTGAAGAGTCACAATGGAGAACTCTTTTTGGAGCCGCGAACAAAAAACACCACTTTCGTGATCCGTGTCCCCCGCCTTCAGCAAAATCCAGAATAAGCAAAAGCTGTCACGTTCTCCGCAAAAGGTGCCAGGCACCTTTTGCTTCACTCGGCGCAGTAATTTACTGACATTTAGAACAGAGACCGAAGAAATCGAGGCGATGGGACACTTGTTTGTAGCCCATTCCTTCGACCATTTTGATGTGCGCAGCAAGGTCGCAAATATGCAAAGGTTCAACACGCTGACATTGACGACAGATAACGTGATGATGGTGATGACCTGACTCTAGCGTCAGTTCGAAGCGCGCAACCCCATCCCCGAATTCAAGGCGGGAAACCAATTCTGCTTCTTCGAATTTTTTAAGAATGCGATAGATCGTAACCAGATCCATACCGTCAGCTTTGGAATCAATTTTTTTGAAAATTTCATCCGCTGAAATAGGCTCCGGATGATGAAGAAGGATCTTCAGCATTTGCATGCGCTGCTGGGTGAGTTTCATCCCCGCTTTACGAACTCGCTCATTGAGGGAGTCGATATCAATATTTTTGCGCTCGTGGTTACATTTGCTCACAAAGAGGTCATACCCTATCTAGAATGGAAAATCCACCCCAGCTATTTGAAAAAGACTAAGATTTACCCTGCACCAAGCCTCGGCGGCGACTCAGTTCATTTAAACCGTAATAGGTGTAACTGAGAGCAGAAAAGACCGGCACGATAAAGATCGCCAGGGGGATATAAGAGCACAATCCCAGCAACATGCCCATCCCGTAAAGTCTGTGAGACTCTTCCTTTTCGATCTGACGGCGTTCTTCCTGGCTGGCATAGTCCTGAAGAACATCATAAAGGAACACTTTCTTATTCAACCAAGAAGTCAAAATCAACGGCACCAGCAATTGGAAGCCCGGCAAAAACCACAAAGGCAAAGTCACAAAAAAAGCGACCACGAACACTCCTGTCGCGAATAGAGTGTTCCAAAGACTTCCAACAATGGAGCCCCCGCGCTTTTTTTCCAGATGTTTGAAGTCGGCCTCCGCGACCCACTTGAGAGCAATCGGTAAAACAAAAATCGAGGTGAAAATCACCGCCGTCAGATAGGCCATTGGAATAAACAGCAACACCAAGGCGATCATTGCAACGAAGCCCGCGATCTCATGAAAACCAATCAGATTCTCCAACCAATTCATCGGACCAAAGGTGTGGAGGAAATTTGTAAGTCCAAGACTCCAGCCTTCCCAGCTTGCGAAGAATATGAAAAAAATCACCCCCACCGCAAACATGGGCGGTATAATGACCAACAAGAACATGCGCAGACTGAGGAGTGACTCAAAGGATTGTCGAAGTGCTTCAAGAATTTTGCTCATTTCTAGATATTTGACCTTCCTCTCTACAGAAGCAAGTGCTTCAATAGGCTCATCATGCCAAAAATCATTCATCTCTTCCGCCACGGACAAACTGACTGGAACAATATTCAACGTCTTCAGGGGCACACTGACATTCCTCTCAATGACGAGGGACGCAAACAAGCGCAAAGTCTTCAGGATTTTTTTGTTAAGAATCCAGTGGAGGTGATTTTGACCAGTGATTTAAGCCGCGCCCAAGAAACGGCGCAAATTGCCAACCAAAAACTGGCGGCACCTTATCTGATTTCACCTGATTTTCGCGAAGTGAAATTAGGCGAGATCGAGGGACTGACTTACGAGCAAGTTCTAAGTCAGCACGGCGAGGAAAAATGGAAGCGTTGGCAATCTGTGAATCCGGCCCACTTTGACTTCGCCTTCAAGGACGGAGAAACAGGATTTCAGGCTCTAGCGAGATTTACTTCAGCCTTGGAAAAATTCTGTCGAGAAGAGTCTTTCACTACAGCAGGGCTTTGTACACACGGCCTGATGATGAGACGTTTCTTGCACAAATTAAGACCCACCCTTACCGAGCCTCTTCCCGTCCCCAACTGCTCGGTTTTCACCGTGCAGTGGAGTGAAGAAAAAGGCTTTATTTTTTAAAGATCATAGCGAGTAAGATCGAGATAACCAAAATTCACCGGGTTGGTGTCGCGATAGACCTTATTCAGCTCATCGTAGTGCACCCAGAATTTTGGATTTTGTCTGCGCACGCCGTAACCATCAACAAGAGCTTGATATTCTTTGTCGGACTTGATTCCCGAAATCTTATCGACAAACTTCTTAAGATCTTTTCCATTCACAGTGAAGATCATATTCGGATAAGAAGCCCAATACCCCTCTCGGAAAGTCAAAGTGTCCTCCTGGGGAGCCATACGCAAAGATTCTCCAGTGATCCACGAAATATTTTCGTGCTCTTTATTGTGAATCAAAGAATACACTTTCGTTCCGGTTTTCCCTTTCACCATCACATAGGCGACATCCGGGAAGAACTGCGCAAATGGCTTGCTACTAGCCGGGACCGAAGCAATACGGCGGAATTCAGCATCATAACCCGTGGCTTTAAATTCACCCAGTAGACTTTCGGGAAGCTCTAAATTCTTCCAATTCAAAGCATCCAGAGAACCGCGCACCTTCTCATTCATTCGGTAGAACAATATCTTTTCCACGAATTGTTTTTTTGTCTTATTGGGATCTGTGTAGCGAATTCCTGTGGGCTCACTGAATCCAACTGTTGGGAAGATATAGTTCATTTTCGCAGACGCGAACAACCCTTGATACCAGGCCCTGCGATAAGTAATGCGCTGCTCTGGCGGAAGGAACATCAGGAACAACTCCTCAGCTTCCATACGGATCAAGTCCATATAGTCGCGAGTCAGCAACTGATGACTGACATTTCCGAAGACATCGAAGTTTACGACCAAGTTGTAAACCAAACGCTCCAACAACGGATAATCCAAAACAAAGGCCGTCTTCGAAAGATCGCCAACGGCGCCCTTCATGACCACTGCATTTTGATCATGACGAAATACTGTCAAAACCGCATTCGGATTATTTCCGTCACCATCCCAGATGTCTTTCAAAGAGTAGCCCTCTGGACGGACTTTCTTTAATTCCTCAACGCGAAGCTTGCGATAAGCCTCTCGATAGTCGACCAACTTTTTCAAGAACAGAGGCGTATCCAAGAGCTCAATATCACTCCCCCACATTCCAGGAAGGATCAAAAGATTATTGGCCTTCTTTTCGTAATCTGGAGACAACACCATATTGTCAGCATCAGGACTTAAGAAGAAGGTGTAGAACTGCTCTTGAATAGAGTTTACAGCCTGACTGCCGTTACAAACCGGGCCTTTGATGAAGGTTGCCACTTCGTACTGGGCATCATCCAAAAGAAACTGATAGCGAGCTTT
Source organism: Bdellovibrio svalbardensis (assembly GCF_029531655.1). Classification (NCBI taxonomy): domain Bacteria; kingdom Pseudomonadati; phylum Bdellovibrionota; class Bdellovibrionia; order Bdellovibrionales; family Pseudobdellovibrionaceae; genus Bdellovibrio; species Bdellovibrio svalbardensis. The sequence continues at coordinate 88,858 of NZ_JANRMI010000004.1, forward strand.
CACCGGAATATCCTTAAAGGCTATAAACGGATTTTCGGCAACGCTGTTTTTGTAGTTGGGAAGTGAACTCACTGTCCAATTGCCAGAGAAAAACAGCTCTTGATAGCGCTTCATCTTCTCAGGGTTCCACTCATAAGGAAGATGGGTCTTCATAACGATCGTGCCCGGGAACTTCTGCAGGCAGTAGAAGACATTTCGAACTCCCGGGTCATCATTGGGTCTGCGAGTTGCAATTTCTTCGACGCCTTTATCGCAGGCGGTGCTAGATCGTACCAATCTAAAGAACTCGCGGGGGCTATTCGGAAAATAGATATGAGCTAAAAAAAGATGTTCGTAAAGATAACGACTTACCAACTTTTGGCGTAAATCATCGCGGTTGAAGAACCCTTCCCACTCACGAACCTGCTTCAAGCTTTCTGACGAGATCGCATGAAACTGTTTTTTAGTTTCGGCAGTGGGGCCCTGCGCCCCATTCTTAACCCAGTTTTCCAAGATGGCCAGATCTTCAGAAGCGATGGGTGGCAATCCATAGGGCATTCCAAGCTCAGGGGCTGTTAGTTCTAATACTTTGAACTCCAACATATTGGCCGCGCAGACTTGAGATTCCGCAACTCCCTTAGAGATCGAAGCGCGTGGCTTAGAAGAACGTAAATTGACCATGCTGAAAAAGAGATCCAGATTCGGCTGATTCGATGTGTGGACGTCAAAGAAACCTTTTTTGCGCCAAGCCTCCGTAGACTTCGCATCGACCCACATGCGCGTAGGCTCCACAGCTTTTAGACGAGATCCATTATAAACATTGAGATTCGAGGCGCCGCGGGCAAAACCATCAAAGTTTTGCAGGTTCAACTGGCAGGGAGCATTAAAACAGCTATGGCAAGAGAGACAGCGATTGTTAAAAATCGGCTGCACTCTTTGAGTGTAAAAATCGAGATTGGGTTCTTGCGCCAGAGCGGGAGCATTGAAGACGCCGGCCATCACAACTGAAATAAAACAGACTGTTAAGATCTTAATAAATTGCATCAAACTGGACTCCCTTGTATTCTCTGCCAATACTAAACACAAAGTTGAGGAAGATCATGGAAAAAATCCCTTTTCAAATCGTGCAAGACTCTATCGATAAAATTTGCGGGATCGCGGAGGAAACTGAATTAGAAAAGGCCTCTGAACATCTTTTTGAGGTTCAACCAGATCTTGGCGGATTCTTTATGGAGTTTATTGAAGATATGAGCGAAGGCGCTCAAGATCTTGGCTTCATGATGGCTTTAATCCTCAACAAGGCTTTTGAGGACAAATACAAAGCCATCCGCCCGATGACTGAAGATGAAGTTGTCACTCGCTTTGAACAAAGCGAAGCTGAGTTCGAAAAGTATTTGAATATGAGCGACGATATGATCGTCGAGCTTCAAGAAAAAGAAAGCGGCGATGGCCAGCCTGAGATCTTGAACTACATGTTGGAAGAACTTTTCATGTCTCCGGACTTGGAGCCTGCTTTGGATGCCAATGAACAAATTCATTTGTTCATCATCTGCAAGTTCTTCGTTGATTGCCTCAACGAACTTGCAAAAGAAGCTTCTCCAGAAGTTATTCGTCACTAAATTTTGATACAAAAAAAGCCCAGTCTCGGTGAAGAGGCTGGGCTTTTTTTTTTATTTTTAAATCTTTAGTCCTAAAACACGACCGATTACTGTTCGATAACTTCACATTGGAAGTTGCCAACGTGAACTCTTTCGCCAAGACCCCACCAGAAAAGTTTCGCAGAGTGGTCTTTCACGCTCACTACGAATTCGTACTCATAAGAAGCTTCAACCCAGAAATCGTAACGAACGAGAGTTGCTGTTGCAGCACCAGCTTCCATTGCCAAAGCAGGACCTTTTGCATCGCGGGTATTCAAAAGAAGATCCCCAACTTGCAATGACCATTGCTTCAAACCTTGTCTGAAAATGATGTTTGGATTTTTGTCGATATTTGTATCTTCAGGACGTTCTGAATTGCGAGACAAAGCCGTCGCCGTACAATCAAAAACTCTTTCATCAGCGAAAGAAATTGCAGAGAAAAGCATCACTAACGTGAACACAACTGATTTCATGGTTTCATCCTTTTGTTTAATGGGCATGACCTAACGTGATTAGGAGGAAATGCCAAGGGGCTTTGAATTTTTTTTGGAATTTTTTTGCTTTTTCTCACTGTTGGTTAACAAATGTAAATGTGTATCTCCTCCAGAAAGCCTCATACCCGTTGCTTTAAGCTACATTCAAATTGAATCTGAGAGACATGGAATCAGCGCCAACGGGTCTTACTAGAACTCTGATCGCAACTTTCTTAATCGCCATCTTGGCTGCGGGCTGCATCTGGGTATTAAGCCCCTTTATTGCCGCGATTGTTTGGGCCGCGATGATTGTTGTTGCGACCTGGCCCCTATTACTTTCAGTGCAGCGCCATGTTGGCAACAGCCGCAAACTGGCCGTGACTTGCATGGTTGCCGCGATGGCATTGATTGTACTTCTTCCCTTAACCCTAGCAGTCTACGCGCTTCTTTCCCGTGCCGATGAAGCGATCACTTGGGCCAGAAATCTTGAAAGCTTTACGCTGCCGCCAGCTCCCGAATGGCTACTTAAAGCACCAGTTTTGGGTTCTAGAATTTCAGAAAAATGGAATACCATTGCGGCCGAGGGTTCGGGAAGTTTGGCAAAGTATCTTCAACCTTACGCTAGAAGTGCTGCCTCTTGGATTGTAGGCGCAGCCCAAAGCACAGGCCTGTTATTCGTCCACCTTATACTGACGATTGCCTTGGTGGGGATTTTTTATGCTACCGGAGAAAAAGTTGCCCGTTCTTTGATTCTTTTCTGCCGTCGTATCGCCGGAGATCGCGGAGAGTCTTCAGTCATTTTAGCCGGACAATCGATCAAAGCCGTCGCACTGGGAATCGTCGTCACAGCGTTGGTTCAATCCATCTTGGGTGGACTTGGAGTGTGGCTCGCGGGCATTCCCTTTACCGGAGTCCTTGTTGCTTTGATGTTTATATTTTGTATCGCCCAACTCGGCCCCACCATTCCTATGCTGATTGGGGTCGCTTGGATGTACACCCACGATAAATCTTCTGCAGGCACAGCCTTACTTGTATGGACGCTCGCCGTGGGCCTACTTGATAATTTCCTAAGACCTTTGCTGATCAAAAGAGGAGCTGACCTGCCATTGCTACTGATTTTAGCGGGGGTTATTGGAGGTCTTTTAAGTTTTGGTGTTGTCGGACTTTTCATTGGCCCCGTGTTTCTTGCAGTCACCTATCGCTTGTTGCAAGCTTGGGTGTTAGAAACCGAGACCTTTGAAACGAGCGCTGAAATTCCTTCTGACAAAATCTCGCCGAATACATCAACTTTGTCGAGCGCCCCCATGCCGCAGGAATTCTTGGATCACTGAGAGTTCTTTTCTAACTACAACAGCGCATCCAAACTCAAAACGAGACTGCGTGCTTCCCCCGGGTAGAGGTAAATATGTCCGTATTGGGTGGGTGATTCTCTCCAATAACGTTGGTCCGCAAGATTTTCCACAGAGAAACGAATGGTGGTTTTCTTTCCAATCAACCCTGCCTGTGAATAGGAAAGTCCCGCATCGAAACGAGTCCAAGCTGGAATCATGATGCTGTTATCAGAGACCACCGCACGCTCCCCTTCGTGAACCATACGTGAATTGATGTTCAATCCAGAAACACCTGGAACTTGATAATTTACATTCAAACGCAAAGCATTGGTCGGAACATTCACTGGCATATGTCCATTCACAGCTGAATTTAAACTGCTCCCCTGACGAGTTGCCTGAAGGCCCATCAACGAAGTGCCCACTTCCCAACGCCCCAGCGCCATCGCACTTTGCACTTCAATACCGCGATGTTCATCTTCACCATCGACTTGATAGTTGGGCTTTTGATCTTCGACGACGGGACGTTGAATTCTAAAGGCCGCAACACTCCATGAAATCAGCTCACCACCACGCAGGCCGATTTCGATTTGCTTGCTTCTGACATCATCAAGATATTGTCCGCGGTTGGTGTAACCGCTCTTGTTTGGTGTCACGAAAGATTCCAAGCCCTCTCCTGCGCTGATATAAGCCATGCACTTTTCAAAATCATAAGACAATGCCGCCCACGGAATTGGGAAGGTTTGCGTATAACTCGTCGGACGTGATCCATCTGTGCGCACACTGCTGCGATCAATATAAGTGTAGCGCACACCCAACCATGCTCTCCAGCGCTCAAATTGCATAGAATCAGTGATAAAAAGTTCCGCACTTCCCGCATCACGATTGGTTGCCTCATCATTTTGCGCAGGATTCGCCGTTCCCACTCCTGTGCCTTGAACATTACCAACACCGGCATAGTTGTATGCCTGCCTCTGATATCTTTCCTTCATGGCACTTCCTAGAACGCCGATATTTAAGTCATGGCGAACGGCTGCGGTATTCACTTGGCCTTGCAGATTCAATTTCACGGCCTGAGTCACACGACTTTCATTTTCACTGCGATAATCGTACATATCGAAGGTTCCGTCAGAGCAGAAACGATCGTAGGCATTATCCTTGGTACAACCGTAAGCATAGGCCAATCGATCATCCGTGCTCAAAGACTGAACTCCAGCGATGATGGACCAACTCCACGGTGCACTGATAACTTGCGTAAAGCGCAGTGTGCTCGTCAAGCCAGAGAACACCACCGGTTGAGACCAGGCTTGATTGTTTAAATTTAAATTGGGATCAACGGGGTCCGGCAACTTTGTTCCCAAAAGACTGAACCCCGATTGACTCGGTTGCGAGCGACGCGACCATTCGACCTCTGCTTCAACCAAGGATTCTTTTGGCAAGCGCCAGTCACCGGCTAAACTCACCAGCGAGCGTGAGCCCTCCGCATTCTTAAGATGAGGATCTAACTTTTCTTGCGCCAGATTCAAACGATAACCGAACTGATCTGCATCTTTCATTTGCGCAGCAACATCAGCAGCAACCAAAGCATCACCACTGTCGGTGAATTCGGTATGAATATCTTGGATATTTTTCCCAGTAGGTCTTTTGACCACGTAATTCACAAGCCCACCGGGAGCGCTGGCACCCGCCTGCACTCCACTCAGCCCTTTCAAGATTTCAATATTCGACTTGTTGTCCAAAGGAATGTAGGACTCTGCACTTATCGGCAGACCTTCTCGGCGATAGTTGTTGCGATTGTCCAATGTGTATCCGCGAATATTGAGCATGTCCCAGTACCCGGTGGCATTATAGCTATCCGTCGTCGAGGCTTCCAACTTGGTGACATCAGCTAAACGTTGAATGTTGTTCTCTTGAATTTTCTTTTCAGAAACCTTCGTCGTCGAGATCGGAAGCTTCTTTGCCGGAAGCTCTGCAAAGCCAGTCAGGTCACTCGCGGCCTCCTGAGACTGTTCTTGAATCTCGACCTTATTCATCTGAATCGTTTGCACATTCAAATCAGATGGAGTTTCCGTCTGCGCGTATAAAGGCAGACTGAACAATGCAATCGTTAGTGTAAGATTTGAAACTACTGATTTAGCTGATTTGATTGACTTAACGGTGACTGTTTTTCTTTCCATGGCTTTCCTTTTTAGGGAAGCATGAAAAGTTTCGCGCGCCAGTCTTTCTGGGCCTTGATTCTTTACTTGCTTCCCTGCGCGAGAATTATCTCTTTCAGGTTCAAAGGGTTTTTCTCAGCCGCCCGATGGCAGCACCCCTAGCTCGGCTGGCTTTATCGTCGAATCAAAGTTCCCTGTCAAAAGCAAAAGGTGCCTGGCACCTTTTGCTTCACCCTGTGCGTCGCAAAAAGGTACGGCGTACCTTTCAGAATAAAAAAAGGCTGCCTTTTGAGCAGCCTTTTTTTATTTAAAGTGGAACTTTAGGAAATTAGATGAAGAGGTTGCGAACTCTTCGGATGTCGAGAATGAGGTCTTCAACAGCATCGTTGAGGTTGTTTATTTTTGAGTAAACTTGAGTCATGTCCTTTTCTTTGCGGACATGAGCTTTTAGTTCTTTCATGGCGTTTCTTGCGCCTTCGATTGAGAAACGATCGCGATGCAAAAGCTTTCTGATCAACAAGGCATTTTCGACATCTTTACGAGTGTACATGCGTTGGTTGTTAGAGGCTTTTTTCGGACGAAGAACGTCGAACTCTGTTTCCCAGTAGCGCAAAACGTATTGCTTGATACCTAGGATTTCAGCGACGTCGCCGATTTTGAATCCCATTTTGTTGGGAATCGCTTGGATCTCTTCCAATAGTTTTTCATCACACAGCATGGCTGGGATGGAAACAGAAGAGACTGCAACAACAGTAGCTTCTTCGGCTGTCTCCTCAATAAACTCAAGATGTTGATCACCCAAGCTGAGTTCTGAATTATCAAAACTCATTTGCTCTTCGACCACTTCTTGGGAAGCGTTGAGATCTGCCGTTTGTACTTCACCCAATGAATCCATCGCTGAATCCATTGAATTATTCATCATCACCGTAGTCATCGTCGTCGTCATCGTCATCATCCTTGAGATGGGCGTACTCTTCACCATTCAACATCGCCTTCAATACTTGAGACGGTCTGAAAGTGAGAACACGACGTGCAGAGATCTTAATTTGTTCACCAGTTTGTGGGTTACGTCCGATACGTTCGTTTTTTCCGCGAACGACGAAGTTACCAAAACCAGAAATCTTAACCTTTTCACCGTTTTGCAAAACAGTCTTCAAGGTATCGAAACAAAGTTCAACCAGCTCTGAAGCTTCTTTCTTCGAGAATCCGATTTTTTGATATACGTTCTCGACGATATCGGCCTTCGTCACAGTTGATTTACCTAAGTTTTGGCCAGCCATTGTGATCCTTCACCTTTTCTTTTTGCAATAAGCAGCTGATATTCAGTCTAAAACAGCGTCTTAAAACCCAACATTTGCGTGCTTACTTACCTTAAGCCTAGCAAGCATTTGAAAACAATCAAGAATTTATCTCACAGAAAGATCAAAATTCTTCTTCAAGCTTTCAAGTACCTTCGTAGAAACCTCATTAATTTGATTTTCTTGCAGTGTGGCATTCTTATCTTGAAGCCACAAACGGATCGCAACGGATTTCTTACCCGCTTCCATTTTGTCGCCTTCATAAAGATCGAAAACTTCCACATTCACAAGCAAACCAGCGGCGGCTTTTCGAATATCTTTCAAAACATCGCCGACTTTCAAAGATTTATCCATTTGGAAGGCGAAATCGCGCTCAACCACCGGGAACTTCGAAATGCTTGAGATACGATATGGACGAGGTTGACCCTTATACAACTGATCAAGATCGAATTCGCCGATCGCTGCTGGAACTCTGATTTTATTTTCATCCAAAAGAACTGGATGAAGAGTTCCAATGAAGCCCACTTTCTTCCCTTCAACCATCAGTTGAGCATATTGCCCTTGATGCATAAATGCAGGGACTTCTGTTTTGGGAGGAGTCACCCACGTATAAGAAGAAATATTCAAGGATTTCATCAAAGCTTCAACTGTAGCTTTAAGTTCAAACACGATTGGATAGTCCAAAGACTTATTCCAAAGGTTGTCTGACTTGCCCCAAAGAGCAAAGCCCATATGACTGCTTTCACCATAACTGCCGTCTTCTTTTACGAAGAAGGTGCTGCCGATTTCAAACAAGCGGCCTTGCATATTACCGTAGTGGAAATTGGTGTTTAAGTTTCTGAAAAGGCCGAAACTCAAAGAAGATCTCATCACGTCCATCTCTTCATTGAGTGGATTCATAATGCGAATCTCTTTCTCGCTGATCGCGAAACCTGCAGATTTCAAAGCTGCGGAGGCCCCCAAGAAAGCTTTTTCGGCTTTAGAACCAACAAAGGCGAAGTTCACCGCTTGTTGGTAACCTTCCGCACGCACCAGTTCACTTGTGGATCTGTTCAACATGAAACCTTTGTCGTGATTTGACGGAGGCTTAATGAAAACCGGCAAAGTTTCAGGGATATGCTCGTAACCGTTAAGACGCGCATACTCTTCGACCAAGTCCATATCTTGTTCCAAGTCGAAACGGAATGTTGGAGGAAGAACGCTGTATGAACTTCCAGATTTTGCAATCTCACAACCCAAACGTTTCATGAAGTCTACAAACTTGTCTTCCAAGGCCTCATAGCCCAAACGATCTGAAACAGTTTGCACCGAGATCGTCACCGGAGATTTCTTAACAGGATTTGGATAGAAATCATGATGATCGCCATATGCTTCACCACCAGCCACTTCCAAGATCAAAGCCGTCGCACGGTTCAAACCACGCAAAGCCCCATCTGGATCCACACCGCGAGAAAATCTGTAAGCAGAATCCGTCGTGATACCATGAGCGCGTGAAGTTTTACGCGCACTTGCCGGAACGAAGTAAGCACTTTCCAAGAATAAATCGACAGTCGCATCACTGACGCCAGAGTTTTTACCACCAACAACACCCGCCAAACAGACCGGATGATTGGCATCACGGATTGTAAGCTCTTCGCCAGTAAGTTTGATTTCTGTGCCATCCAAAGTGATGAAGGCTTCACCCGCTGTCGCTCGATCGACCACAATCTTCTTGCCAGCAATGAAGCTAGCATCAAAAGCATGCAGAGGCTGGCCCAACTCCATCATCACGTAGTTTGTGACGTCGACGATGTTATTGATCGAATTCAAGCCAACACTTTCAATGCGATTCTTCAACCAGGCTGGACTTGGTCCGACTTTAACACCCTTAATAAATCGACCCGTGTAACGAGGGCAAAGGTCAAAAGCTTTTACATCAAGAGCAATTGCTGATTTTGAAGACTGAGAAGAAACTTTCGGCTCCGCTGCAGGAGCTTTCAAATCTTTACCAAGCAAACAAGCCACTTCGCGAGCCAAACCAAAATGACTTAAGCAATCCGCTCGGTTCGGAGTCACTTTCAATTCGAAAGTGATATCGTCATACCCACCGTACTCAGCGTAAGGTTTTCCAATGGGCGCATCCGCAGGCAAGATCTCAATACCATCAGATTCTTTCGCCAAGCCCAGCTCTTTCAAAGAGCAAAGCATGCCGGCTGAGTCCACGCCGCGAACGGCTGATTTTTTAATTGCAAAATTGCCTGGCAAAACTGCACCTGGCAAAGCCACGATCACACGGTCGCCCGCTTTGTGATTTTGTGCTCCGCAAACGATTTGATGAACAACATCGCCCGTAGAAACACGACACAAAGAAAGTTTGTCGGCATTTGGGTGTTTGTCTTTTTCTAGAATATGACCGATCACCACATGATTGAAATCTTTTGCAAGATTGGTGATCTCTTCCACTTCCAATCCCGCACGAGTCAAAGCCTCGCCCAGAACTTCCGGTTTAGAGAAGAACTCATTCACATCCACATAATCTTGGAGCCATTTTAAACTGATCTTCATTTTACAAACTGCCTTAAGAAACGAACGTCATTTTCAGGGAACAAACGAATGTCTTCGATACCGTATTTGATGATAGCCATACGCTCGACACCAAAACCGAAAGCAAAACCTTGATATTTTTGAGTGTCAATTTTGGCTGACTGGAACACTTTCGGATTCACCAGACCGCAACCGCCGATTTCAATCCAACCCGAGTGTTTGCACAGACTGCAGCCTTTGCCTTTACAAATTGGGCAAGAGCAATCCACTTCTGCAGAAGGCTCTGTGAAAGGGAAGAAACTTGGACGGAAACGAGTTTTCAAGCCCGGTCCGAAGTATTCGCGTACAAAGAAACTAATCGTCCCTTTTAGATCCGCCATCGAAACTTTTTCATCGACACACAAAGCTTCAATTTGGTGGAAATTCGGCAAATGCGAAATATCCGAGTCACAACGGAATACCGGGCCTGTTCCTATCACACGCAAAGGAAGCTCTTCAGTTTCCAATGAGTGAATTTGGATTGGCGAAGTATGCGTTCTAAGCACGTGAGTCTTGTCGACGAAGAATGTATCCTGCATATCGCGCGCAGGATGATCTGCAGGGATATTCAAGGCTTCAAAGTTATAATAATCTTTCTCTATGAGTGGACCCGTTCGCACGCTGTAACCAAGACGTGACATCACTCCGAAAATTTCCTCCACAACCATATTCACAGGATGCTGTGAACCTTTGTTGCGAGTGAATCCCGGCAAAGTCATATCCAACTCTTCCGCCGACATCTTGGCAGAGATTTCGGATTTTTTCAGAGCCTCTTCGATTTCAGCGTAAGCTGTCTCTAGAAGCTGCTTCACTTCATTCACTTTTTTACCAAAAAGAGGCTTTTCCTCTTTTGGCAAAGAAGCCATTTCCTTCATGATCTCGGTCAGAGAACCGTTTTTACCAAGGTACTGGACCTTGAGGTCGTAAAGGTCCTTGGTGCTTTTATTAGAGCTTAGAGCTTCTTTGAAAGCGGCTAAGGCAGCGTCTTTGATGGATTCTAGTTTTTGCGTCGACATAGGGGACCATATTGGCTTGAAAATACTGCCTTTTCAAGGACTTGAGCTTTTTCACACAGTGCAAAAAAGGCTTGAGCTTTGGGGCCTTTAACCCTATCTTCCCCCGTCCATGGCTCATAAGAATCAAAACAACTACAGTCCCTATAAAGCCCGCCAAGAAGAACGTAAAAAATCTTTGGAAAAAAGCGGCAAAAAAGACGGAAAAGCAGCTCCTACAGCTGTCAGTTCCAATCAGGGGCGCCATAAGAAGCCTGAAACGATCTACGAGGTCCATGAAGCCAACGATCGCCTTTACGATATCTTCCGCAATCACAGCTTTGATATGGTCAGCCATGAACAACGCTTAAAACTTGCGCATTTCTATCGCCTCTTGATGCTCAATCAAGAGAAGGAAAACTTCACACGCCTCTTGAAGCTCAAAGATATCGCGATCAAGCATTTCATCGATAGCATCATCATTTTGAAGTACACCAAGCTGCAATTCCCGCTGATTGACGTCGGTACGGGACCTGGCTTCCCTGGCATCCCTTTGAAAATCATGTTCCCAGAGGAAAAAATTCTTTTGGGAGAGGGCGTCCAACGCCGAGTCGAGTTCCTAAAACATGTGCGTTCAGAGATGAACCTCAAAAATCTGGACATCGTGGGTCGCAACATCAATAAAAACTTCGTCTATCCAGTGAATGGCGTGATTACTCGCGCTGTCGAAGATATCGGTAACACTCTGGGCAATGTTATCAGCTGCTTACAACTTGGCGGCCGCGTTTATTTTATGAAGGGCCCTGGTGTAGATCCTGAGATCGAAATGGCCAAGAAAAACTGGTCTGAGTACTACAAACTCGTCGAAAATATTGCCTATTCTTTACCTGAAACTCCCCATGACCGCCGTTTGGTGATCTATGAAAAGATCAAACACATGGAATTGCCGACTGAGGACGAAGGCGAGGATCTGTTGCTGGAAGAGCTTTCCGGCGAGGAAAAGCGCCGCTGGGCTCACTACAAGTAGTGCGAGATTTTTTTGGTATAAAATTTAGTAAGAGATTTTAAGATATTGACTCAACTCTGGGGCGGGGCTATCACTGCCCCCTCGATGAAGCAGACGACAAACCACCTCATTAAAATAGCCCAGCTTGAGTACCAAAAAGGGCACTTTATGGAGGCGTCTGTTTCTGCCAAAACAGCAGCTCAGGACAGTCTTTCACAAAAAAACTTCTCCGATTGGCTTGAGGCCGCCCGCATCCTTTTGCTGGCAAATAACGAACTCGACAGCTTGCTCGAGTTCGAAGCTCTTTTGACTCCCCTCCAGCAATTTGAAAAAGACAGCGAAGGCCCCACTAAAGCCTCTGCTCAATACTTGCTGGCTCACTATCTGTTAATCAAGAATTCTCCAGAGGCCGAAACGGCCATCGCGAACTCCATCTCGACGGGCGCCAGCACGCAAAATCTCGAGTGCCTTGCCCGATCATTAGCCTTGGCTTCCTTCTTCTATGCCCGCGAAGCAAATAAGAACCTAGCCAAGTCTGTCGAGTATCTCGACAAACTTGATATCATGATTCAAGAGCTTTCTCTTTACGATCTAAGCATCACTTCTTTGATCTATCGCTCTTTCATCAATGGGGAACGCAATCAGTTTGAACGCGCGCAAGAATTGATCTGGCAAGCCTACGAGAAAGCCCAGCACCATGGCCACCAATTGGCCCTGCCGACGATCTTGGCCCAGATTGCCCGACTGCAAAAACAGCAAAACCGCAACGACCTGTTCCAGATGTATTCTGAATTGGCTTTACGTGGAGTGAGCGCCCAAAGACACCCTCGTCTTTACCGCCAGATTTCTGAATTCTGCAGCTACTATTCTGGCAAACCAGTCAGCGCCTTCGACTTCGTTCTCGATGAGTCACAAAGCCTGCTCAGAGAGCGCGACAAAGGCTATATCGATTTCCGCAATCAACATATCTTGCTCGAGCTCGCGATCCTGTTCCTAAAAAATCCAGGCATGCGCTATAGCAAAGAAGATTTGATCGAGATCATTTGGAAGCAAGCTTATGATCCCGATATCCACGACAATTTGATTTACGTTTCTATCAAGCGTCTTCGCCTTTTGATGGAACCAAATTCAGAAAGTCCAAAATACATTTTGCGCGACCGTAAGGGTTACTACCTGAACGCGCAAACCCAGATTCAAGTTAAAACCCGTGAGGAACACAAAGTATGAAGCAACGTCCCTACTCCGGCAAAGCCGGAGTGCAAGCAGCCCTGACTGTCGTATTAGGCCTCTTCATTGCAACATCCGCTTGGGCACGTGGCCCCGTTGATCCTATTTCACCGCCATGGCCGGTAAGCATTTCAACAATGCCTCTGGAAATGGAAGACCTTCCGGGTGAATGGGTTGCTTACAGCCACAACACTATCTGGTTCATTCAAATTGAAATGAATGCGAACGGACGCGGCCTCGCGGCGATTCATATTCAATCCAACGCGGTTCGCACTCACAAAGTTGACGGTTGGCTGGCTTTCCATAAAAACTCTCTTGCCGGAGAAATTCTGTTTGATGGCCATGCCAGCAAGCAGATTATGATCTTCAGAGATTCTGAAGGAACCAAGCTTCGTATTTCTGCCCCAGGTGACAGATACTACGATCTTAAACTCTACAAAAGACACTAGAGGAACGCGGCCGTGATCGAGATCACTTCAAAAAGTAATGAGCATTTTAAACGCTGGAGTGATCTTTCATCTTCTCGTGGCATCAAGAAACACAATGAGTTTATTCTTATGGGAGAAAAACTCATTGAAGAATTCTTAGCCAATCCCAATTTTAAAGTAAAAGCTGAGATCGTTCACGAGGACCTGCGCTCGGTCACGCCGGTCTCTGCTGCCGCGAAATTTGGGCGCATCCCTGTCTACAAACTTCCTAAAGCCATGTTCAACGAGTTGGATGTTATTGGCACGCACTACAATCTTTTGGTTCTAGAACCCAAAGCCATTGAAACGCTTCCACAGACTCACACCATCCAAGGACTCGAGTTGGTTTGTCCGCTGGGGGACCCCAGCAATCTTGGCGCCTTGGCGCGTTCGGCCCTGGCATTTGGAGTTAGCAAACTTCTTCTTACCGAGGAAAGCTGTTCTCCTTATCATCCGAAGGCGATTAAGGCCTCCGCGGGAGCTCTTCTAAAGCTGCCACTTTATAAAGTCGGAAAAATTTCTGAATATATCGCTGGCAACGAAAACATCTGGGCCCTGGATATGAAGGGCGAAAATGTCGGCCGCTTCAAATGGCCGAAGAATCTACAACTGGTGATTGGCGAAGAAGGACCTGGCTTCAGTGGAATTAAAGGTCTACAAAGACTCTCTGTTCCCACTCAAGGGGTCGAGTCTTTGAATGCCACCGTCGCCGCTTCGATTGCTCTGTTTACTTATTCGAACTCTCAAGCATAATCTGTGGAACTGCGGGACGAAATTTTAAAATTAAAAAGCCCCGAACGCGCACTTGTCATGCAGCGTTTTTTTTAAGACCGGAAAAGACCAGTATGGCGAGGGCGATGTTTTTTACGGACTTTCAGTTCCACAATCCAGAAAACTCGCAAAAAAATACGCTTACCTGGCCTTTAAAGAGATCGCCCTGTACCTGAAGTCCGACATTCACGAAGAACGGCTGATTGGTCTGTTTATTTTGACCGAGCAGTTCAAATCTGCAGACGACAAGAGCAAGGCAAAGATCTTCAACTTTCTTTTAAAGAACATTAAAAGAATCAATAACTGGGACCTCGTAGATCAAGTAGCACCATCCATTTTCGGACCCTATCTTTACGACAAAGATCGTTCTCTTTTATATGATCTGGTACATTCCAAGAATCTCTGGGAACGCAGGATAGCAATCATGTCGACCTTTTACTTCCTTCGCCAACAGGACTTCAAGGATACGCTCAAAATTGCCAAATTACTCCTCCATGACGAACATGACCTCATTCATAAGGCTGTGGGTTGGATGCTCAGAGAGATCGGCAATCGAGACGTTAAAGTGGAAATGAAATTCCTAGATCAGCATGCGTCAAAAATGCCTCGAACCATGCTTCGCTACGCCATTGAAAAGTTCCCCGCAAAGCAACGCGAACACTATCTGAAACTCAAGATTCGTTAATTCCTACTCCGGCGAAGCCGGAGTGCAAACTAGCCAAAATCAGGTTTGCCATTTGAAAATGGCAGGCATAGCATTTCAGTATGGAACTTTGCCTCAAAGCGATTCGAACACCCTATTTTCAGGTCTCAGAATTTAAGCTTTCCCCTGGACAGCGGGTACTTCTCAAAGGCCCCAGTGGTACTGGAAAGACAACCTTTCTGCATTTGCTTGCGGGGCTTTACCGTCCTCAAGAAGGCGAAGTTCAGTGGGATGACCAACCTCTCTCCAAACTCTCTGAAAGCCATATCAGTCATTTGCGCCGTCATAAAATGGGCCTGGTTTTTCAAAATTTAAACCTTTTAAGCTACCTTACTGCCGAAGAAAACATTGAGCTCTCAGGTGCCAGCAAAGAATCCGCTAAAGGGCTCTTAAGGCAAGTTGGCCTGCAGGAAAAGTTCAACCGTCGCACCCAACAACTAAGCCTGGGTGAACAACAGCGAGTTGCGGTGGCGCGAGTTCTGGCACAAAATCCAGAAGTGATCCTGGCGGATGAACCAACCTCCAGTCTGGACGACACCAATGCCGAGCAAGTTATGAATCTGCTGCTAGGAAAATCTGGAACACAAAGCTTAATCATGGTCAGTCATGATCATCGGATTGAAAAGTTCTTCGATAAAATTCTTTCTGTTCAGGAAATTTTGCGATGAATCCTTTTCGACTCTCCTACCTCTATTTGCGTAGACATCTTTTCACCACCACGGTCACCATCCTGGCTTTGGCCCTCGCCATTGCTTCAGTCACTCTTCTGCTGAAGCTGGAAATCCTGTCGCATTCAAGATTTGATACTCTCGCAGATCAGGGTGATGCTTTGGTAGGTGCAAAATCCGGCGGCATCGAAATTCTTTTAGGTGCACTCAATTTTGAGGGGGAAGTTCCGGCCTACCTTCCACAAAATCTTTATGAAACTCTCAAAGCAAAAAAAGACATTCAATTCGAAGATAAGGCAAACTATAAGGAAGCTTTCACGATCTCGCATATCACCCCGCTCCTTGTCTTCGGAACCTATAAGTCTTTTAAAATGATGGGCACGGATGAAAGCCTTCTGTCTTTCAAGGAAAGCCCGACAGCACCAAAAATCAGCGAAGGAACTTTTCCCACCGCCCTGAACGAAATTCTGCTTGGTGCGGACGTCGCCAAGTCAGAGTCTTTGAAAATCGGCGATAGTATTTATGTTCACGCAAAGATTCATAGTTCTAGTTACGAAAGTTCCGCCTTCCCTTTAAAAGTCGTGGGCCTGCTTCAAGCCACTGGTAAAACCTGGGATCGTGGAATCTTCTCGAACCTAATGACTGCGCAAAATGCAGTACTCAAGACTCCCGGTTATCAGACTATTTGGGGATCACATATTCTGAGTTACTTTATATTGAATATTCAACCCGGCGGGGAAGAGGCTCTTGCTACACTTATCAATCAAAGAACTGTCTCCCAGTTGGTATTTGTGGATAAAGAAAAACAACATCTTCAAGAACTCACCGGTCAAAGTCAGACCTTGCAACTTCTGATTGTCGGCACTCTTCTTTTGCTTTCAACACTGACGGTCCTTGCGGTCTTTTTTACGCGCATGGAAGCACGCTCCTTGGAACTGGCTGTACTGCGCGCTTTAGGATACGCCCGGGCAGAATTAACTCAGCTGCTTTTGATTGAAGGTCTTTGGATGGGACTGGTTTCAATTCTGGTGGCTGCCATTTTTGAGGCGGCCATCAGTCCTCTTATTCTTGCGACTGCTGGCGCACAACTTCCCCAAAGCACAGCAACAAATTGGCCTTGGTGGATCATTCTTGTCACAGGTCTTCTGGCCTTGGTGGCAATCGCCATTGCCAGCCTTCCGCCTTTATGGAGACTCTACCGCCAAGATGTGCATACAGCATTGAGAAACATTTCCTAACAGAGATGTAAACTGACTCCACGTGACAGTGTTTGCAAAACTGTAAATAGATGGAGAGCACTCATGTCCTTTAAAATCCTGGTCGTGGATGACGAGAAAGACTTACGAGATCTGATTTGCTATTTCTTGAAGCGTGAAAACTTCACTGTTGAAACTGCTGAAAATGGCAAAGACGCTTTCAATAAGATCAAAGAAGGCCGGCCTGATCTTGTTATCAGTGACATTCGCATGCCCGACTGGGACGGCTTTGAACTATTGAGCAATGTCTCTCGCCTGGAAAATCAATTCGTTCCCGTTTTATTTATCTCAGGGTACGTCGGTGGAGATGAGGCCGAACTCAAGAAAAATCCTCATTGCATGGGGTTTATCTCAAAACCAATTAGCAAAACAAAGCTCATCGAAATCGTAAAGGAAGCTCAAGCAAAGCAAACGATCTCCCCGCTAAACTGGCAGCCTGATCACGAATGATGTGTGCGGATGATGGGGGTCGATATACATCTGTCCCTTATGCGCCTCGATAAGACCACGCGAGATACTTAAACCTAATCCCGTGCCTTTTCCCACTTCCTTGGTGGTAAAAAAAGGTCGAAAAATTTCGGCCTGAATTTCATCAGGAATCCCAGGACCACTGTCGGTGATACGGATTTCCACTTCCCCACTGATCATTCTGACCTCCATAGAGACCCACCGTTCGGGAAGCTCGCGAATGGCCTCAAAAGAATTATTCAGAAGATTCAGCAACACCTGCGAAATCTGCACGGGACGACAATGCAAAGAGATCTCTGGGAAGGGATTCGGCAACCGCAAATCGACGTTATTGAGTTTAAATTTCTCAATACAAAGTGCCAAAGTGTTTTCCACAATGGTTTGGACTTTTGTTTCCTCTATAGGATCTTTGGCACCGTCACGAGCAAAAGATCGCAAGCCTCTGACGATGGTCGCGATTCGATTGGTCGTCTCCTGAACTTTTTTAACCGACGCCTGCAGCTCTTTAACATCCAAAGATGTGTCATTTAGAATATCCAATTGCTGTTCCGTCGACAATAAAATCACATTGAGCGGCGTATTGATCTCATGAGCGATCCCCCCTGCCATTTCTCCCAAAGAGGCCAACTTCGCGGCGTACTCGGCCCGCGACTTTTGATTGAGGAGCTCTTCTTGTGTGCTCTCGAGTTTTTTAACCGCCATGGTTAAATTTGCCTTTTCAACGTTCAAGGCCTCTTCCGTTTCATAGCGGTAAGCCATATTAAGATAAAACTGTTTTGAATTTCCATAGATATACACGACGAAGATAAATATCAACAAAGTCCATATTCTATAGGGAAGCTCCCCAATGTGCTCTGAAAAAGCTAAAACAGTTCCGGGGACAATCCCAACCATGATTAAAAAATAGCTTTGAATACGCGGATTCAAAGCTATTGATGTCGTGGACGCAGACATGATCGCGCTGATCAGGAATGATGTGAAAAATATCTTTGCATCTGAATTTTGAGAGTCATAAAAACCTAAACTGAACAGCACCCCCAAAAATGTCGTGCTCACTATAATTGACAGCATATGGAGTCGCCCCCACTTCTCCAAACCAGATCGCCCCAATTTCACAATCTTGCGAGCAAAAACAAAGCGGGCACTGACTGCAATCAATGCAATCACCACTGAAAGCTGATGAACCCCGATCAGTTGTGGACTGGTGACTATCGGCCAAAAAATCAAAACTATATAGGCCAGGGCGAAGGCCACTGACGCTTGAACGCTTCGCCGACACAGATCCAGGTTAAGACTGTCTAAAACTGTTTGAGTTCGTTTCCTCATTTATAAAACTCGATTCTCATCAGTCCGACTAATTCGCTCTGACGCTCCTTCTTCTACAACCAGATCTTTAATCAGTGTTTTAATATCTGCCTCTAACAAGGTCTCCTTCTCCAACAAAAGTTGCGCCCCTTTTTCTAAAATCCCCCGATTCGCCTCCAAAATTTTCCGGGTCTTTGTAGTTGCTTCCTCAATCACTCGTTTAATTTCAGAGTCAATCAACTTAGCACTCTCCTCACTGCGATCCCGATGAGTCACATTTGGGAATGAACCTTCCAGAAAAGTCGCTCCTTGTTGTTCAAAGATGACATTACCGACACTTCGGCTCATCCCGTATTTTGTAACCAAAGCTTCTGCGATATTTGTCACTTTCACCAAGTCATCAGCCGCTCCGGTCGAGATCTCATCAAAAATCAAACTTTCGGCGACTCGTCCTCCCATCAACACGGCCATCTTGTTTTGCAACTCTTTTTGGGTCATCAAATAGCGATCTTCCAAAGGTCGTTGGATGGTATAACCCAAGGACCCAATCCCTCGGGGAATGATGGAAACTTTTTGAACTTTATCCATATCCGGCAAGGCACAGGCAACCAAGGTGTGTCCCATTTCATGAAAGGCGACAATTCTGCGCTCCTTAGGGTTAAGAAGTTTATTTTTCTTTTCCAGACCGGCGACGATTCTTTCCATCGCCATCACAAAATCTTCTTCTTCAACCGCATTCGATTTTCTTCGGGTTGCTATCAAAGCCGCTTCATTGACGAGGTTCGCAAGATCCGCACCGGTAAAACCCGGCGTGAGACTTGCGATATGTTCCAAATTGACTGACTCGTGAATTTTAATTTTCTTTAAGTGCACTTTTAGAATGGCTTCACGTCCCGCTTTATCGGGTCGATCCACTAATACTTGACGATCAAAACGTCCCGATCGCAGCAAGGCCGGATCCAGGACTTCAGGGCGATTTGTCGCTCCTAACAGGACCACTCCAGACTTTGTATCAAACCCATCCAACTCGGCCAGCAGTTGATTCAAAGTTTGTTCTTTCTCATCATGGCCGCCAGACAGCATTCCTGGGGCACGCACTTTTCCCAGCGCATCCAACTCATCAATAAAGATGATACAAGGTGCTTGCTTACGGGCTTGTTCGAAAAGATCCCGAACGCGAGCCGCACCGACCCCGACAAACAATTCGACAAATTCCGATCCGCTAATCGAGAAAAACGGCACCTTCGCTTCCCCCGCCACGGCTTTTGCCAACATGGTTTTACCCGTTCCCGGAGGTCCAATCAGAAGAATCCCCTTGGGCATGCGCGCACCCAAACGTTCATAATCGAAGGGATTCTTTAGAAACTCCACAACCTCCCGCAGCTCTGCTTTCGCCTCATCGACACCTGCTACATCATCAAAGGTGGTTTTCACTTCTGTTTCGACATAAAGTTTTGCCCGGCTTTTACCAACACTCATCAAACCACCAACGCCTCCTCCGCGCTCCATGATTCGCCGACTGACAAAGATCCAAAGCCCAATGAATATCAACGCCGGCAATGTCCAGGAAAGGATATCCCGGAAGAATGAACTTTCTATTTCACGCGAATAAGTGACACCGCTGCCCTCCAATGATTTTGCCAACTCGGGCTCCACTCGGACCGTGATAAACTGATTCTTCTTACTGGGCCGCGCTGACTTAAAATCACCGCGAATATACTTTTCAGTCAGAACAAGATTATCGACCTCATGGGACTTCACGAGGGTTTCAAACTCACTGTAGGGAATGGACTCGACCCGGGATGCTTGCATCCAAATGTTCTGCAAAAGGAACACTAGAAGGAACGCGAAAAACATCAATAGAACATTATATCTTCCGTCCTTAAACACAGTGCTGCCTCCTGAACTCAGGATCAAATTCCTGCTGGCCAAGTTTCTGGGAAATCTCCCCAGTTTTTCAAAGTTGGAATTGCCCGCAATGCTGATGTTTTATCGATAAATACAAAGGAGTCATAACGTTGGGCGATCACTGTCGGAACATAGTTTCTGCCATGAGCTTCAAAGCGAGGATCATAAACGACGCCCACCGCTCTGTGCCCATACCGGCGTGTCCCCAGAACAGACTTACGCGCCTCTGAATCAAAATTCATGTAGAATCTGGGAGCTCGCAAGTCCTGTGAAACCTTGTGACAATAGTTTTCAAAAGAGCCCTCTTTGGCCGCCGGTAACTTCGTGACTGTTTCCGGACCATCCCAAGCCGGGCTTGCCAGAACCTCCCCTTGATAAGTTCCAAATCCCACCAAGGACACTTGATCCAATCCAAACTTTTCCCGCGCCAAGCCGCCTAGGTTGACATAGCCTTCTTCCAGCATATCAGTGGCGTGATAGTCACCGATATGGCTGTTGTGCGCCCATACAATGCACTTACTGTCTTTTTTTCGATTCAGTAATATCTCGAGAGTTTCCATCATGTGACGATCCCGAACGTTCCAGGACTCAGCCCCCCCAAACAACATCGCTCGATAGTAGTCTTCAGCATTCTTCACAATCCGGGCATTCTGTTGCGCATTAAACAGATCTCTATGGGCCGTATTGATTTTTTCCACTCGGAGCCGAAGCATTTTTTGCAGTGACTCCATCACCTCACCCTTACAGCCCTCTTCAAACTCCATAAGAAACTTCGCGTAGGCTTTTTCATTCTTACGGAAGGGCTCAAAGCAAGAATAGTTGGATTTAATTTCTTTCGCCAAACCAGTGTCGACTTGTTTAGTGTAAGCCATCACATAATCCATGGATTCAAACAGTGAATAGACATCCAAGCCGTAAAAGCCCGCTTGATAGCTTTGCATCCACTCAATCATCGTCGCAGCTTCATCGTTCGCCCACATCCAGGTGGGCCAACGCTCAAAGCGTCGCATGATGTCTTTAGCACTCTTTCCCTCGCCCGTTCGAATATAATCATGCAACTTTTGACAGTCAGGCCAATCTCCCTCCACGGCGATAAAATCAAAGCCGTGATCGCGGATCAGTCTTTCTGAGATCATGCGGCGAACTGTGTAGAATTCGGCACTGCCATGGGAGGCCTCGCCGAGCATCACGATTCGGGACTTCGCAATTTTTCTAATTAAATCTTCCCAGTCCCCATCCGCCTTGATGGGATGAGCCAAGTCTTCCATCACATGAACAACATTTTCCTGAGGTGCTTTACCGACAACTTGATGCGGATACAGCTCCAAGAACCAATCTGCCGCATACTCGACAACTTCTTCCAAGGCACCGGGCTCTTCAAACAAATGCGTGGCTCCGGGAACAATGACTGTTTTTACTGCCAGAAGTTCTCGGGCAGCTTTTTCATTGAGAGCAATCACCTGGTGATCTTCTCCACCCACAATCAAGAGTGTTGGCACTTTGACTTGCCTAAAATAACTAGCCGCTAAATCTGGACGCCCCCCGCGACTGACGACTGCAAAAACTTTGCGATGGGTTTTGGCGGCGGCCCCCAAGGCCGCGGCGGCCCCGGTACTGGCGCCAAAGAATCCCAGCGGCAAATCCATGTTTCCGATTTTGTGCAGTCCTGCTTCGGTGGCTTTAAGAGTTCTGGAAACCAAAAGATCCACGTCAAAAACATTTTTTCTATCCTTGTCCTCTTCTTGGGTCAGCAGATCAGCCAACAAAGTCCCAAATCCGATTTTGTTCAATTCCTTCGCAACAAAGCGATTGCGCGGACTAAGGCGACTACTGCCACTGCCGTGAGAGAAGACAATCAAACATTTCATATCTTTGACCGTGGCCAGGTCTGCTTTTAAGACCTTTTCCCCATCATGAAATTGAATTTCCAATTGCTCTGCTTCAAATGGTTTTGCCTGTTGCGGGTGCAGATAGGCCAAAACATCTTCATCCTCGACCTGAGTGAAGTCGTGATAAAAATTGCCAACGGCATGGAACGGCTCCGGAGTTTCCAAGCATATCACTTCGTCGGCGACGCGCAGAATTTCCTCCACAGAGGACTTTGGCGCCACGGGAGCCGCTACAATAATTTTCTTAGGTTTTCTGGTTTTTAAAAGTTCCACAGCCGCCTGCAGAGTCGCCCCCGTGGCAATGCCGTCATCCACCACAATCAGAGTGCGGCCCTTGACTTCCTTTATAGGTGAATCCCCTCTAAATTTCTTCATCTGATTGCGCACTTCAGAGGTCTTTTCAGCTAAAGTCGCTTCAATTTTTTTGGTATTCACATTAAGTCGGCGAATTAACTTTTTATTCAGCCAAGGCTCACCACTTTCACTGACCGCTCCAATTGCAAGTTCGGGATTATTGGGAGCACCGATCTTCTTCACCATCAAAAGATCCATGTCAGCACCAAGAATTTTTGCCACTGCCGCTGCGATAGGGACTCCACCTCGAGGTATTGCTAATATCAGTGGATTTTCTTCTTTATAAGAAAGTAATTTTCTTCCGAGTGCTTCCCCGGCTTCGTGGCGATCTTGAAATATAGCCATACAATCCTCGCATATTTCATCACCTTACGCTTTTTTTTCGAGAATGGAGGAGCCTGTGCTTTAAATCAAAAAACACCCTCTGCAACATTGAGAAGCTGCAGATTTATCTTAAAAATATGCTGTTTTTTTTTAAATGACCATTAACAAGGAATGAGTTCTTGCAGAACTTCCGCACTAGGCTCTTTTTCCCAAAGAGACAACACATAGCCACCACCGCCAGAGCCGGTAGGCTTCACGGCCACTGCGCCATTCTCGCGCAACCATTGGATATGTTTTGCAGGAGCCCCTTCATTCAAGTTCCACTGCTCAAAACATTGACCTGCCAAATTGATAGCTTCTTTAAGCAGTGAAAGACCTTCAGTCGCATTCGCGAAAAGAGCTTCTTGTGCTATATCGACCGCCTTATGCATTTGCTGATCGATGGCGGCACCCCGAGAAGGATCCGCAGCGATCAAGGCCTTCACTTTATTGACGGCATCCACGGTCACACCTCTTTTACCCGTATATGAAATATACCAGCAAGGCTGCCACGTGGTTTGCAATGAAGTGCGGGCGCCATCTCTGACGAAACGCAAACCTTCCCCTGACAAAGCCACCGCAATATCAACACCGCTGCTTTCACCATGGAAAAGGTTTTCTAAAGAACGGGCAAATTCATAAAATTCAATCTCTTGAACATGGCCTAAATAACCCAGCCACCGAGTCAGCGCCACACAAAGAGCCGCCGAAGCTCCCATACCAGCCCCCACCGGTATCGAAGATTCAATGGAGATATACCCCTTCAAGTCCTGTCGCGAGATCTTTTTCATCTCGCAGGCCTTTTCTAGAACTCCCCACACCAGTAACTGCAAATCGGGCCCATGATCGCCTTCAAGATGCAATTCAAGAGCCTGGGTCCCTTTAGTATAGTGCAATTCCAAAGCGCGAGAGCGAATGGGAAAAACCAGCGCCGGAACACCACGCAAGACCGCGTGTTCCCCCGCCAGAATCCATTTGCCATAGGCCCTACAAAAAAAATCACAAGAAAAATCAGTGGACATCGCTTTTCACACCTTCAAAAGCCAATACCTTGAAAGACTTTGCGAAATGTTCGCGGTACTCAGCGAAAGATTTCTTCTGATCGTTTCTAAAGAGCATATGCACATTTGCACCCGCATCCATGGTCACCAAGGGACCATCCTGCCAACGATTCCAGAACTTTTGGCAATCTTCCAAGACGGCCTTCGATCCATCGGTCATATAAGAAAATGCCGGCGTGCTGGTTTCAAACAAACGATGCATATCAATGAACTCGTCCCAAACAATTTGACGAGCCATATGCCAGTCATTGAAGCGCAAAGCATGCACCAGATCCTTCAAGCGGATCTCTGCACGTTCTGGACGACCAACAAATTTTGGACTGGTGGTCACAAGCTTATGGGCTTCTGAACTGGAAACTTCTTTTTTAGAATCTTCCACGACGACCACAATGTGATGCATATCTTTCATCTCAAGACCCATGGGTTCCGCGTATTCGTGCTGCCACAATACCCAGGGACTAAACAAAGACCGGCAAGAAGAGCCTGATCCTTGACGAGAAAGTTCTGAAAGAGTTTTTTTGTCGGTTCCCCAAGGTTGAGGATTCATGGCCTGAAACATTTCCGCTGCAGCCAAAGTCAATGCCGCGAAACTCGAAGCGGAACTCGCCAGACCGCAGTCTGATGGAAAATTGTTGGCTGATTCCACGAGGAAAGATTTCTGAATACCCCATTTGTCTTTAAGGGTCTGCAAGTGCTTCAAGAATCTTTGCTGACCTTTTTCAGACAGATTCAATGGCTCCAGGTCCTCACGCACCAAGGCCTTCCACTGATCCTGAGCCCCTTCGATGGCCGTCAAACGCACGAATGTTTTCAGGTTTTCCAAAGTATAAGACAAAGAACCATTGGTGGGTTTGTTCCCCGAACCTTCGATCTTCCCCATATATTTGATCAACGCAATATTCGAGGGTGCCGAAACTAAAACTGAATTCATAGGTTCTCCTTCACACTCACTTGTTCACCTGAAGAGATCTGGTGGTGAGAGGCCACAATAGAAAGGCCATTTTTCTGACAGTAATTTTTTAACTCTTGGGATTGCTCTTTGGCCACAACAGCAAACAAAACATCCACTCCTAAAGCCCCGCAGCCTTTGATCGCCTTGATCCCAGAATGTTTGCGGATATCCGCCAAAAGCTTCAACGTCGGCTCACAAGTAAAGCCCAGGGCTTGAAGATTCATGGCATAAAGATTCACAGCTTCGACAAACATTTCACTTTGATGTGTTTCAAAAGAGCTTTTCGCGATTGCAAAGCTTTTCTCCAAACCTGAAGAATCAAAATCCCCCAGGGCACGCAAATGCTCATGAGTTGCCAGCTTGTTGCCTGTATGGATCAAATAGAACTCAAGATCTGCAAAAGGCCAGCTCGCGACAGAAACCAAACCTTTCTTTTTCTCAAAGAAAGTCAAAGAGCCCTTCACTTGCCCAACCAGATCTGCCCCACTGGGAGGAAACCCCTGCCCATTCCATGCAACTTTATTGTAGGCCTCGAGCAAATGCCTGAGGTCCACAAGCTTATGCATGTCCTGGTGGTGAGCTTCTTTATAAAGCCACAAAGAATAAACACCCAGAAACTGAGCTGTGGAGGCACCAAAGCCACCCTTACCTTGATAAGGGTCTTTAAATTCCAAGTCAAATTGGCGGAAATAGTCTGGATAAGTAGAAATGAATTTTCCAGCAGGAGAGTCCGAATGAATCGTCCCCAATGAGCCTGATCCTTTGTGCGCAATCAATTCAAAATTCGGCTGCGTCAACGCAACGAGCGTTGGCCCTCCGTGAAGAGCCAAATACTCACCTAACAAAAAAGTCTTGCCGGGAATTGAAAAGACTAACGCCAAGGATGGACTCCTTAGGAGTGCTGATGCGTCGATGAAGACGTCGCAGTCGAACTGGTCACAGACATTTGACCCGCACGAAGTTCTTTAAGAACGTCAATCGCATTGCTCAGTGATATGCGCTTACGAATGGCAAGAATCTCTTCAAGTTTCTTTTGCACCATAGGAATTTCGCGTTCTTCTGCGCCGGCACCTAGAGCAAGATTTTTAGTATGAAGCTTCATATGGCCTTCGATAATTCCTACGGTCGTAAGAGCTTTCAAAGCGCCCAGATTCTGCACCAATCCAACTGCTGCGATAACACGAGATAATTCGTTCGCCGAAGATGTCCCGAGCATTTTCATGCACAACATTGCTGTGGGATGAAGAGCTGTCACGCCACCTACAGTACCGACCACCAGAGGAGCCTCAAACACACCCGTCAAGCCGCCGTTATCACGGTACCAGCGTGTGATAGAGCGATACTGACCATCTCGGCAAGCATAAGCGTGAATACCCGCTTCCACGGCACGCCAGTCATTGCCCGTCGCCACCAACACGGGATCGATACCATTCAAGACGCCTTTGTTATTGGTCGCTGCACGATAAGGATCTTGTTGGGCAAATAAAGAAGCTTCTTCGATTTTTTCAGCCAACACGGGATCAATGTCTTTGATGTGAACAACGGCTCTGGTGACTTTGGTGTCGACCAGATTGGAAAGGATACACATTGTCACTTTTTCGCCGGTGAATTGCTCGATCGGTTCTTTCAAGTATTCACATACTTGGTTCATGATATTCGCACCCATCGCATCGCAAGGATCCATCAAAACGTGAACCACCGCCATGTCGGTGCCATCGCCGCGAGGCACTCTGCGAACCTGGATATCGCGAACTCCACCGCCACGGCGAACCAGCCCAAAAGCCACTTCGCGATTGGCGATCTCGATCATATAATTTTTTTGAGAAAGAATTTGTTTTTCAAAATCAGCAAAGCTTTTCACTTTCGCAATTTGAATTTGGCCAATGATATCAGAGCCCACAACTTCCGTGGTAATAGAGCCCGATTCACGGATCCACTTAGCGCTTTTGCAAACTGCCGCGACAATAGAGGTTTCCTCAACAGCCATCGGAATCACGAAGTCTTTGCCATCAATACGGAAATTGGTCGCTACACCCAAAGGCATCTGGAAATAGCCGATCACGTTTTCGATGAACTTTTCGCCCAAAGACGTATCACGAAGACCACCTTTAGAAAGATAGTCGATATCTGAATCTTGCAAAGCGCCTACTTCGCGCAATGCCTTCAATCTTTCTTCGCGGGAAAGTTTGGAGAATCCTTTAAAAACATCTTGAAGTTGTTTTTTCATTGAATCACCTTTTTAATTCCGTCCGTTTGACGGGCTTATTACGCCTGTATGACGGGCTTCGTTTGCAAATCCTGAAGTGTACGGCAACCCGTACAGAACATTGTGATCTTCAGTTCGGTCTCAAGCCTGTTGAGCAAGTCTTCCAAATTTTGATCGGCTTGTTCGGGCCGAATATTTTGTTCAGCCTTATCGGGCTGAAGAAGCTGATCTGAATTTTGCCCCAGTAAAGCCGCTTCAAGGAAAGGTTTTGCAATCCCCACCTTCTGCGCTCCCAATGCCACAAGCTTACCAACTTCTAAACCATTTCTCACGCCGCCGGATGCCCAAACTTCATAAGATCTTGGATTACCTTTAGCAGCTTCCTTAGCATTTAGCATCGACTGAACGGTACTAATGCCCCAGTTTTGAAAAGTCTGCGCAACTTTATAGAGCATCTGCTCTGGTTGCGAACGATACCCCTCAACTCGCCCCCAGTGAGTGCCCCCTTTGCCAGAGACATCCACGGCAAAGATTCCCGTATTGTGAAGACGCTTTAAAGTCTCTGCCGAGAACCCGCAGCCCACTTCCTTCACAATGACCGGAATACCGGCAATTTTGACAAGATTTTCAATAGCCTGAAGGCCGTCTTTAAACGACGGAGTTCCTTCCGGCTGCAACACCTCTTGCAGAGGATTGAGATGCACAAACAAAGCAACTGCTTCGGTGGCCTCAATGAGTTTTTGAATCTTATCAATGGGAGTTTTAATCAACTGAGTGATTCCAATATTTCCAAGGAGACGTGCGCGAGGTGCTTGCTTGCGAACCTGCGCCCACTCTTCGGCGGCATTGGAATCATTCAGTTCGCGACGTTGCGAACCTACGCCCATCAAAATCTGACGACGATCACTCAAACGAGCCAGAGCTTCGTTGATTTGTCGGCCGTGTTCATGGCCCGCAGTCATGGAGGAAATGAAAATAGGAGACGAGAGCTTCAAAGAAATGGCATCTGTTTTGGAATGCGTTTTTTGAGATGCGTTTCCAGAAAAAAAGAAAGAGGTCGAAATATCGACCTCTTTATAATCTAACTCAGGCAGAGCCTCATGAATTAGTTCGATCGAGTCCAATCCGTTTTGTCCTTCAGTTTGAGACCTTGAATCCAACGCGATCTTAATATGATCGCGTTTTCTGGTCTCGAACTGGGAACTTGATTCGGACTCTTTCATAGCGCAAAGGCTTACGCCAAAGCGTGTTTGCAAAGAGCTGCAAATCCAGCTGGATCAGTTACTGCTAGGTCAGCCATAACTTTTCTGTCAACTGCGATACCAGCTTTGATCAAACCACCGATCAAACGAGAATATGTAGTTCCGTTCAAACGAGCAGCAGCATTGATACGTTGATTCCACAAAGTGCGGAAGTTACGTTTTTTAGCTTTACGATCGCGGTAAGCGAAAGCCATACCACGGTCATTTTTTTCTACCGCATGGATGTATGAGCGAGAACCCGCTGCATAGTAACCTTTTGCTCTTTTAAGAACTTTTTTGTGACGAGCACGATTTGTTTTACCACTTTTTACACGAGCCATTTTTTACTCCGACTAGATGTTCCTACTGCTACTTTGAGTCTGAGAAACATTATCTATAAATTTAAGGAAATTAATAAATTTAGAATACCAAGCAACGACGAACTTGAAGCATGTTTGCATCTTCAACGTATGATGTCTTACCTAGTTGTCTTTTAGTCTTAGAGCTCATGTGTGAGTTCAAGTGACGCATGCGAGTGCTTTTTTTCTTAACTTTTCCGCTTGAAAGAACTTTCAAACGTTTTTTAGCGCCTGAGTGTGTGCGCATTTTCATAATAGTACCTTCTACCGATAAGGCGTCTTTCCCGTTGGGGCCAGCTCTTAGTTATGCCTTAGACAGTTATAATTATGGACTCATTGTTTTAGGTCGAAGTGAGGGGGAAATCAAGCTTTTTAAGGGTTTAGCTGGGAAGAGCCCTCGTTAATGACCAAAATGCCCTAATTACAGGCACTTAGTAGGCGTAAAAGGGCGCAGAAACCCCGTTAACAGACGCGCCTTTTCCATTGATGGACGTATAAACTGACCGTCCATAGAAGAAACCCAGGCCCCAATCGAAATATCCGGTAAATACCGCGCTTAAATTAGAAAGAGCATAATTGTTACTGCTAAAGATGGAACCTGCATTAGCCACCTCAAAAGTAACAGCGTAGGACGTGCCTCCGCCAAAAGGTTTATGCGTGGCCTGCAAAGTCAGGGTTGAAGATGGACAATACCAGTCCCCATAGCACAAAGGCGTTGAAGATGTTTTTGGAAAGAACAGCCCATTCGAACCGCTATCAATAAATGAAGTCAGATTCTGGCCGTTAAAGTTCGTCACAAACAACCCCTGGCTGTCGGTGGCGATCACCTTGGTGCCGCCAGCGGGAGTATTATTTGCGCGCGTGTTGATTCCAAAAATCAAATATCCACTGGCCGTGACAGCACCCGTTGAAGGAACACTGGGTAAGATCAACACCGTCCCGTTGTTATCTGCAATTCCATCAGAATTAGAAGCCGCTGTTATCGCCGCCACCGGATTTCGCACTTGCATAGCTAATGTTGCCAAGGAATCAGTGCAGGCACTTCCATTTGAGGATCCTGCGCAGGAATAATATTTTCCATTCACAGTAGTGGCTACACAGTTTGCACCACAATCCTGATCTCTAATTCCCACCCCCAAAATACCGTTATAGCCTGCCGAACCATTGTCAACTTCGGGGGTTCCACAAGGAGTCGCATCCGCGTATTGATCATTCAAAACCTGAATATTGACACTGGAAACGATCTCCCCACCCAAGACGACATCCGCCGTCTTGACCGGCCCCCAGTGGGCCGTGCCGTCCGCATACTTCGTGCAGTTCGCTAGTTGATTCCCACCGACATTGGTGACTTGAGTTAAATTCAATCCTGTCAATTTGCTATTGAAGACTCGAAGGCCACTGCTGCCCGTGTCCAATAAGATATTATTCACGGTGACACAACTTCCAGTCCCATTGGTTCCCGGATTGCAGATCACAACAGACACCACTGGTTCATTCAAATAGCCCGCAGTGGTTACTTGCAGTGGAAGAACGTTATTGCCCGACATCACTGGCGAATAAGCCGCCGCACCATCTGGAAACGGATCACCCGCGCCAGCGGCATCCGCCCCTCCTCCGCCGCCGCCACTGCAACCAGCGAGGATATGAAAACCAACCATCAACAACAGTAGCTTATTCATTTCAAGTCCTCGGCGATCAGACCCGCTGGAAGCAATTTTGGAACATAGGCAATTCCCGTCATGGTGTCGCCAAGACTGACGCTGTTCACGACAATATTTGAAGTCTGCAATGCCATCACCCTTCGACTTCGCGTCGTGCGTGAATCTCTGACTGTTTTAAACTCAGAATAATAGACTCCAAAAATTTCAGAAAAGTTGGGAGCACTCACACCCGTCCAAGAAATTGCGAAAGTAGTCCCGTCAGCGGTCATATATTCTTTAAGCGTGCGGATTTCACTGACAGTTTCGCGAACCGTATAGGCCGCTCCCAAAGATGCTGTTTTCGCTGCGGTTGAGACTTTAAGATTGGACGAGGTCCCCGCCTTGGCCTGAACTGAAATATCACTGGCCCTTTCACCAAGAGCAGCCGCTTCGACGACATGACATGTAAATATTAATACTGCCAAGCAAAGCCAGGCGGACAGACGATTCATCTAGGACCTCGATATGATATTTTTCGGCATTTTTTCGCTCTAAGAACAGATCTGTCGGCAGCAAAATATTTAATATCAGAGTGACCATTTCATTACGAGACTTCGGATGAATTACGAAAAGAGATTCTGAACTTTTCCCTTACAACCGCTTCATTTAGATTCACAACCTCGTGAAACTCAAAACATAAGCCCATGATGAGAGGAAATCTTAGTCCAACAAATTAAAGCTTTAAATATTTTCAATTATTTTCTTACATCAGATTTCTTGAATGTCTCAATATGGAACACCTACCAAAACGCAAAATACAAATGAAGAAACAATGCAGCACCGGCGCCGAAAGTAAAGCCGCCCTTTACCCCGTCCCTAGGTCCACCAAGCTAAGATGAGAGCTCGTTGTTTGTATAACTAAAATATTAGCCTTACCCCATTTTTAGATCCATCTATGTTAGGAGATGATTGAGCTTTTGAATTAATAAAATATCTAATATATTTTTTCTACAAATGACCTTAACCAAATTTAAGCATCACTTTTTTATCGGGGCGATCTCTGAATCCCCAAAATCAGCCAAAGCTCTTTCAACTATTTCCCTATCCAGTTGAATTGGCCCCAGAGCAATGCCATAGTTAACGGCATGATATCCTCTGAAACACTTCAAAATTTACGCGGCTTTGAGATTACCAACTTCAACATTGAGACTCTCAAAATTGACAGCGCTCATCTAAAGCACAATCCCCTTAAAGATTCAGCTCTTCGCTACAATCCCCTGCTGGTTCCCAAATCCGAAGGGCCTTGGCCGGTGGTGTTTATTTTGGGTGGATTCAGTGGTAATGCTCCTTTTTACTTCAATCCGAAATTCAACGAACAGAATGCGGTTCAGGTGATTGATCAAGCTTTTGCGCGCGGTGAAGCGCCCGAGGCCTTGTATGTGTTTGTTGATGCTTTGAGTACTTGGGGTGGCTCGCAGTTTTTGAATTCTGCGGCAGTTGGAAATTACGAAGACTATATCATGCAGGAGATTGTACCCTCTATAAAGAAACACTTTAATGTTTCACACAAGGCTTCTGAGTGGTGCGTGATGGGTGGCTCCAGTGGTGGCTATGGTGCCCTTCATCTTTCCTCAAAGTATCCGGAATTTTTTGGCGTGATGGCTGCTATTGCGCCGGATTCATTTTTTGAAGCCAGTCTTTTAAACGATCTCTATCAAGCCCTGCCTCTATGGGAAAAATATCAATCCGGCATTCGCGCTTTGGAAGAACTTCGCAGTGGGAAATTGACCAAGCATCGCAACTGGCACTCTTTATTGAATGCCTTCGGTATGGCGGCTTGTTACTCTCCCAATGGTGAACATGGTGACTTTAATTATCCGCTTTCTAAGAATGGCGAAAAAATTGAGGCCGTCTGGAAAGAGTGGCTGGAAAAGGACCCTCTACACTTTCTTCCAAAACGCATTTCCGGCCTCAAGAAACTGAATGCGATCTATCTCGATGTCGGGACCAAAGATAACTATAACTTACAATACGGTTCCAGACAGATTTCGCAGATTTTGAAAACCCATCAGATTGAGCACGACTATATCGAATTCGACGGCAATCACTTCGATATTGGCGAGCGCCGCCCTGAAGTTTGGAAATGGCTTACGCTTTGCTTCCGTAGATAGGTGTTCGAGGCCTACCGCCTCAGCTCTATTTTATGGGAGTTCCCGTGCGTAAGCTCAACGGCACAGTCACAATTATTGTCACGATGTTAAGCCTCTTGCTAGGTAGCCCCAACGTTCAAGCCAGTGCTCAAGCCTCGAAGTGCCATTGCACTGTGGACCCATATACGAAGACTTATGACGCCAAAGAAGGCGTGGTAAAAACATGGTACGGTGGCAAAAGATCATGGGCCTGCACTTACACCTGCACCACACCTCAAGGTGAAGCCAAGATCATTGGCCGCCATAAAAAAACTTATGTGGGAAGCGATAATGGTCTTTGGGGAATTTGTGACGGCCTCGAGTACAAAGAAGAGTACAATATGTACAGTGGCGACTTCGTTTATATGCTCGACAGAATGGTCGGCCTCGATCCTAAAGACTCAACCTCCCCAGATCTAGTCAAATTCTCCAATGACTTCTGCCGATAGAGAAAACCATTAGAAACATTTAACAATGAGGCTCACGTCTGCGACACAATAATTTTCTGACTAAAAAAATATCCAAAAAATGAACCGCATAGCAATAATTCCATCACCTTAACTACCATTCTTCCTTTGTTTGGAAGCCTCGCAAGGCGTCCACCACCTCACTCCGAGCTCCAACCATCCCGGCCTGAAACAAAGATCAACTCAATCTTCTCTGTTTTCTTCCGAAACTAAACATGAGGAGAATACGCAAAAGGATGGCTGAATGAGCACTATACGCACAGAGCAGGGCTCCGCTCTTATTTTAGTTTTAACTCTCTTAGCAGTCGCCTCTATATTCTGCGTGAGCTTCAGCAATAGCATCGTCAATATGCAAAAAAACATAGCTTACTCGAATCACAAATACGCTCGTGAATTCGAAATTTCTCAAATCATGACCCTAATTAAAGTTCAAAATGGACTGACCGAATCAAGTCAACTCACTCAAAATAGCATCTTGGCCTCTTGCTTATTCGGAACGCCGACCGCCACCTGTGCTGAAAACTGCTGCCCCCACAACTCCGCACAGGGTTTTTATTTTATCGACCCTTCAGATAACACGATCGATATAAATTCTAAAAATCGCCTAGTCGGACCGCCAGAGTCTCCGGCCTGGTATAATGCCAATAGCAGCTTATGTCAGAATTCAAATAAGGATGACTGTAGCTATGGACTGAGTGCGACCTTCGAAGCCGCCTGCCCTGGCGCCCAGCCAACTTGCCATCACGCCGAACACCTCCTCATCACCCTGCACTTACTCTCAAATCAAAATGCAAAAGGCAACTCTCAGAATATCAAAGCAAGAGATATTCCGATTATATATTTTAATAACATCAACTACCCACCCGTCGTAATGCCTGTCAGCGACCTAACTTTATCTTTGGCGGCGGGAACTGAAAAGACTGTCGACATCACGGGCTCATCAGGACACCCCTCCGAGACTCAAAACTTTATTTTCACCAAGTGCTTCAGCACGGATACGGGCATCGTGCAGATCACAAGTCCTCCGGACACACCATTTTCTAGCGGCATGGCAACAATTAAACTAAAACCTATGGCCGCGGGCACGGCACAAGTTACCTTGCAAATTAACGATGGCGGCTTAGAAAACAATACTTCAAAAGATTATACTTTCAACGTCACGGTAACTCCGTAATGGAAACACTATGAAAAGATTAAAACATTTAAGATCAAATAGTGGATTTACGCTGGTTGAAATACTCATCGCCCTAAGCCTATTCGGCATGTTGACGAGCGGGATCATGACTATGAATACTTGGCTCAACAACTCTGTAGCTACGGAAGCCTCAAAAGTGGATCGTGACATTGAAAACACTGAAATGCTGAAGCTGGTCACTCAACCCCTGTATTTCGGGTCTCTTCAAGACTTTCCAGAAAACGAACAACTTGCACAATGCATGAAAATCGACACGCGAGAGTGCAATACCGACACCGATTACAAATTAATACCATTCAATTTAACAACTAAAACAAAAATGTTTTTGGCCAGCACAACAAACGAATCTGGAAATATTAAAAATGAACTGACCTTTCGAGTTCATTGTCCAGAAAACAAAACATTCTGTGATCGCGCCTCCTACTATACTGTCACGGTCAAAACATTTATTAACTATTTAAGCTTCAAGTCCGCATTGGTTGAAAAGAAAGGAGTGGTGACTCCAGATTTCACCAATGTCGTCACTTACGTACCAGACAACACCGTCGCTTCCGGTCGACCAATCAACGTCGTTTTGTTTGTTGATAACTCTAACAGCATGGTCTTTGCCAAGGACCAAATCAAATCCGCGTTGGAAGCCTTATTAAACAAACTCTCCACCATGAATGTCACAGTCGGTCTGTATCCCTTAGTTACGCCATACACCTCCACGGCAAACCGATACTATTTAGATACAAATGGAAACCAAATCACGACCATGCCCCCCTATCCGTATCCCGGCAATTTTACATACTATGAACTCTATTCAGTAGCGGGTAGTTGGCGAAACTACAAATCGTCATTCAATCCCACCTCCTACATAACGAATTATCCTGAAGGGGCAAATGCTGTATTTCCGTTTTTGACTTCGGATGATACCAGTTTAAGAACTAGCAAACTAGACTCTATGAAAAATCTCGTTGAGTCGTATTTTAATTACCCTACAACTTCATCATTGGACACTCCTCTTTGCTCCTTGATAAGATACCTTGAGACACCACAAAGCCCTTCTCCATTTTCAATGGATCAATTTACACCTACCGCATTTTTTATAATTTCAAATGAGGACGATGAAACTGACTTCAACCTCGCCTGGTTTCAAAATGGCTCTTGCCTAAAAGGTTATTTAATGAAGTGGACCGTTTCACCAACGACCTATAATTATTGGGGCAGAAACCAACAGAAGGTATTTAACTTCTCTGCAAACGTTCTTTTGGATGGAGCTCCTGCGACCCTAAATGCTCTTTTTTCTACCAGCACATCGTATGATAGCAAATACATCAATGGTGATTCTTGCGATGCCGATATCGCAACCATGAACTCCGCAGCAGCGGAAAAAATGATTTCTCAGACAGTAGCTACAAGCTATCCTAACTATAAATATATTCCAGGCAGCGGTTTTACATTAACTAAATGCCTTGTCCAAACCCCTTACTTCATAATTAAGCTGGGACTTCCCAGCCCCGATGCAACCATTTGCCCAGCCTTTGAATCTTCAAACCCACCATCTTCAAGCTACATCCCGGGATCATGCTACGAACGTTACGATAACATAGGCACGCAGGGCGGGAGCGTTCAAAGCTATCCTCTGATGCCGGGAATTTCGAATCCCGTTGATGCCGCATACAAATCCATTCAAGATCATTTAAACTTAGCAAATGTTCTTTACATACCCATAGTACACACTGACGCCACGACCTGCACTCTTACTCCGGGCTCCCAAGTGGGAACCCGCTATATGGCCCTCGGCAACAAACCGGGAATCAACTCCAAACCAATACCAATTTGCAGCCCAGACTATTCAGCACACTTAAGTAAACTTGACCAGTGGATTGCGGATTTTGCAGCCAATGATCTGCAATTGTCACCTTCCGTTGCGGCGAACTTCAGCTCAGTCGAATTATCTCGAAATGGAGCCACGATCACTCTGACCTCGAATGTGGATTTTTCACTCGTGGGCACGACTCTTTCTTTCAAGCCAGGAATACTCCAGCCCAACGATGTCATACGGGTTTACTTAAAGTAACATGAACAACAAAGGCTTCACCCTTTTAGAAATTATAATATGCATAGCTCTTATGGGAGTTGTCGCATTGATCATAATGGTTCCGCAGTTGGAAATTCAAAAGCATTATAAAACAAATGAAAATAAAATATCTCGAGTTCTGGAAAACCAAAATTTACAGCTCAAGATCACGTCTACTGATTTTTTATTAGAAAAAAGCGCGAAAGTCAGTCCTATTAACGACAGCTTATGTCCCTGCGTGATAGGCGGAAAAATGCAATCGGGGGGAGTCAATATTTGCGTTAAGAACATATGCACCGCAAATATTGCCACAGACTTTACATTCTATGATAGCTCCGCAAATCCCCTTACAGCTTTGGCCGGGCCTACGACAGCACCTGTATACTATGACCTAATAGGCGCTCCCTGCAGTCCTGACCCAAACAAGAACATCACTTGTGCCTATCAGTCCTCCGTTAAATTCACCGCTCATTGCCCTGGAAACTTGCCATCCTGTGACCATGCAGACTACCTCGCCATAGAACTCTCACTAACGCCCGTAGGAACACAATTTTTCTCTGAAAGCAAAAAGGTATTTATCTATCCCGTCAACCTGAACTATCAACCCTTTATTGCACCAATCCCCAATCAAACTTTGCCGCTTCCCTTTGACAAAAAAATTCCCATCAACGCAAACTCCGGCGATGCCTCTGAAAGTCAAAACTTCATTTTTGAAACTTGTAGCAGCTCTGATACGAGTATTGTTGAAATCCATTGCTATAAATTCATTAACTCCATAGGGCAAATCATACTCACACCTAAATCCGCAGGCGTGGCCAAAATCTCCCTACAAATCAATGATGGCGGACTTGAGAACAATCTTTCTCAAGTCTTCACTTTTGACGCCACCGCGGAATCTTCCCCGTAAATTTGCGCTAGCTTTCGACGAATTTCAGACCAAGAATTCCGCCGACGATCATTCCTAAGAAGACCAACTTCATGAGTGACAAGGGTTCTTTAAAAACAAGGACCCCAATGACAATGGCGCCCACAGCTCCAATGCCTGTCCAAACTGTGTATGAGACTCCGACGGGGAGCACTTTCATTGACAGAGATAGCAGATAAAAACTAATCCCCATCGTTATCAACGTAAACACCGAAGGCCAGAGCTTCGTAAAACCTTCGGAATACTTCAGGCCTGTGGCCCAAACAAATTCCAAAATCCCTGCAATAAGTAAAACAATCCAAGCTGTTGAGGTCGACATAACCCAACTCCTTCTTCCCCACTCCGATAATGTCAGAGCGTAGATATCATTTTTTGCAAGTCGTTGCCGTTAAGCTAACAGAGGGAGACTTTATAATCCCAGACAAGCACCAAGAACCTCGATGGAATTCAGAGGTCTGATCATGAGTGCCAGATGATTCAATGTTCGCACAATTCCGCTATAGATCAAAGGGCAAAATGCCTCGCGTTCTATTCGACAAAAGTTAACCATCCACTGTGAGACGAAAATAAAAAAGGAAGCTTGCGCTTCCTTTCTATGACTCTCTGAGTGAAGCAAAAGGTGCCTGGCACCTTTTGCGGATTCCTACTCTTCGTCTTCTTCCTCAACGTCTTTAAGTTCGTCGAGTTCTTTGGAGTCTTGCTTAGATTTATTCGGATGTGCTTTTTGGTACTCTTTGATCTTCAATGGATCTGGAGCCAGCATTAGGAACAACTGCTTTCCTTCCATTTTAGGTTGAGATTCCACCAAGGCCAAATCGTCAACGAAAGCGATCGCTTTTTTGATCACTTCCAAACCGACTTCTTGATGGGCCAATTCACGACCCATGAAACGCAATGACACTTTCACTTTGTCGCCTTCAAGAAGGAAACGACGTGCGTGATTCATCTTAGTTTCAAAGTCATGCTGGTCCGTACGAGGACGCATTTGAACTTCTTTGATCGTTACAACAGTTTGTTTTTTACGAGCAGCAGTTGCTTGTTTCTTTTTCTCATACTTCCACTTGCCGTAATCCATGATTTTGCAAGTAGGAGGAGTTGCTGTTGGAGCAATCTCAAGAAGATCGAGGCCGCGATCTTCAGCAATACGTAACGCCTCTGGAACAGTCATAACGCCCAACATGTTACCTTCGTCGTCGATAACGCGAATTTGTTGAGCACGGATCTCACGATTCACTCTGAGAGAATCCTTAGAATCTTTCTTATTGCGATCAAAACGGCCGCCGCCGCCGCCAAAAGAATTTCCTGAAAACTTGCTAATGGTAAACCTCCACGGTTTTGTTTAAATGTATCAGCGTTGGCTAACTATTTATTAGTTAGTCAGCCTTCGGCTGAACTTGCAGACTTCGCAAGAGAGCTCTGCAAACTTCTTGTATTAATATCTGTCGTAATCAAATTCATCACTGCTTCCACGGTCAAGCCCTTGTGTTCAGAGCCATCACGCAAGCGCAATGAAACCGTTCTGCTTTCTGCTTCTTTATCCCCGACAATAATCATGTAAGGAATCTTCTGCAGTTGAGCTTCACGGATTTTATAGTTTAATTTCTCATTTCGGCGATCAAATTCAACGCGAACTTTTGATTCTTTGAGAGAATTCATAAGTTCTTCACAGAATACGTTCACACGGTCTGTAACGTTCAAAATCGCCACTTGAGTTGGACACAACCAAGGCGGCAAATGCCCTGCTGTATGCTCAAGGTAAACACCGATGAATCTCTCCAAAGAACCCAAGATCGCACGGTGAAGCATGATCGGACGGTGTTCTTTGTTATCTTCGCCCGTGTATTTCAAATCAAAGGCTTCTGGCAAGTTCGGGTCTACTTGTAAAGTTCCCAACTGCCAAGGACGGCTCAAAGCATCCACGAACATAATATCCAGCTTCGGCCCGTAGAACGCTCCGTCGCCAGGGTTGATCGTGTATGGCAAATTCAAAGAGGTCAAAGCCTCAGCCAAGGCATTTTCAGCCTTATCCCAGTACTCTTCACTGCCCATACGGTTGTCTGGACGAGTGGATAGATAAATTTTGTAATTGCTCATGCCCAATTTGTCGTAAACTTTATTGAGCAAGTGCATGAACTTCGCAATTTCTTCCTGCAATTGATCCACACGACAGAAAATGTGCGCATCGTCCTGACAGAAAGTACGAACACGAGTCAAACCGTGCATCGCGCCTGATTTTTCATAACGGTGCAAACGACCGAAGTCGGCCATTTTGATTGGCAAATCACGGTATGAATACTTATCCGAGTTGAACAGCAAACAGTGCGAAGGACAGTTCATCGGCTTCGAAGCAAAATCGCGCTCGTCCACTTTCGTGAAGAACATGTTTTCTTTATAATTCTGGTAGTGACCAGAAGTATGGAACAAGTTCACGTCGAAAATCTGTGGCGTGATAACTTCCTGGTAACCGGTCTCAAAATACAATTCACGCAGGTAAGTTTGCAACGCTGTGTAGACGGTTGCACCCTT
This sequence comes from Bdellovibrio svalbardensis, assembly GCF_029531655.1. Lineage (NCBI taxonomy): Bacteria > Pseudomonadati > Bdellovibrionota > Bdellovibrionia > Bdellovibrionales > Pseudobdellovibrionaceae > Bdellovibrio > Bdellovibrio svalbardensis. The sequence goes on from NZ_JANRMI010000004.1 coordinate 128,494, forward strand.
CCCGGTAAAGAACGGAGAACCTGGTGCCAGCTCATTAAAATGGAACAAGCCAAGTTCTTTACCCAATTTGCGGTGATCGCGTTTTTTAGCCTCTTCGATATTGTGAAGATACAAATCGAGATCTTTTTTATCGCCGAAAGCAGTTGCGTAGACACGTTGAAGTTGCGCATTTTTCTCATCGCCTCTCCAGTATGCTCCCGCCACGCTCAACAATTTGAATGACTTAATTTGACCGGTTGATTGCACGTGAGGTCCACGACACAAGTCAAACCAGTTTGTTCCATTGAAGTAGATCCCAACAACGGTCTCACCTTTAGCGGCCAAGTCTTGAATCAACTCAACCTTGAAACGTTCATTCATTTTCTGGAACGTCTCAATGGCTTTATTAATTGGCCAGTCTTCACGATGAATCGGAAGATCCTTAGACACGATCTCGGCCATTTTCTTTTCGATTTTTTCGAAATGCTCTTCAGTGAAGGCAAACGGAGAATCGAAGTCGTAATAGAAACCATTTTCAATCACAGGACCGATAGTCACTTTAACTTCCGGCCAAATATCTTGAATAGCTTGAGCCATGATATGAGCACAAGAGTGACGGATCACTTCCAAGGCCTCAGGAGATTTTGTGGTGATCAAGGCTACTTTAGTTTGATCTTTAATTTTGGTGCGAAGATCTGAAATGACATTAGAACCATCAAGCTTAGCGCCCAATGTTTCTTTGGCAAGACGTGGACCGATTGATTGTGCTACTTCTAGCGCTGTCGGTTCGTGATCAAAAACCTTCGTAGAGTTGTCCGGCAAAATAATTGTAACTTGTGACATTAGCTGGTCTTCACTCCGACTTCGCCGGAGTAGGTAGAGTGATCGCGGAGTTGCGATAACTAGTTGATTGTGATGAAAGAATAAGCAAATTTTGCATCACATTATTTGTAATCCCCCACCGTCAGAGGGTCAAGCAGAGACCGCAAGAAATTGCACACCAATAATCTGCTGTCCGGTAACGGATGCTGCTATCCAGCGGACTTGAGACTCAACCGAGACCCACTTTCCACACTGGTCCTGATACATCAAGCTCACGAAGTCTTTCACGCGGACCAAACCTTGGGTGACCTCGATTTGAGCTCCACCTTGAGAAAAGTCAGTCATGGAGCCCTCACGAAGAAACTGGACCCCACCGCCTGTTGGCGACTGCTCGGCGACCATGGACTTCTTCAACATAACCGGTGATTGAACCGGTTGACGTTCAGACTTACGACTTTTCATCCCTTGGCCATTAAGGCATCGAGTCACAATTCCGGTGATTGCTGCACCCTCTGACTCTCTCAAAAAAAGCACCGTCGAGGATCCTAAACCTAATTGATAAACTGAGTTTTCAATAGTTTGCGCAATAAAAATAAAGGACATCTTAACTTTCAACTGTGTCCAACTGATGAAGGCTTGTACAGTGCGCGGACTAAGAAAATCAGAGCGTACGATCACGCAGATCTCTCCTTGTTGATTATTAATAAGTTGCTTTAACTTCTCAGGCGATTGAACCCAACGCCATCTGACTCCCCTAAGTTGAGTCAGATAGTTCGGGAGCGTTTGGCTCGAACTGAGATAAATGATGTCTCGAATTGGTTCTTGCATCCTACAAAGGTTTACTGCAAGGAAGACGCCCGCGCTTCATCTCCAATAGATTTCAAATCATCACAAATAACCGTCAAGCCCGTGGACACCTGAATAGAAAGCTTTAAACAACATTGTCAAATTACTGATTTACCAGAGCAATTCCACATATAACTATCAAGACACAAATATTATTCACAAAGGAGAATTTATGAAGTTCATGATCGCAGCTCTTACGACATCCCTTTTCTGCACTTTGGCGTTTGCACAATATGACACTGAAAAAATGCAGCAACAGGCCACAGAAGCGGCCGACAAAATGGACAAATCCAATAAAGAAGCTTCGGACAAAATGAAGATGGAGCAGGAAAAGGCCAATGCAGAAAAAAAGAAACACGCCAAGAAAGCCAAAAAAGACATCAAAGAAACCAGCAAGAAGGCTGAAGAAGAAATAGATGAAATGTCTAAGTAGCCTCCTCCCCTTAAAGCACTTGAAGCAAAACCTTCAAGTGCTTTACATCGCAACCTTCCCTACCGACACTGATCTGCAACTCGACGAAGCTCAGAAAGTTCATCACACTCGAAGCGCGAAAGCCTAGAACAGACATAATCAATACAGCTGATATCCAAAAGACCGCGACACATTCCCGTGACCGTAAAGAGCTCGACCTTTTCATCACACTCAAAACGACTCACCCGATTGCAGATTGCATTCACACAGTTCGCATTCACATTTCGGCAATTTCGAGAGACCTCAGCCAGCTCACTTTGTTCATCGCAGTCAAAACGACTGACATGATTGCAGACAGCTTCGATGCAACCCTTTGGAAAACCACCTGAAGGCGGACAATTTCCCGGTGGATATGGAGGGTGTGGCGGATTCTGATCCGGCGGATTCCCTGGATAAGGATTGTTGGGGTCATCCGGCAATGGTTGCGGCCCTTGCCCCGCCATAATGGCTTTGAAGACTTGAATTTTGTCAAAATCAGCGACCAACTTTTTAATTTTAGCCGCATCCGCTGCATAGCTCATCGACGCCAAACAAAGAACCAAAACCCCCAGCAAATACCTGCTTCCAATCTTCATGAAGCCTCCAGTGCCACCAGTCTCCTCGATCCCCGGCAACTCCCACAAGAAAAGCCCTCTCCCGATTTCAAAAAACAATTTTGGGGGTACGCCGTACCTTTTTGCCATGCGGGGCATCGCAAAAAGGTACGGCGTACCCCCAAGCCCTCAAATAAAAAAAGCCATCCTTTTGGGATGGCTTTTTTTTGCTAATTCGAAGTTTTGACTGAATTAGTATGCTACGTGATGGCTCAATGCCTCGTGCATGCGTGGGTCTTTCAGAGGTACCAGGCTGTGTTTGCTCCAGAAAGAGAACAGGCACAACATGAATAGACCGGCGAAACCTGCGAAGATACCAATTTCCCAGAAGCCGAATGTTACTTGGCCGTCGAAGAAGTTTGGATATACCAACCAGTAGATGTCTACGTATTGCATAATCAATACAAGAACAGAAACTGCGATCACGTTATTGTCAGAGCGCTTCGCGCCTCTTGGCAACAATGCGATGAAAGGAACTACGAAACGGAAGATCAACAAAGCTGTTGAGATAGACATCCAACCGCCCAAAGATCTCATGATGTAGAACTCAGTTTCCTCTGGCAAATTGGCATACCACATAAGCATGAACTGAGAGAATGCAATGTAAGCCCAGAACACTGTGAAACCCTTAAGGTACTTCACAACGTCATGTTGGTGCTCAACAGTTACATAGCCTTTAACCATGCCAGATCTTTTCATCAAAACGATAACGATCGCCAAGAATGCCAAACCAGCCTGGAACAAACCAGCAAAAGTGTAGATTCCATAGATTGTTGAGTACCAAGTCGGAAGAAGTGACATCAACAAGTCAACACTGAAGAAAGAGAACATCAAAGCGAAGAACACCAAGAACGCGATCGAAGGACCAACGTTTTTATGGGTAAGATTCGCATCGCCATTCTGATCTTGTTTCAAAGAGTTACCAACGATGATCCAACGGAACACCAAGCAACCCACAACGAAAACAAACAAACGAACCAAGAAGAATCCTGTGTTCAAGTATGCTGTTTTCGCAGCGATCACTGGGTTTGCAGCAACTGCAGCCGGATCAGCCCACAAGTAAAGCTTTTTGAAACCCAGAAGCAAAACCAAACCGCCCACAAAAATCCATGGGATGAATGAAGTTGTTGCTTCAGCAAAACGACGAATGGTTACTGACCAACCTGCTTTTGCAGTGTTGTTCAAAGCCACCCAGAAAAGTCCGCTGAGGCCCAAGCAGGAGAAGAAGAAGAAAGCAACTAGATAAGAAGTCCAAAGACGATCTGGATTTTTCATCAAGCCGATAACGAAGGTCAAAAGACCGATCGCTACCAAAGCAAAACTCAAAGTTTTAAGTTTCGCAGGAGCTTCGAATTTAGAGACATGAAGGTTTGCGTGATTATGATCAGCCATACCGATTCCTATTTACCATCACGCTTCTCAAGGAAGCGAATGTAGTTAACAACTTGCCAACGATACTTTTGTGGAATGTGAGAAGCGTAAGGCCCCATCACACCCTGCCCCATTGTGATAACATGGTAAAGGTGTCCATCTGGCCAGCCTTTAACTTTATCAGACAACATTGGAGGTGGCTTCAACGCCATTTTACTTGCCGCCGGAGCATTCGCAGCTACCGCGCCTTCACCCTTGAACCCGTGGCAAACTGCACAGTTTGTCTCGTAGTATTTTTGACCAGTCAGAAGAGTTTCCTCATCCATCTTGCCAGCAATTGGGTTTTTCAAATTCTTTGCAGCACCTTCAACATCTGTCGCATATCTGTAGGGTTCAAAGCCCACAGGCGCTGTGTTTTCAGGCGGAACTCTCATTCCACTGTGGTGTGGAGATGTTTCGTCGTACTCCTGAGCTTTGATCGCCGGAGACTCCATCATATCCTGGATGATTTCAACGTTTGGTTTGTTACCGCTTGGACCACAGCCAGAAAGAGCAAGTGCTGCCAATCCTGCCGCTGCGATACCCATAGAGATATTAACAAGGCTTCTCATTACTAGTACTCCGTCTTCTTAACCGTATTAGCGCCAAGGTCTTTGAACATTTTCTCAATTTTTGCTTCGTCATAACCAACATCATTGTGCGGAATGAAGATCGCAAACTTGTGACAGCTCAAGTCTGGGTCAATAACTGGTGGATCCATACGAGGAATTTTACATGCGTAGAACAAAGCGCCTACAGATGAAAGAGCCGCGAACAAGATCGTCAATTCGAAAATAATAGGAATGAAAGCAGGCAAAGAGAAGAAAGGCTTACCGCCCACGTTCACTGCCCAATCAACCGCTGAAGTCCAATAAGTCAAAGCAAGACCTGCAGTTCCACCGATCAAAGCCGCTACAAAAGTAACGTAAGGGATCCATGAACGTTTGATACCACAAGCTTCTTCCATACCATGAACAGGATAAGCAGAAATAGCTTCGAACTTAGTGAAACCAGCTTCGCGAGTTTTCGCAGCTGCCTTCAAAATTAGTGCTTCGCTATCCCAAATGCCGGCAATACCTTTAGTGTATTGAGCTGCCATTAGTGGTGCCCTCCTTCATTATCATAACCTACGTGCAAAACGGGCTTCACTTCCGCGATAGAAACCGCAGGGAACAAGCGCAAATACAACAAGAACAAAGTCAGGAACATACCGAACGATCCAACAAGAACGCCCGTATCGAACCAAGACCATTGGTACATACCCCAGTTCGCTGGCAAGAAATCTCTGTGCAATGAAGTCACAGTGATAACGAAACGCTCGAACCACATACCGATGTTTACGAAGATAGAAACAACGAACATCACAGGGATTGAACGACGCATTTTCTTGAACCAGAAAATTTGTGGGATCAATACGTTACAAGATACCATCACCCAGTAAGACCAACCGTAAGGACCAAAGGCACGGTTTACGAACACGAAGCGCTCGTAAGGATTGCCTGAGTACCAAGCGATAAAGAACTCTGAAGCGTAGGCGTAACCAACCAACATACCAGTTGTCATGATGATTTTATTCATCACTTCCATATGATCTAGAGTTACGTAGTTTTGGAATTCTTTGAAACCAATACGAACCAAAGTCATCAAAGTCACAACCATCGCGAAACCAGAGAAGATTGCTCCGGCAACGAAGTATGGAGGGAAGATCGTTGTATGCCAACCTGGCAAGTTAGAAACCGCGAAGTCGAACGATACGATCGTATGAACTGAAAGAACTAGCGGAGTTGAAAGACCTGCAAGAAGCAAGTAAAGCATTTCATAGTGACTCCAGTTCTTAGCAGTACCTCTCCAGCCCAATGACAAAGCACCGTATACAGAGCGGCGAATTTTGTTTTTCGCGCGATCTTTAATAGTTGCGAAGTCAGGAACCAAACCGATGTACCAGAACACCATTGAAACAGTCGCGTAAGTTGATACCGCGAAAACGTCCCACAACAATGGAGAACGGAAGTTCACCCACAATGGACCACGCTGATTCGGATACGGGAACAACCAGTAGTCCAACCAAGGACGACCTGTATGAAGCAATGGGAAAAGACCCGCTGTCATAACGGCGAATACCGTCATGGCTTCCGCAGTTCTTGCCACCGATGTTCTCCACTTTTGGCGGAAGAGGAACAAAACGGCAGAGATCAAAGTACCAGCATGGCCGATACCGATCCAGAATACGAAAGTAACGATCATGGTACCCCAGAATACCGGATGAGTAACACCCAGCAAACCGATACCCACACCTACAACTGCACCCAGGATGCAGATGTAGAATAACAACAATGTTTTCGCACCGAGGAACATTGCCACCCAGCTTTTGGATGGGAAACGTTCAAGCGGAGCGCAGATGTCATCAGTAACATCTTTCAGTGTCTTATTTCCAAGAACTAATGGATTGCGCTTAATCATGAGTGTTCACCTTGTTTCGCAGTTCCGTGACCTTCGTGGCCACCAACAGTTTCTTTATCGTTGTTACGGATCTTAGAAAGATAACGTACAGACGGTTTTGCATGCCATTCTTCAAGAAGTGCGTAGCCACGCTCTTCTTTTTTGAAGATTTTCGCAACAGCACTATCCGGATCATTCAAGTCACCGAACACGATACCACCTGCAGGACATGCAGTTTGGCAGGCCGTTTTAACATCGCCGTCTTTCAACTGGCGTTTTTCGTTACGAGCCGCTGTCTTAGCATCCTGGATCTTATGAACGCAGAATGTACACTTCTCCATCACCCCGCGAACGCGAACGCCCACTGAAGGATTCAAAGCCATGTGCATAGGTTTTTCGATCAACTTGGCATAATTGAACCAGTTGAAACGACGTACTTTGTACGGGCAGTTATTCGCGCAGTAACGAGTACCCACGCAACGGTTGTAAACCATGTCATTGAGACCTTCATCAGAGTGAACAGTCGCAAGAACCGGACAAACAGTCTCACATGGAGCATTGTCACAGTGTTGACACATAACTGGTTGGAAAACCGCTTGAGCATCCGCTGCATCACCCGTGTAGTAACGGTCGATACGCAACCAGTGCATAATACGACCTTCAAGAACATACTTCTTACCAACAACTGGAATGTTGTTTTCAGATTGGCAGGCTACGACGCAAGAAGAACAGCCTGTGCATGAGTGAAGATCAACAGCCATACCCCATTTGTGACCAGAGTATTGGTGGCCTGACCAGATTGACCAAGTTTCGTGCTGTTTAATTCCAGCACTTGCCTTCTTATTGTAGTCCTTCAAAGTAGCTTCCGCTACGATTTGACGGCCTTCCATAGAGAAGTGACCAGAAGTCGTTGCCAATGGATGAGATTTAGAAAGCTTAGTGATTGTCGCTGTCGCGCCAGAAGCCACTACTTTTCCGTCTTTAGAAATAGACATCAAAGCAAAAGCATTTTGACCAATGCCATTACCAACTTTACCAACCTTCGTGCGACCGTAGCCAACAGCTACTGCCAACACTTCGTCATGAAGACCTGGTTGAACGTAAACAGGCAATTCCATTTTTTTGTCGCCGACTTGCAACTCAACAACAGAACCTTGTTTCAAGTGAAGCTTTTCAGCAGTTGCCAAAGAAACTGAAACATAGTTGTCCCAAGTGACTTTAGTTACTGGATCTGGAAGTTCATGCAACCAAGGAACGTTCGCCAATGAGCCATCGCCCATTTGAGAAGTTGAGTACAACACCAACTCAAAGCCTTCAGAAGATTTAGCTGGCTTGATCGCTGTGAAAGCATCAACTTTGAATGAACGAGCCGAAGAACCTTTAGAGATTTCCCCAACAAAACCTTTTTGAAGAACTTCTTGCCAGAAATCTTCGAAAGCTTGGCCTTTGCCATGCTTAGGATGGATGTCAGTTTTCCAGAAGACGCGAAGGTAGTCATAGAAAGTCTCATAGTCGCGAAGACGCTGAGGACCTGTTTTCGCCATGAATGCCCAGTTCATCAAAGACAATTGGAATGAACGAGTGTCATACATAGGACGAATCGCAGGTTGGCAAATTGTGTATACACCGTTTGCCAATTCCATATCATTCCAAGACTCAAGGAAATGATTGTCTGGAATCAAATAGTCCGCATGAACGCCCGTCTCATCGATACGGTCGCCAGTGTAAAGGACCATTTTAACTTTTTTAACTGCGTCTGCAAAGCCCAACTCTTTAGGCAATACATAACCAGGATTTACACGGTGGATGATCAAAGTTTTCACTTTACCATCGTTCATGTCCTTGATCAATTGAGCCATGTCCTCGTAAGAACCTTTAAGAGCTGAGTTGCCTCCTTTTGAATCGATAGTTTTGCCATCGTTTTCCAAAACGGAGTTCAACATGTTCACAGCGATTTGCAATTCTTTGGACTTTTCAGTCAAAGTCGCCAAACCACCTGCAACAACAAGTGATTCACCTTTGTTTGACCAAAGATCTGCGGCTACTTTTGCGAACAATTCAGGTTCGATATTCAATTTCTTCGCTACGTCCGCGAATGGAGCCAAAGCCGCTTTTACGCCGGCGTTGCCAGCATGAGAAGAAGCACCTTTCTTCACGATAATTTCATGAAGAAGGCCCATTACAACATCAAGTTGCTGAGAAGGTTTGATTTTAACACGGATATCCGCGTTCGCACCTGTCAGAGAGTAATTAGAATCGAATGACACCAAACGGTTCATGTTCTTAATGTCTTTACGACCTTGAACGAACTGATTAGTGAAAGCAGTTGGGCTGATCCAAGTTCCCAAGAAGTCCGCGTCTACAGACACGATCATTTTAGCTTTATCAAAACGGTAAGCAGGAACTACTTCTTCACCGTAAGAAGCTTTTTGACCAGCTGCTACGTCATCATTTGAAAGAGCATCCCAAACAACATGTTTTGCTTTGAAGCCCTGTGCGAAGTCAGAAACAACCGCACGAGTTGCTGGAGAAGAGATCGCACCAGACAAGATAACAACGTCACCTTTTCCAAGTTGCTCAACTACTTTTTTATCAAGCTCTTCCCATTTCACATCAACCAATTGGCTGTTGCTTTTCTTTTCATTGAACAGATTGCGTTTTGGTGCCTGAGCACGCTCAGGATCATACATATTCAACAAAGAGGCTTGTGAACGAATGTTCAAACCACTCACGCTGAATGGATGCCCAGGGTTTGCTTCAATTTTAACAGGACGTCCTTCGCGAGTCTTAACTAGAACCGCGAGGCCATCATTGCCATCAAAATAAGCTGAAGTGTAGTAGTTCGGAATACCCAAGGTAACTTCCTCAGGCATCTTGTTATATGGAACGATCTTCTGCACAGGACGACGGATACAACCCGCAGTCGCCATAGCCAAAGACGCGCCCATCAATTTCAAGAATTCACGACGTGCAAAACCGTCTTCGCCGTCACCTTCACGCAATGGTGAAGACATGAATTCAGTTTGCGCTTTTTTCGCAAACTCAGGATCGTTGTTCAACTGTTCCAACGTTTCCCAGTATTTTGTGTCATGCTCTACTTTTGGACGAAGAGCCATTTTCATTTCTAATTCGTGATCGTGATGCATTTCAGACATGATACCTTCCGAAACTCTTAGTAGTGACAAGTTGAACAGTTAAGAGGAGCTTTATTTTCAGGTTGACGGTGACAGTTCACACACCAGCCCATAGAGAGATCAGAGAATTGCTCCACACGCTTCATCGTTTCGATTGGTCCGTGACATGTTTGGCAGTTCACGCCTTTCGCGATATGCGCATTGTGATTGAAGTGAACGAAGTCAGGAAGCATGTGAACGCGAACCCACTCAACAGAGCCGCCAGCGTCGTAAGCTTCACGCAATTTTTGAATTCCTGGTTTGTCAGTTGCTACTTGCAAGTGACAGTTCATGCACGTTGATAGTGCTGGAATATTCGAGTGTTTAGATCTCTCCACTTGATTGTGGCAATACTGACACTGAATCTTGTTCGTTCCTACGTGCAATTGATGATCAAACGCAATTGGCTGCTCTGGAGCATACCCTTTGTTATAACCAATGCCCGGTTGAAACTTACAACCAGTAAGAAGTGTTGTAACCATAAGTGCGCTAAAAAAGGCAATCGCACTCGCCGCCGTACATTTAAATACCCGATGCATAATCATCCCTTTGCCAAACCTTCGCTGCCGCAACTTATGTTTTCAAACTTTCGCAAAAAAACACTTGTTACTTCTGAGGCCAACAATGCTGTCCTATTTTTAATTTGCCTTATTTAAAGACCAAAAAGTCCAGTTGTCCATATTCTTTTTGCAAACCTATTGAAAAAGCCCGCGAAAACACAAGGGACTCCGCGGACTTCGCTCAAAAAGTATGCATGCTGATTCGAGCAGAATCAGACTTTTTTAGTTCGGCCTTGGCGAACTATCGCCACATAAACCACCATCAAAAGATGTACTGCCACAAAAGCAGACACATACTCGACACCACCCGCACCGAAGCCATAAGAATGGAGCCCCGCGCCAAGAACGAAGTTTACGCCGTACCACGCCATAATCACGAGCGAAAAGGCCACAATTCCCGTTGCCACCATACCGAAATTTTTAATCATTCCCGCATAGCGAGCGTGAAGAACCGCCAGATACCCAAGAAGTGCAATCAACGCCCAAGTTTCCTTAGGATCCCAGCCCCAGAAACGCCCCCAAGAATAATCGGCCCAAATACCACCCAAAATAATTCCCGGCGCCAAGAACGCGACACCAATTTGCATAGCGCGATAGATCCCCATCACAATCGAACGAATTTGCTCATGATGTTTTTCTTCGCCGCGTAAATAATAGAACAGACCAATGTCCGCCAAACCAAAAGCCAAAAAGAAAGCTGCGTAACTGATAGTGATAGTCATCACATGAATCGTCAGCCAATAGTTACTGCGAAGCACCGGCTCCAATGGAGTCAATGTCGGGTCCAAAACTGCGGGAGCAAAATCTGCAATAACCAAGGCAAATAAGCTCGCCAAAGTCCCCGCAAACAAAATCATTCTAAACTTATAGATCAACTCCAACACGGCCGCGAAGACAATGACACCCCATGAAACCCAAATCACGGTTTCATACATATTTGAAACTGGCGCTCTGTCCATAATATACATGCGCAAGCCAAAACCATAAGTATGGAGAGCAAAACCGATTCCCAAAACAACCCATGCAAACTTCATCAGAGATTCTTTGTTAAGAACCCACACCAACAAGATGGCCGTCGCCGCCAGGAAATAGAAAATATAAGCCCAACGGAACGGATGGAAGTCATTGTAGTGCACTTCTGCTTTGATTTTAGTGTCATGGTCGTAGGCTGCTGGATTTTCTGCGCGCGCTGAAGCCTCAAACTTCAAAACCGCCGCATCCAGCGCCGCACCAGTCTGTTCAAGAGTCGAAGCCGACTCCCCTTTCGCAATAGCACCAATGTTATTGACGAAGGCCTTCGTCAGCTCCAGGAAAAGTTCCTGCTGAGCAGCCGGAAGGTCAGAGACAGAAATCCACGCATTGCCCTCTTTAGGCGGAAGAACTTTCAGCAATCTGCCTGCGGCAATCTCTTGAAAAATAAAGAATTGATTCTCAAGGCGCTGAACCGCTTGATAATAAGGATTGAGTTTCTCTTTTGTTTCACGCTTCGCCTGAAGCTCTTGACGCAAAAGCTGGAAACGATCGCCGGCAAAAAGCTCATCACCAGAGAAATATCTCTGCTCTTTGGAAAGCTTCATCGCATCCAAAATCTGATGATTGCGAACTTCGAAGATTTTCTTGTCTTGCCAAGCCTGCGGAGAAAGCATCCACGTCAAAACGATTTCCGTGGCAGCACGTCCTTCGAATTTGGTTTTGCCATAAATAATTTCCAACATCTCTCGAGAGAAAGAGTCGTAAGGCTTAATACGGCCACCATCTTGCACTGGCAGATACTTAAGAGCATCCCCGGTCTTTGCAAAAGACGATAAAGAAATGAGTGAGGTCAATACGAGAACTAAAAGAGACTTCATTACTTTTTCTCTCCCTTAACATCAGGTTTCACGCCTGCTTTTTTACCAATTTTAAAATCAAGATGCTTAAACCACATCAACAAAATCACACCAAGGGTCATGATCAACGAACCTAAATATTTGATAAAGCGACCCGGGTCCGCGTTCACGGAAAAAATAGAAGCAACCGGCTGCCCATTTTCCTCTTGGAAACTTGCCTGATAGATCGTCAAACCTTTGTATTTCAAAGGCTCATTCATCGAGATTACGTGCTCACCCAACTCAGGAACTTCGACGATGCTTTTATAAGCCATCGCCCGGGTGGTCCCTTGATAGCGATCCACCTCAAAAGATTTAAGTTTCAATGGGAAACCAATATCGATACGGCGGTTGCCATAAGTGAGAAGATAAACACTGTTATTCGTGAAAAGTTTCACCATGTCATTCAAGAGGACCCAATGCTCTTTTCCCTCAAAGGCAATCTTCACGGCTGAAGTCGTCAGAGGCGTCGGCTGCTCTAAGGTTTGCAGATCCCAGTCTTCAACAGCGGAAGGCATAAAACGCAAAACTCGGAACTCCATGGCCATTTTAAATCCAGGATCAAAGACATCGCCCTCTTTCAGGAAGCCTTTTTTGCCGGGCTTGTCAGACTCTTTGTAGAAAACAGCGTAGCGAAGACGCCACTCGTCCTTGGGACCTTTTTCAGGGCTGAGATAGATTTCATTCCTCATGAAACCTTTTTCAGGAATAGGCCCCAGGTGAACCTGCGCTGGACCGAAGTTATGAGTGGCCACAGCATTCGGTTTTCTTTGCACCAACCACTCAATGACATTCACGTTGGGATTTTGGATTTGAAAACGCAACCCTGCACCCGCTTTTCCAGACTCATCCACTACAACTTTACGGGATGGCAAAACATACTTCTTGTAGTCGACAACTTTAATGGAACCTTCGACCGCAGGAATTTCCAAAGGTTTCTGTTCGCTTGGTGGTTTTCTGAAGAAATCCACTTCGCTCTCAAAAGTTTTTGAATAACGGTCCCCATCGAATGACGAATAAACGACTAGATCCGTTTCGGATGTTTGCACAAAGGTGTTGCTGTCACCAATTCCCACGCGCATAGAGCCATCAAGCCCATATTTTGCTGTGATCAAAGCGCCAAGCAAAAGAACCAGAATACCAATATGAGCCAAAACGAAAGACGCATGTCTTTTCTTCCACGGCAAACGATCAATCATGACGCCAATTAGATTGATCGCAAGAAGTCCCATGATCGTATACATCATCCACGTATCGTAAACGAGTTTCTTTGCCGCATAAGCATCGTACTTAGCTTCAATGATTGTCCCGACAGCCGTGATGACCGCAATACAGATAATGATGAAAACCGCGAGCCTTAAAGAAGCCAACGGCTTATTCAATTTTTTTAGCAAAGATTTCTTTTGCGGGCCAGGTGTGGTCAAAGCTGTATCCTCACTGATAGCGTGAACAAATTCGATTCGCTCACTAATGATTTTTACTCACTGCTATCAATAATTTAGATCGCGTCCTCTGACTACGCTTTTCACCAATCGACGCCCAGGGTCGACCCCTGGAGCAACAATATGTTGCTCCTCAGAATCCAAAAAACTAGGAAATGGTTGGAAGGTTCTTTTTGATATAATCCAAAGCAAAGAACACCTTTTCTTGAATTTTCTTCGCTTCCTCAGACTTCAACTTCTTGGTCTTCTCGTCCATATAAAGGGCACGATTCATCTCTACCTGAAGTGTATGTTGATCACGTGAAGGATTGCCGTACTGCTCTGTGACGCGACCGCCAAAATACGGCCAATTGTAGCCCACTTTAAAACCCGCAGTCACATAAGCCGCGATCACCAGATCTTTAAATCTTGGATCACAACTCTTCCCCTTGCTGTCACTCACCACAATGTCAGCCCGCAATTCACCCGGATCGCGATGCTCACTTGTGCCAACTGACGGCATGCTGTGCGCATCGATATGGAAAGTTCTTTTATAGCCCTTATCATGTAACGACTGATAGAGGTTGCGTATCCCCGCATGAAACGGTTCATAGACCAACTGCACCAGCTCATTGTGGGCCTGCAAGCTCATTGGTTGAGGCATTAACTGATGCTTGTAGGTTGTAATCACCCAGTGAAATCCACGATTGTGCATTCCCGCCGGATTTGCACTCCCCTGCACCGATGATGCGTCCACATCTTCAGGAACGCGATTCATATCCGCGGCATAGCGATGCCATTCGGTTTTCATAAAGGGAATTTTAAGTCTTTGCAGAGTCGGTTCGTAGAGAAAATCAACATAGCGATCGACATCGCACATAAGAACTTCCTCAGGCAAAGCATTCAACCACGGAGTTTGTGGAGGAACTTTTTCTCCTGAATGAGGAATCGTAACTATGAGAGGTGCAGTTATTTCCATGTTGTGCCTTTCTACTGGCTTGACCCTGACAGACTAAATCGCGACAATTACTTTGAAAAGGGTAAATCTTATGACAACACCTCCCAAAGCAAAAATCTACACTCGAACTGGCGACAAAGGAACAACTCGTCTTGTGGACGGTTCCTGTGTTGAAAAATTCAATCCTCGCGTTGAAGCTTACGGCACCGTAGATGAATTAAACAGCTACTTGGGCGTGGTGCGCTCTTCCTTGTCAGATCAAAACCTTTTCAAATCCATGGACCTGGTTCTTGAAAAAATTCAAAACGAACTCTTCAATATCGGCAGTCTTCTTGCGACTGAAAAAGATGAAGTTTTCAAAATGCTTCCAGCTATCACCGAAGAGCAGATTCAATTTCTTGAACATCAAATTGACGAACTGACACAGGGTCTTCCGGAACTGCGCAATTTTATTCTGCCGGCCGGCCACCCCGTCGCTTCACATCTGCATGTGGCGCGCACCTGTTGCCGCCGCAGCGAACGTCGTTCTGCGGAAATTGCAGTCAAAGATGATCGCTATGCGTTGGCCCTGCAATATCTCAACCGTCTAAGTGATTATCTTTTTGTCGCCGCCCGTTGGACCAACCACGCCACTGGTATTGCTGACGTTCTTTGGAAGAAGACTTAATGAATCTTGAAGTTGCCAAACACGAAGATGCGGCCCTTTTAGCAGAATTTTACAAAAACTTCCCTGTGCGTGGTTTGGTTGAAATGAAAATCGACCGCGATGGTGATTTTTTTGCGCCCTACGATATTCAAGCGGAACAGCACATCACTTATCTTCTCAAAGAAGAGGATAAACTTGAGGGCATGGCCAGCTTTGTTGTGCGCGATGTTCTTCTGAACAACACCCCTCAGACCGTGGCTTTTGGTCGCGATCTGCGCATCACTTCAAATCGTCGCGCGGTACTAGGATGGACTCAGCACTTTCTGCCCGTGATGGAAGAGGTCTTTCAAACCTTCAACTGCAAACACTTGTTCTCCATCCTCAGCATGGGTGAAGTTCAGGCTTTGAATGCTTTTGTTCGTCCGCGCACGATGAAGCGTCCTTTGCCTCAGTATCATCTCTTCCGCCGCTTCAATATGGTTTCGGTTCATGGACGACTTCCCTGGGCCAGCAATCCTTTGCCAAAACTGAAAATTCGCCATGGCAACGCCCACAACGTGGATGCTTTGATCAATTATATTTGCCAGAAGTCCCGCGAAAAAGATCTTTCTACGGTTTGGGATAAGCAGAGCTTTTATGACAAACTGGAGCGCTGGAAGGGGCTAAAACTCGAGCACTTTCTAATCGCCTTTGATAAGGACGACAATATTGTTGGCTGCGTAGCACCTTGGTCTTCCGGCGGATTGCAAGATTTCATTCCGATGCAGTACTCTTTGAAAGCCCATAACTTTAGACAGTTTTTAAAGTTTGGAAAAATGCTGGGCTGGACAAGGACTTTAACTAAGCCCTATTCCCGTCTGAAAGTTGAAGCCAGTTTAAATTTCAAATATTTGAATTTTCTAAACGCGGAAAATGGCGATATTTTTGAAAGCTTATTGTGGAAAGCCTTTGATGACGCTCAGGAAAATGAATTCCTCGTCTACAATCAAATGCGCTCCGAATTCATCTACCGCCGGCCACGCACGTGGATTTCAGCCAAAATGCCTTTTGGTGTTTATCTTCTGCAACCACCGGACAGCGAGCCACCGGCTTTCTTACATCCCTCTAATGAAAGATCCATTGAGATTGAACCTTTCTTTGCGCTCTAAAGAAAGCTGCGTTTTTTGTAAGGGATAAATACAAATTCTTGCGCAATTGAAATTGGTCTAATCATTCAAAGTTGTTTAGTTTGCGCGTATGAAAAATACGATCATGCTTTTGATTTTTTTGGTAATGGGTTGCAGCTGCGCTCGCGTGGGCCGCGTGGGATTAACAATAGACGATACAAAAAACTCTTCAGGGGTCGTTTACGTCAGCGATTCAAGAAAAGAGATTGGAGAAATTGAGGACCCGCAAATCCTTACCAACGCCAAATCCAATGTCGCCCTGATCGATGTCAAATACATTCAGGAAGATGGCAATTCAGTCGTCTTTGCGGGAGACCCTCTAACCACTCAATTCAACCTGTGTGCCGATCAAAGATTCGCACAACAACAAAGCATTGCCAATTGCACGGGTGTCTTGATTTCCCCTCGGCATGTTTTGACGGCTGGCCATTGCCTCACCGAAGAAACTTGTGATCAGTATAAAATCGCCTTCGATTTCCGTCACGACACTCAACACTACTCACCCGAGGCAGAAGTTTACCGCATCCCACGCTCACAGCTTTATTCCTGCAAAAAAATAGTTGCGCACGACTCCCAAGCCAGTTGGGCAATGCCAGATTATACTATTGTCGAACTTGATCGCCCCGTCCCTGGACGAGAACCTGCAAAATTGGAAGCTGACTCTTTGAAAGAATCAGACCCCTTGTACACTTTAGGATACCCTTTGGGAGCGGCTTTAAAATATGCCCATGGCCGTGTTCGCAAAGATATGAATCCTCTGACTTACAAAGCCGCGATTGACACTTTCGCTGGGAATTCCGGTTCACCTGTTTACAACGAAAAAACCCATGCTTTAATTGGACTTCTTTCTGGAGGAGAAACCGATCTTAACTACAATCCTGAATATGGCTGCAACATGATCAATGTTTGCGATGCAAAAAAGTGCCTGGGCGAAAGAATTTTCAAAACTTCTTATATCGCAGATATCATCAAAAAATTTCAGTAGCTTTTATTAAAGCAAACGAAACTGTGTTACTTGCGGCGCCGGTGTCGCGTCGCGCCTCAAGACGGCACTTTCATTTCGGGAGATACATTCGAAAGGCAAGTCGCAGCAATCTTAGATCATGGGGCTTTCGTTGCTGATATATGTCTCGCGCACTTGCGGCCAGAACCAATCAAGTTGGGGGTCAGCGGCGATAACATCTTTGATAAGAACTTTCACATCAGAACGGGTTGCAATCTCTTTGCGCAACCACAATTCAACCTCATCGTAACCGGGGCCGATGATTGTGATTTCGATATGACTCATGAAATGAAGAAGATGCAGGTCTTTCGTTGCGACCTGTTTCCCGTCTACTTTGCTTCGGATAAAGCGCAGCACCTCGGACTTCAAGTCCGCAAATGACCGATGATTGATTCTTCTCAGAATCAAATCAGCACGATGGTCGTGATTGACCCATCGTTGATGTAAGCCTCTTTGCACGAGGTTGATCAGTAGTGTGCGTAAAACGCTTGGCACCTGACGAAATTCATCATCAGGTAGTGCCATTACCTGCATCAAATCTACGTAACGAGCCTGTTCCTGGCCGCGACGAAGAGAGGTAAGCACTTCAGGGATCCGCAATAATGATTCGCGAATACCTGATAGATCAATTCCTGCTCCATCCGTGAAGTAGAGAATTCTCATATTTTTATCATGACCTAAGTTTTTAAAATGTGTGCAGTTTTTTTCAATCTCAAGACCATGGTCTAGTATGTATTTTTTGGTGCAGCTCCCCCGCCTTTTTGATAGTATGTCCTGAGGCCCAAGGACTAGGTGCCGAACAAACATTAGGTAAAACAAAGGATTGTAATACCGTGAGTTCAAAGAACCCCAAGAATCAACGCCCACCGTTTGAAAAGTGGTACTCTTATTTGCTTTTTGCATTTGTGGGTTATTGTGTCGCCGACCTTGCTATTTTGGCATATCGCGATCGCATGCTTCCTCAGTCCGCACCACCCGCTCATCCCAAAGCTCCACCTCCAGATAACTATATTAGTAGTGGCGCCTACAACAGCATCACGACTCGTAACATTTTCGCTTCTAGCGGTGTTATTCCTGACGCTCTGGTTGATAAGTCAAAAGGCACAGAACAAAAAGAAAATGAACCTGTGCCTTCACAGTTGCCGCTCACTTTGATTGGCACTTTGGTGCATTCAAATCCTAACAAATCCATTGCTGCCATTGAAGTTCGTGGCAAAAACCAAGTGGTCTCTTACTCCCCTGGTAAAGACATTGAAGGCATGGCTTCCATCATGAAAGTGGAACGTCAGAAAGTTATTTTCCGCAACTTAAATTCAAATCGCCTTGAATATCTTGAAATGAAAAAAGAAGGCAATAAAGTCGCCTTCGGTGGCAGCCCTAAAGCCGGCGCCGCTGGCGGAAAAGAAGTTCAAAAAGTCGGCGACAACACCTTTGCCATCAAACGCGCGGATCTTTTGAAATACACGAACGATCTTTCCAGCATCTTGATGCAAGCCCGCGCGGTGCCAAATCGCGAACCAGGAACCGGAGCCATCAATGGCTTCCGTATTCTTGATATGCAACCAGGAAGTATTTACGAGCAATTGGGAATTCAGCGTATGGACGTCATCAAGTCTGTCGACGGCACCCCTGTCGACAGTCCTGCAAAAGCTATGGAGCTTTACAACACGTTGAAGAATTCCCCAAAAGTCAGCATTCAAGTCGAACGCAACGGCAAGAATGAAACAATGACTTATAACATTCAGTAGGCGCGCACGCGCGCAGTGCTGGAGCGACGGCAGTCGTGGAAGCTGGAGCAACTTCATGCTCCAAACGAAAAAAGAAACATCGGCAGATGTTTCAACATTTGATTTAGTACGTTTAACTCCTCAGGAGGAGAGAGAAAAATGAAAAAACCGGTCAGCATAGGAATTGCTTCATTGATGACGGCTCAATTAATGGGCCCGGTAGCGAACGCGCAGTTCGAGGACTTCCCTCCTCCACCACCGCCTCCTGATTTTGGGCAAAATGCACCCGCAGAAGCTGATTCATTCCCAGCGCCACCATCCGCTCCGGCTGGCATGGGTGCTGGTGGAACTCGTGGTGGCAGCGCCCATTCTACCAACAGCACGGCCGGTGTTTTGTCTAAAAAAGAAAAAGACAAATTTGCCAAAGCCGCCATTGAAGATATCACAACCGAGAACTTCCCAGAGACGATTGAATCTTTCGACTTCCCGAACGTAGAGATCACCGACGTGATCAAAGCGATCAGCGAATTGACTGGGAAAAACTTTATCATCGATCCGGGCGTACGCGGAAAGATCACAATCGTGGCTCCATCTAAGATTTCAGTGGCTGAAGCTTACAAAGCTTTCCTGTCAGCCCTTGCAATCAATGGTTTTACAGTTGTTCCTTCTGGCGCTTTCTTAAAAGTTAAATCTGCAAGAAACGCTCAACGTGACAATATCGACACTTTCTCTGGCGCTTATTATCCAAATAGCGATCAGATGATCACTCGTATCATTCACTTGAAGCATATCTCTGCAGCCCAGGTGAATCGTGATCTTCGCATCTTGCCTTCTAAAGACGGTGAGATGAATATCTACGAGCCGACAAACTCCATCATCATCTCAGACTACGGTTCTAATATTGACCGCGTGATGAAAATCATCAGCCAATTGGACGTTCCGGGCTTTGAAGAACAGCTGGAAGTAATTCCTATCAAATATGCGAAAGCAAAAGACTTGTCTGACCTCGTTGATAAGATCGTTAACAAAGGAAGCAAGACTCAAGGTGGCGCACCCGGCACTTTCACTGCAGGGGTTCCTCGCTTCAGTCGTTCCACAGGCGCCTCATCGCAACAAGGCGCGAGTTTCTTCATGGCGATCCCGGATGATAGAACCAACTCGATCATCGTGGTGGGTAACAAATCAGGCATCGTGCGCATCAAAAAGCTTATCGGTCAGCTTGATTTCAAAATCCGCGCAGAAGAATCTGGCGGCGTTTATGTTTATTACGTAAAAAACGGTGACGCAGAGAAAATTGCACAAACTCTTTCCGGCGTCACAAAAGAAGCTGCTCCAAAACCAATGACGGGAGGAAGTCTTCTCTCCCCTCTTGGCCCTTCTGGTGCCATGGAAGCCAAAGCTGAAATATTCGGTGGCGATGTGAAAATCACTGCTGACAAAACAACGAACAGCCTTGTGATCACAGCCAGTAAGCAAGACTACGAAGTTGTGTTGAATATTTTGAATAAAATCGATATTGCACGCGATCAAGTTTACGTTGAAGCGATCATCATGGAGATGAGTGCAAATGACGGTAACAGCTGGGGTATCGGTTACTACCAATACGGCAGCAACGGTTACGGTAAAGTGGGCTTTAACGGCGGTCTTGATTTGAACACTATGTTAAGCCCGACTGGCGGAACCGGTGCGATCATCGGTTTTGGCTCTGGAAAAACTGTTCAAGTAACAAATCCAGCAGACGGCAAGCAAATCTCGATCCCAAGCTTGATTGGCTTCATCAACTTCTTGAAGACAACCAAAAAAGCCAACATTCTATCGACTCCGCAAATCATGGCTCTTGATAACCAAGAAGCTGAGATCGAAGTCGGTGATAAAGTTGTAACGGGCTCTCAACAAAGCTCTACTGGTACCAGCGGCACGACAATCACGACGCCAACGTTTGACGATGCGACGATCAAGCTGAACATCAAACCGTTTATAAGCCCCGCTTCAAACTCGATCCGCATGGAAATCAAGCAACAGGTTTCTCAGCTTTCAACAGCTTCGACTCCGAAAGCTTTCCAGGATTCAACTCAACCGATTGCAAAACGTTCGATCAAAACCATGATCAACGTGAACAACGGTGATACGGCCATCCTGGGCGGATTGATCAAAGAAGATGATACAGAATCCATCATCAAAGTTCCTTTGTTGGGCGATATTCCAATCATCGGTTGGTTGTTCAAGTCTTCAACTCGCGTGAAGAATAAAACCAATATGATCGTGTTCCTGACACCAAAAATTGTGAGAAACAATGCAGATTCAAACTCAATCATCTCCAAAAAACTGGATGAACGTTTGGATTACATCAAGGCTGAGGGCGGTAAAGATCCATTTGGTCGTCAGTTGGATGAAATTACTCGTAAGGTACAAGGTAATGCAGCTCCGGTTGTAAAACCTGAAGTGGAAAAGGAATAATAAACGATGGCCTCCGTGGATGTTCTAACGATCCTAGCTAAAGCAACTTCACTGACTCAAGATCAAATCAAGTCAGTGCTTAACAACCCTTCGGTGGTGAGACCCGTCACCGTAGGCGAAGCTTTGAATGCGAAGGAATTTTCCACGGCGGATGAAGTGGTCGCTGATCTTTGCAAAGAATTGGGTTTGGAATTTATTAAAGACATTCCCGTTGCAGATATCTCCGTCGACTTGATCCGTGATGTCCCTATCAATTACGCCAAACAACATCAAGTTCTTCCCTACAAAGAAGATGCAGATACATTGACGGCGTTAATTAGCAACCCTGTGAACATGAAAGTCCTTGATGACTTGAAGGTTCTCTTTGGCAAAAGAGTTCGTCCGCTGGTGACAACTTCAAGCCGTATTCAAGACGCCATCAATAAAGTCTACGAAAAAAGCACGGCGAATCTTTCCGGCATGGATGAGATCGACGAGGAAGACTACGATCTGGATGACCCGATCGTCGACTTGCTGGACGCTGGCGAAGACGATGCACCGGTCATCAAACTTGTGAACAGCCTCCTCTTCCGCGCCGTCAAAGAAAAAGCTTCCGATATCCATATTGAACCTTATGAAAAAGATATGGTTGTACGCCTTCGCACCGACGGTGTTTTGAATGACGTTTACAAACCACCTAAGAAACTTCAAAACGCGATCACTTCGCGTATTAAAGTTATGGCCAATTTGAATATCGCTGAAAAACGTTTGCCTCAAGATGGCCGTATTCCTTTGAAAGTGGGCGGCAAAGATATCGATATCCGTCTTTCCACAGTCCCAACCGCGCATGGCGAACGCTTGGTTATGCGTATTCAAGATAGATCCACAGTTGTTCTTGAACTTGAACAACTGGGTTTCTCGAAAGAAAACCTGATTCGCCTTGATGACCTTCTTTCACGCAATGATGGTATCTTGCTGGTTACCGGCCCTACGGGATCTGGTAAATCGACGACCTTGTATGGAGCGTTGACGAAATTAAATAAGCCTGACGTGAACATCCTCACCGTGGAAGATCCGGTGGAGCAACGTATTCATGGTTTAGGACAAGTGCAGGTCAATTCCAAGATCGGCCTGACATTTGCCGCGGGATTAAGATCCTTCCTTCGTCAAGACCCTGACATTATCATGGTCGGTGAGATTCGTGACTTGGAAACAGCCGAACTTGCGATCCAAGCCTCTCTTACGGGTCACTTGGTTTTATCTACACTGCATACGAATGACTCTGCCGGTGCCTTCCCGCGTTTGATCGACTTTGGAGTTGAGCCCTTCTTGATTGCAACATCCGTCATGGGTGTCGTCGCGCAACGTCTGGTACGCGTTCTCTGCCCGCACTGCAAAGCTCCTCATGAACCCTCTGACTTTGAACTTTCTCTTTTGGGAATTTCTCGTGAGCAGGCGCAAGGACATCATATCTGCAAGGCCATGGGTTGTAGTCAATGTGGACAGAAAGGCTACTCAGGTCGTACGACGATCAGTGAGCTTTTGGTTGTCACCGACGATATCCGCTCTTTGATTATGCAAAGACAGGATGGTAACTCGATTAAGAAAGTTTCCGTCGCCAATGGCATGAAAACTTTCCGCGATCACGGCATAGCAAAAGTTCTTGCCGGCATCACGACGATCGAACAATTAACTACGAATACGCAATTGGATATTTAGTTGGGTTGGCCTCCCCTCCGGCTCGCACCGGAGCAGAGCAACTCAGCAAGCTAGGAAGATTAAGAAATGCCGATTTTTGAGTATAAAGGTTTAACCCGAGACGGAAGAAACACCAAAGGCACCATCGACGCTGAAAATCAGCGCGCGGCCCGTGCCAAGCTCAAAAAAGACAATATCTTTGTCGTCGATATCAAAGACAAAAAGAAACTGGATCCAAAAAAGAAGCAAGGCCCTCGCTCTACGAAAAAAGTTGGCGTTAAAGACCTGGCTTTGATGACTCGTCAGCTTGCCACATTGATTAAGGCCAATATCCCCTTGGTAGACGCCCTGCTGGCCGTTTCCGAACAGGTGGAAAACCCCACTTTGGCTGAAGCTGTTGCTGACTGTAAGAACATGGTCAACGAAGGTTCGCCTTTCTTTAAAGCCTTACAAAAGTATCCGAATATTTTCACCAACATCTATATCTCCATGGTGGAAGCCGGTGAAATGTCAGGAAGCTTGGACACTCTTTTGTTGCGTCTTGCGGAATTCCTTGAAGCCCAGGCCGAACTTCGCGCTAAAGTTTCCAGCGCCATGACCTATCCTGTGATCATGTTGGTGGTGACCGGCGGTCTTCTCTCATTCTTATTCATTTTCTTGATTCCAAAGATGGTCACGGTCTTCGAATCAGCCCCTCAGCTGGTTTTACCTTGGTACACTGTGGGTTTGATCGCCATGAGTCAGTTCATGGTCAACTATTGGTATATCATTTTCGGCAGCCTCTTCTTGGCCATTGTGCTATTTAGAAACTGGAAGAGCACCCCTGCTGGAAAAGATCAATGGGATGCGATCTCATTAAGACTTCCTTTGATGGGACCGACTGTGCGCATGGTCGCGGTGTCTCGCTTTACCAGAACTTTGGGAACTTTGCTCAGCGGGGGCGTTCCCATGCTTACCGCTTTGGATATCGTTCGAAACGTCGTCGACAACCACGTTCTAGCAGTCGCCATCGACGAAGCCCGCAGCAATATCTCCGAAGGGGAAACAATCTCTGGACCTTTGAAAAAATCAGGCCAATTCCCACCGATCGTGATCCACATGGTCAACATCGGTGAAAAAACCGGCGACCTCGAAAACATGTTGATGCAAGTTTCCGACGCCTACGACTTCCAGGTAAAAAATAAACTCGAAGCCCTCACCAGCTTGATGGGACCCGTCGTCATCGTCATCATGGGCTTCGCCATCGCCGCCATCGTATTCGCGGTCATGATCCCAATGTTCGAAATGACCAACCTCGCCGGCTAAAAAAATTAAAAAAGGTTTTCTATTCCCCACAATTCCGACAAATTGTGGGTTTTCCTTTTATGGATCTAACGTAAATTTTTTCTAAAACAACGCCGGCGCCGGTGTTGCATTGCTTCTTCCGTTGAAAAAACCACTTCAAAGACATCTCTTATCAGCCAATAAAAACTTAAACCAATACTTCAGCTCCAACAAAACCAACTCATTCAGAGGTCACTTGATTGAAGCTCAATCTGTCAATCAACTTAAAGTAACTTCCAAGATAATTCACTAAGTATCCATAACTACTAATTTGAAGGCGCATCATTAAATTCGAATTACACAATTGTGAACATTCAAAGGGTCCTCAAAAAATTTTATCTCAATAAAAAACACCACCAACTCTAATAACGCAGTAGCGACACCAAAAGTAAGTCCGTACCTTTTCTCAAAAACACACCATCAATCCACATAACGCAATAGCGACACCAAAAGTAAGGCCATACCTTTTCCCAAATCATCGAAGCCGAGATTTTGAAGTTTCACTTAGCCAGTGCCTGACCGAAGAGAGGCCTTCGCCGGCGCCGGATGCGCGAACCGGGCAAAGCCCGGCGGCGACGAGGCAGGATGCCGTGCCGAACGAAGCGTCAGGCACTGGCTAAGTGAAACTTCAAAATCCCTCGCACCAAGAATTATTATGTGACAAAGGTCCGGCAAGAACAAAGCCAACGATGCTAACCGACTTTACCTGACATAAGAGGAGTGCTATTCTCCAAGTCTGTTAACAAGGAGAATTTAATGTCACCCATCAGCAACCGAAAAGGTATGACCTTGATCGAGATCATGATCGTACTAGCAATCATCGGTGGTATCGCAGCCCTTTTGTTGCCTCGTCTTACAGGTCAACTTGATAAAGCGAAACAAAAAGAAGCCCGCATTCAAATGTCACAAATCGTGAATGCTCTTTCCATGTACTACACAGATTGCGGAAAAAATCCTGCAGCCCTTGAGAACCTTGTGACTCAAGATGCAAATTGCAGCAACTGGGGACCGGAAGCTTATTTGAAGAAATCACCAAAAGATCCTTGGGGTCATGACTTCGTTTATGAACTCAACGGCAACGAGTACAACCTTAAATGCTTGGGTAAAGACGGCAAAGAAGGTGGCTCTGGTTACGATTCAGATATCACCCTAGAAGATATCCAGTAATATATGAATCGCAGGGGCTTCACCCTTATAGAAGTGATGATTGTTTTGGCTCTGGTCGGAGCCCTCATCGCTTATGGAGCCCCGCGAATGTTCAAGAAACAGAACAATATCAAATCCGTCGCTCGCCATTTCTTGGTTCTGAGCCGCGAGATCCGCAACAAAGCCCGCCTTTCAAACTCCACTTATCGTTTGGTTATTCAGATGGAAACCAACGACGAAAAGTATTGGGTTGAGAAAGCCAATGGCCCTACTCCGATTGACATCGAAGCTGCTGAAAAAGAGCGCGAAGAAGGCAAAAATGGCGACAAAAAAGAGGACGCTCCTCCGCCACTTTTCCAGATCGACAAGTCCCTATCAAAAAAGCCTCAATCCCTGCCAGACGGACTTCGCTTTGCACAGGTAGAAACTGTGAATACGAAATCACCTCTCAGCTCTGGAACCGCTTATATTCACTTCTTTCCTGAAGGATTCGTGGAGGCCGCGGCCATCCAGATCACTGATGGAAATAAATTAACTTGGACTCTTGTTTTTAATCCTTTAACGGGTCAAGCTGATATCATAGAAAAAGCTCAGTCGTTAAAGGACATTCAACGGTGATTCGCTCACGCAAAGGTTTTACACTTATTGAGACCGTGATAGCCATGGTCATACTTTCCTCAGGAATTATTTTGCTTACAAGCTCCTGGGGTGGAAGCTTCATGCGTGTGAAAAAGACCCAGCTATCCACTGAGGTCACGGCCCTGCTGGAAAGAAAAATGGCCGAAGTTGAAATGGAATACACGGGCAAGCCTTTGGACTCCATTCCAGAAGAAAAAGAAGACGACTTCGGGTCGGACTACCCTCAATACTCCTGGAAAATGGAATCAAAAGAGTTCGAAGTCCCCGACATCTCTGCCACTCTTACCGCAACCGACAAGGGTAATGGCGTCGATGAATTGCAATTAACAATGATGAAAACTTTAACTCAGCATCTTTCAAAAACCATCAAAGAGGTTAAAGTTTCTATCATTTATAAAGGCGGCAAAAAGCCTTTGCAGTTTTCTGCCACTCAATATTTTGTCGACTACGACAAAGAAATCTCAATGCCTTCCGGCCCTGGCGCAGGAGGTTGATAGATGAAACGACAAGGGAAGTTTTCACCCGGTTTTACTCTGATTGAGGTCATGATCACCATTACGATTCTGGGAACACTCACCGTTTTGGCAGCGCAAGCTATTCAACAGGCCATCAAAGCCAAAGGTAAACTTCAATCGCAGATCGACGATGTTTCCCGCATGCGTGATGCCGTTCGCCTGATGGAACGGGATATTAACTTGGCCTATCATTACCGCGATATTGAGAAGGAAATGCAGGCCTTGGTTAAAAAACAAGCCAGCTCTTCCACCACCAATCCTCCACCTGGTGGAGTCGTTCCTCAAACTGATCCCTATGATCCAACGGGTGGAATTTCCGCCATCGGCCCCAATGGCGAACAGCGTGAGGTTCCTCGCGTGGACCCTGTCACCAATCTGGTTGGCACCAACGAAACTTTAAACTTCGTCACCATGAACAATGCGCGCACGGTGAAAAACACCAAGCAAGCGGACTTCGTTGAAGTGGGTTATGCGCTGAAAGAGTGTAAGAGCCTGCGCGAAGACCGCGGCAACTCCAAGTGCCTTTGGCGTCGAAGTACTCCTTATGTGGATCTCGATGTCACAAAAGGTGGCGACGAAGTTGTCCTGATGGAAAATGTCTCGGAGTTTAAGCTTCGCTATATCGGAAAAGGCAAACAGGACTGGGTGAATGATTGGCGCACCGACGCTCAAGGTGACGGAGCAACGAAGGGCAAATTCCCTCAAGCCGTTGAAATCTCAGTCACCGTGAACAAAAAAGAAGGAACAAAAAACAAAAAATACTCTATGCAAGTGGTCGTTCCTATCCACTTCCCTAACAACCCTGAGGAGAACGCAAATGGTCAAGGCACTGGTCAAGGTATGCCGACTTCGTTTGGCCTCCCCACTAAATAAGCCATTAAACAACAACCGCGGCATTGCCCTCATGGTGGCCATCGCCTGCGTGATGATGATCATGTATTTTGCGATGGAAGTTTCCTATGACGCCAACGTTGAATATCTTGTGAACTCTCAAGGTTTGAATCGAGTTAAAGCTTACTATGCAGCCAAGTCCGGTATGCAGCTCAGCCTTCTTAGAATTAAAATCTACCAACAAGCACAGGATAAATTTGGAGCTCAATTGGGCGCCAACAATGCCATGCTCGATCAAATCTGGCAGTTTCCTTTTGCCTGGCCTTTACCAATTCCCGATGAGATGAGCGTGGTCGACAAAGACAGCTTCAAAAAACTCGTCAAAGATTCTTCGATGGATGCCAGCTATATTGTGACCATCGAAGATGAAGGCTCTAAAATCGACATCAACGATTTAAACTCCCCTTCAAAAACTTTGCAGGAAATCACAAAAACTCAGCTTTTGAATATTTTCGAACAAAAAAAGAAATCCGACGAAGAATTCGCCCGCAAGTATAGCAATGTCCGCTTCGAGGAGCTAATCAACACGATCGCCGACTGGGGCAGTTCAAAAAGCCAGTCTTTGAATGGTGGCGACAAAAGATCGCGTTTTTCTGAATTAAATCAAGAATCGCAAAGCGACAGTTACCCGCCCAATCGTGCCTTCCGCAGTCTTGCTGAAATGCATATGGTTCCTGGAATGACCGATGAGTTTTATGATCTTCTGGCTTCCCGAGTGACCATTTATGGAATGAAGGGCATCAATCCCAATATTGCCAGCAAAGAAGTCTTAAAATCTTTGGACCCAGGTATGACCGACGAAGCCGTCAGCGCGATCATCAAACGCCGCAACGATGCGAACGAAGGGGGACCTTTTAAAAATGCCGAGGACTTCTGGGCCTTCGTGCAACAGAAAGGTGTTCGCACCGAAGGAAAAACCGATCTGGTTCCTTTGATTTTTGAGTCGGTATTCAATTTTAAAATTCGCAGTACCGGAGAGTTCGCAGGAGCGACACGCGAAATCACTGCCATTGTCATGGACTTCAACAAGACAGCAGCTAAAATCAAAACTTATACTGACAAAGACAAAAAAGATGCCGGTGGCGCACCTCCCCCTGGATCTGGCGGCGGCACGGGCGCAAAATCAGGCACTAAAATTCCATTGGCAAAAGGACCTCCGCGCATCGTCTACTGGAATGAACGCTAACAGCCAAAGGTCCAGTTGAAATTCACGTCTTCAAAGAATGACCTTTGGCTGCTTAAAGAATTGTACATAAATCAAAAGACATCCTATACTTAGACCATCATCGCGTTATGCTTCTTGTTCACGGAGGAACTGAAAGAATATGGTGAGATTATGTCGAAGTCGCTAGGTATAGACATCGGTTCCAGCAGTATCAAAGTTGTCGAAATGCAGTCGACGTCAAAAGGCTTTCAAGTAAGCCATTTCTTCGAGCACCCTCTCAGCAACAAATTAGGCAGCGATCAAGAGCTCGAGGTCATTGAGTATCTTCGCGACCTCACATCGAAGTATGACGACTCAACTCGTTTCATTGTTGGTCTTCGTCAAGATCGCGTTGCTATTCGCAATAAATTTTTTCCCTTCAATGATCGCATCAAAATCTTTAAGAGTTTGGCTTTCGAGCTGGAGGAAGATCTTCCGTTTTCTTCTGACAATGCCATCTTCGACGCAAAAATTATTCGTACAGTCGGAGGCGGAGCAGAAGTTCTTGCCTGTGCTGCTCCGAAAACGCATGTGCAAGCCTGCATTCAGCGCGCTCAAGATTCAGGCTTTGAGCCCTTCTTAGTTTCTCTTGAAGGCACAGCTCTCGCGAATGTTTTTGAAAAGTGGAACGAAGCTCCCCCTGCACTTGTGGCTCCGGCTCCTGTTTTCGAAGACATGGAAAGACCCGTTCGCCATGTTCAACTTATTTTGAATATGGGCCACACGCGCACGATCGTGAGCGCCTTTGAAGGACACTCGTTGATCGGCGTTCGTTCGATTCTTTGGGGTGGAAAAAATATCGCGGAAGCAATCGCCAAGAAATACGAAATCCCTTATGTTGAGGCTCTTAAAGAGTTGCAGACCAAGGCCTTCATTCTTACGAATAAACAAGGTGCAACTTTTGACCAAGTGACTTTCTCTGAAACCATCGGAAAAAGTGTTCGTGAGCTTGCCCGCGATTTGCAACTTTCTATTCTGGAGTTCAAAGGTGAATTCAATGTGCAAATCGACAGCATTGGTTTGACTGGCGGCACATCGCAAATTCAAAATCTGGGTCCCTTCTTGACTCAGATTCTTGAAGCCCCGGTGAATCGCATTCCAACTTTGGATCAAATTCCGAATGTCATGTTCGAGCGCACTCAGCAAGTATCTGCCAAGGCCGGAGTTGCTTTGGGTCTTGCAATTGAAGGCTTTAAAAAGCCTCGCAATCCTCCGATGAACTTTATGCGTGGTGAATTCGCTCGCGAAAATCACCAAATGAAGATGTTCTGGGAAAAATGGGGTCACACATTCAAAGTCGCTACGGCCGCCCTGGTGGTTCTGTTTGTTTACGCTTCATTGCGTTCCGACTTTGCGTTGAGCCTGACTGAAAGAACTCAAGATGTTCTGAAAAGCCAAGCCAAGAGTGTTGCAAACCTTAAAGGTAAAAACGCTTCGGAAGCAGGAATCAAAAAATATATCCGCGAAAATAAAAAGCGTGCTTCGGACCTTAAGACTTTGGCCAGCGTTGCCAATATGAATTCAGCGATGGATGTTCTTAAGAAAGTCAGCGATGCCACTCCTCCAAAGGGGGCAGTGACACTTGATGTTCACAGTTTGAACGTTCAGGATTCTCGCGTGACGATGGAAGGCTATGTGAGCTCTCCGCAAGAAATGAGTCTTCTGCAGAAGTCTTTGACCAATATCACGACTGATGGACAAGTGAAGACCGAGAGAAGTTCTTTAGGGACTCTACCAGGCCGCACTTCTTTCTCTTTTAGCTTCAATGTTGACCGTGGAATCCAAAAGGTGACTCGATGAATTTAGACGATCTTAAAGATAAATTTGCTACGGAAGGCCGCGCCACTTGGGAAAGAATCCAAGAAAGCGATGCCTACAATCAACTTCGCGATCGTTATGAAAACCTGTCCCCGTCCATGCAAAAGGTGACTTTGTTTGGCGGCATCGCTGCGGTTGCCTTGCTCATCCTTTCAGTTCCCTATGGACACCTCACCCAGAGTTCTGAGTCTGTTGGCGAATTCGAAGGCAAGCGCATGACCATTCGCGAACTTCTTAAAGTCAGCCGTGAATCTGCCGATGTTCCTAATATTCAACCGGCGCCATCGATCGACATGCTTCGTGCAAACATCGACAATCAAATTAAAATGGCGAATCTTTTGCCCGAACAAATTAAAGGCACCCAGGATTCCCAAAACAATTCACAGCTTATCCCTGCAAACCTGACTGAGGGCGCCTTGGACATCCGACTTGAGAAGTTGAACCTTCGCCAAGTGATGGACATGGGTTATAAGTTTCAAAGCATCAATCCCAGCGTTAAGATGAAAGACATGGTGATTACAGCCAACCGTGCTGACAACCGCTATTTCGACGTTGTCTATAAATTGGTAGCTCTTGCCGTCCCGTCAGCCCCAGAACCTACCTTGGAAGAACCTCCTTCTAAGCTCAAAGGCCGCTTTAAGAAACAAGGATCGGAAGAATAGTCATGGAGAACATCACTCAGTTTTTTAAGCTCCTAAAAGAAAACAAAGGGAAACTCTTTGTCGCTTTCTTTTCAGCGATTGTTTTCCTTTTCATTCTTTTTCCTTTTGATGACTTGAGTGATTTGATTTCCTCGCAGGTTTCCAAACTTTCAAACAATTCGGTCTATGTGACATTTGACCGTTTGAAAATGAGCCTCTTCCCCACTCCAGGCGTGAAGATGGATCAAGTTTATATTGAATCTATCCGCACACCGGCTCTTTCCGCCTCTGAACTGACGATCACACCTTCTGTCAGTGGCTTGATTCAGCAAAAGCCTTACGGCCATGTTGCAGCTAAAGGTTTACTCAAAGGTGATGTGGATTTAAATGTCGGCAAAGGCACTCGCAGCGACAATGGCGTCGAAAGACAGCGCATTGAAGTCAGCGCAAAAAAGATCTCTTTGCATGATTTGCGTGAACTGGCAAATTTGCCGGTTCTTCTGAAGGGTCAGTTGAATTTGCAAACAACGGCCTTGGCTGACCTCACTTTCCAAGAACAACCGGACGTGGATGTCGATCTGACGATTAATCAGTTCGAGCTTCCGCCTTCAAACGTCAACACTCCAATGGGCCCATTGACTCTTCCTGATTTGAAACTCACGACAGTGGAACTTAAAGGTCGCTTGGCAGCAGGTCGCTTCATCATTGAAACGGGCACGATTGGTAAGCCGGGCGACGAACTTCAAGGAACTATTAAAGGTAATATCGGCATCAATATCATCAATCGCGGTGGTGGCTTTACTCACCAAATCGGCGCTTACACATTTGATATCGATCTAAAAGCTAAGAAGAGTTTTCAAGATCGGGCCGCTTTATTCCTGAGCTTTATTGATGGCTTCAAAAGCCCTACCACTGAGGGTTCCCAGTACAAATTCAAGGTTTCAGCGACCAATCCGATGATGCCACCAAGTATTGGCGCTGCCCGTTAATTCCCGCCCCTAACACTTCGCATCAGTATCCGAAAATTAGCCATCCTTCAGACCCCTTGTGAGTTGATTAGAACAAGGGGTGTGCTTAATTATTGCTCACCTTTTCCTCAATTAAATTAGAGTCCGAAGTCTTTATTGACTTCACTCTTAAACTGACCAAAAACCAAGTGGTCAAATCCGGAGGGAAAATGTCTGTTAATAAAGTGATTATCGTAGGTCGTTTGGGTGCTGATCCTGAAGTTAAAGCTATCGGCAGCGGAAGCACTGTAGCTCGCTTGAATATCGCCACTTCTGAGTCTTGGGTTAAAGATGGCCAAAGACAAGAAAAGACAGAATGGCACCGTGTAACTGTTTGGGGCAAACTTGCAGAAATCTGCGGTAAGCACCTTGCAAAAGGTCGCCAAGTTTATGTTGAAGGCAAATTGCAAACTCGCCAGTGGGAAGACCAACAAGGCGCTAAACGCTATTCTACTGAAATCGTAGCAAGCACTGTTCAGTTCTTGGGCGCTGCAAACGGCGAAAGATCTACATCGAACAGCCAATCTTCTGGTGGTGGCGATGATTTCAATTTCAACGATTTCGGACCTGAACCTAGCTTCAACTCGAACGACGAAATTCCGTTCTAACTAATTCTCCCGTAAAATCGGGAAATAGACTTGTCTACTCCGGCGGAGCCGGAGTGCAGACAGTAGTCTGGCAAAGCCAGACTAGGGCCCTGAAGTTTTCGGGGCCTTTTCATTTTTGCCTCTAACCCCCTATAATAAAAGGGTTATGAAGAGCATCTTTGTTTTATCTCTTACTATTATCTTCTTAAGCGGTTGTTCACTCTACAAGTCTGAAGGACGTAAAGAGTTCGAATCCAATGCCCCTGGCAAAGTCAAAACCTCGTCCACAGAGATTTTTCAACTCAAAGGCTGCAAAAAAGAAAGCTCTTTAGAATCTTGGTTCAATGCAGAGTTCCCGGCTGCTTCTTACGAACTTGTTGTCGCTGAAAATGATCTGGAAGTTTGGCGCACCACTCATCCTGGGACCGTCGAAGTCAAAGCCATTCAAAAAACTGAAACATCAACTCAGTCCTGCCTTTATGAATTTTCTACGAAGGCCGTATGGGACGGATACAAAGAGCAATTTATTCGCGAACTAGAAAACAACCTGATGACACAAGATTAGGGATCGACGCATTTGAAAAGCATCATCTTCGCTATCAGTCTTATTCTTTTTATCCACGGTACGAGCTTCGCAGCTTCTGTGACTCAAGTTAAAAATCAAAAAGTTCTGATCAATCTTGAGGGCGATGACGTCCTTGAGGGAGATGAATTTTTCCTACTCAACCCTGCCGGCAAAAAAACCGCCATCATTCGTGTAAAGCAAGTTAAGAATGGAAAAGCTCTTGCGGATATCTTAAAGGGAAAAGCCGATGTGGGTTTCACACTCCAGGCAAAAGCCTCTTCGGCGGCTGGTGCTGCGGCCGTGGCCCGATCCGCAGAAGCAGAAGCCACCTCGGAGCCGGCAATAAAAGAAGAAGCACCAAGCAAAGCCAATCGCGATACCGGATACCTTCGCAATTTAAAAGACTCTTATGGTCTTCTTGGTGAATACATCATGAATACCATGAATGTGAATGTAAAGAACACGGCCACAACTCCCGCCTTGACGGATACCCCTGTACTCAAAGGCACCAGCTTTGGAGTTGGCGGCTTTTATGATTACATCGCAACGCCAGATATCGCCATACAAGTGGCCGCCTTCCTTGAACAAATCCAAGCTTCAGGCACAGCCACCATTCCCGGCTGTTCTGGTGGTACAAGCACTGATTGTAACGTCAATATCACTTACGGCAGTCTTTATGGCATGGGGAAATACTATCTCACCCAAAACCGCTATCGCATCTGGGCTGGCGTTGGAGGGGGCTTCTTGTTGGCTCTTTCAAAATCAGCGACAGCTTTGAATGAATCACAAATTGCGACAAATCAAATCGTCACGTTCTCGGTGGGCACCGATATTCAAATGGGTCGCAAGAACTATATTCCAGTAAGTTTGCAATACAACTACTTCCCGCCATCTGACACCGTGAAAGCCAGCTCCATCGTGATCAAAGCGGGCTGGGCGTGGAATCAGAAATAAGCAATTAGGCCGGAAGCCAAATCACAAAACGTGTCTTGGCATGATTACTATCCAAGTAGAATTTTCCGCCATGCCCGTGGATAATTCCCGTCGAAATACTTAACCCCAAGCCCATCCCCTTACCGACTTCTTTCGTGGTAAAGAATGGCTGCATGATCTTTTCACGCAGCTCCGGGGACACGCCCGATCCAGAATCTGTCACACTGACCTCAACGCCATCGCTCACTCGCTTGGCTTCGACGGCCACAATGCGCGTAGCTTCCCCAGAAACTGCATCATAGGCATTGTTCAATAGATTTAGAATAACCTGCGAAATCTGATAAGGGCGGCATTTGATCTGCAGATTCGGCTCAATATTCGCAAGCAAAGAGATTTCGTTGTTCTTAAACTTCTCTTGGCAAATCGCGAGTGTATCATCAATGATCAAATCAATATTCACAACCTCATCATCCCCGCCATGAGACTCTCTTGCATATGTTCGCAGGCCCCGGATGATTTTTGCAATACGCTGAACAGTGGCTTCGATAGAATCCATTCTGCGATTCAACTCGACATCTCCGCCCAAACCTTTTTGCGCCAAATTTTTTCTCAGCACACTGACATAACCGGAAATAATCGTTAACGGATTATTAATCTCATGGGCAACGCCTGCCGCCATCTCACCTAGTGAAGCCAGGCGCGAAGACGTTTTGATCATTTTCTCTTGCTCCTGCAAAAGTTTCTCGCGTTGCTTCTTTTGAGTGACATCCTCAAAGATCGCCATGTAACCCGCAATCCGGCCTTGATCATCTTTAACCTGACTGAATGAAGCTACAGTCGCAATTCTTTTCCCACTTTTAGTGATCAAAGTTCTTTCCTGAGCATCGTGGTACCCCAGCTCAAAATGCGCCTCGGCAAATGCCCGCGGAGTTTCCAACCGCCGAGCCAGTCTTTCTTCCAACTTACCACGCACCGCGAGCACTTCCTCGCGATCCACAAAGAAATGTGTTTCACGTCCAACCAATTCTTCAGCAGAGTAACCCAAAACCTTCAGGGCTGAAGCGTTCACGTCACGAATCCTTAAATCCGAATCTGTCGATATCACCAATAGCGAGATGCTATTGCGACCTGCATTTTGCCATTCCAAAGTCTCTCGAACTTTGCGCTCCGCCTCTTTACTTCTTTGATAGAAGCGAACCGCGATCGAAAGCAAAATCGAAATCGTCACACCAAACAGCAAAACAAAGGCTGGCACCACGGAAGCATTTGCGCGGATCAACTCCAACTTCGGAGTCAAAACAAGTTCCCAATCAACTTTTAAATTTTGATAGCGAGTGTGATAAGTCCAATCCCGACTGTAGACACTGTCTGGCTTGCCAGTTGAGATCAGCTCCGATCCATCTTCCAAAATCGTCAAATCATAGCCCGGAATATTCGCAATACGTTCAAAGAACGGCTTCCCAGCCAGTGCCACCGAGACCATCCCGAAAAATACATCGTCGCGATAGATCGGAGAAAATAAAATAATTCCCCGCCCACCTGACTTCAGCTCAACACTGGGGGAAACCGCAGAAGTCCGACTCCGCATCACGGTTTCAACAGTTTGTCTTACACTTGGTTCAAGCAAAATATTTAAATTCAAAACAAGCTGGCCGTGATTATTCTTAGGAAAAACCCAGCGTGTGACAAAATCAGCATCGACCCAAGTTATCCGTCTCAGTCCATTAAAATCTTGAACAAAACTTTCAGCATCCAATTCCCACATTTCAAGATTTTTGTATCTCTTGAGGGCGAATCGATGCGCCATATTTTCCAAAGAAGTCACCAGAGGATAAAAAGAATTATCAATATTTGTTTTTAGAGCATCGGCGCGAATTGAAGTGATCCGACGATTTCTGTCAAAATCTTTAACCACCAGCAGCTGCCAAATCAGCAAAGAAGTTAAAATCCCCACGAAGAGCATGTAGAAAGGAACGAAATATCCAATGGGAGGATTGTCTTGGCGAATTTTCGCACGCACTTTTAACAGCAATGACAGCGATAAAAAAATGAAGCAAATCGCCGTATGAATGGCCATTCGAGAAAAATTACCCCAGCCATATTCAGAGCTGAAGCGCAGGAAGTATCCACAAAAACCGATGAGACCCAACCCAAAGGCAAGACTGGCGCAGGTCGCACGAACATACTGACAGACAGAGGTTTGCTTATTGAAAAACAAACCCACCGCAATCACCATCATGCTAATCGCGGTGCTGGCTGACATACGCCCCCCGACGACCACTCCAGAACCTTCAAAAGGTTTCAAAAAAAGAGTGTCAATTCCCAGATCTATCCCCAGCGGGTATTGAATGAAAACCAAAAATGCGAAAACAAAAACTGAAATCGCCAGCACTCGGCCCGTCTTAATATATCCATAATCAGACAGAAACAAACCTATTGCGATGAATAGAAAAGAGATGGCGGTATTAATGACCATTGGTGCAAAGCTGGGATGAATCTGAACCAAAAATGGATCCTGAAGAATCCATCCCACCACCACTGACGCCGCGACGATCAACACCAGCAGTGCCAGGAGAGAGTGAAAACGAGATGAAATTTTAGTGAATGACACGTGATACACCGATAATGCCTTTGATCTTCTGAATCTCGTAAATCGCCTGATTCAGTTGGCCAGCATCTCGTACGCTCACCTCGAAATTACAAACTGCTTTTTTATCTTTGGTTGTGCGAATTTGGGCCGACTGGATATTGATACCTTGCTGCGCAAAGGCCTCTGACATCAACTTCAAAAGACCCGGCACGTCCTGGGAAATGATTTTCAAACGAACGATGCGTTCCTGGCCTTCACTTGCCTGCTTCACATTCCAATTCACATCTACTTTGCGTAGTTGATCGAATTCGAAAGCTTTGCGGCAGTCACTGCGATGAATGGTAATGCCACGACCACGGCTGATAAAGCCCACGATCGAGTCCCCAGGAATTGGATGACAGCACTTTGCATAATGCACAAGAACGTCGTCCATTCCATCAACACTGATAAGTGAATTGCTTTTTTTGGTCTTTTGCGTCGCCGCCTTAAAGACCTTTTCCATGAAGGTGGAATCTTCGGTTTTTGCCGATTCTTTCGCGATAGCCTCAGGCGACACTCTTTCAACCAGCACTCTGGTCTCAAGCTTGCCATAACCAACAGTCACATAAAGTTCTTCAGTGTCTTTGATTCCGTGATCCTTGAGGTACTGCTCATAGTGAGCCCCTTTAAGATGCTTGACGGCAGCCATACCAAATTTACGGAACTCTTTTTCAACCAGCTCTTTACCAAGCAAGACCGCTCTGCGACGTTGTTCTTCTTTGACGAAGGCGCGAATCTTCGCTTTTGCTTTATTGGTAACGACAAACTTCAGCCAATCTTTCGATGGCTGTTGGGTTTTTGAACTTACAATTTCCACGGTATCGCCGTTTTGCAGCTGATGTTTCAGTGGAACCATCTTGCCGTTAACACGAGCTCCAACGCATTTATTTCCTAAATCCGTATGAACTGCGTAAGCAAAGTCGACAGGTGTTGCGCCCTCTGGGAATTCACGCACATCTCCATTCGGAGTGAAGACGTAAATTTCAGATTCAAACAAGTCCGTTTTAACGGTGTCTAAAAACTCGTCGGAGTTGCGCGTTTGCTGATGCAGGTTTACCAAATCGCGAAGCCAGTTGGCCTGCTGCAGATCTGAAGTGTCCTCCATCTTGCCGCGCTCTTTGTACTTCCAGTGAGCCGCGATCCCGCGCTCGGCAACCAAGTTCATCTCTTGAGTACGAATCTGGATTTCGATGCGCTCCCCGCCAGGCCCAATCACCGTCGTATGAAGTGATTGATAGTTATTGGCTTTCGGCATGGCGATGAAATCTTTAAATCTTCCAGGAATTGGTTTCCAGAGTGAATGCACCAACCCCAAAGCGGCATAACACTCAGCCAAGGTGTCTACCAAGACACGGAAAGCCAGAACGTCGTAAACCTGATCGTAATCAATGTTACGCGACTGCATCTTTCGGTAGATTGACCATAAATGCTTCGATCGACCGAAAACTTCTGATTTGAATCCGGCCTTATTGAGCTCTTTGGAAATTTTTGATTTTACATCGTCGATGTAGCGACTTTGTTCGGCTTCGGTCTTTTTAACATGTTGAACTAGCGAGTAATACATCTCGGGGCGATAGTAACGGAAGCACAGGTCTTCCAATTCAATCTTCCAAGAGCTGATACCCATACGACCTGCAAGCGGACAATAAATCTCGAGCGTTTCAAGTGCGATGCGCTCTTGTTTATCGAACGGCATAAAGTTCATGGTGCGCATATTGTGCAGACGATCTGCCAACTTCACCAGAACGACACGAACGTCTTTTCCCATGGCCACGATCATCTTGCGAATGTTCTCGCCCTGCTTTTCGTGACTGTTTTTGAATTTCATTTGACCGATCTTGGTAACACCATCAACCAAGTGAGCGATCACATCACCGAATTCATTTCGAATATCTTCAAGTGTTGCATGAGTGTCTTCAACCGTGTCATGTAAAAGACCGGTTGCTATCGTGTCTAAGTCCAAACGGAGATCAGCAAGAATGGCAGCGACTGAAAGAGGATGAGAAATATAAGGCTCACCACTTCGACGAATTTGCCCTTCGTGCGCCTTCTCTGAGAAGTAATAGGCTTTTTCAATAACTTTGAGATCCGCGTTCGGCCAAAAGCTACGAATGCGATTAAGAAGGTCGTCGACTGTTTTGACGGGCTTGGTGTTTGCTCCGTCCTCTTTCAGAAATTCTACCATATCTCATAAGCATACCTGAGGAGAGAGGACAGCTCCAACAGAAAGACTTGAAATTTCTTAGTATTTTTAAGGCTTTAGACCTTAGTCATGGTGTTTATGAAGAGACGGGATTTGGGGAGTATTTGGGAGGATCCAGAAGTGGTGGGATCTACTCCGTTGTCGAATAACTTTGTTTTTCTATGGAGCGGCTGGCTCCAACGGCAGTTCTGAGAGAGTACTCTCAGAACTCCTAGGTAGCTGGGGAGTTACGTCCCCTGCCCGAGTCAAAAAGACTATTTGTTCAGGTCTTTTTCGATTTGTTTTAGAGCTTCTTGGTTATCAAGATGTTCAGCATAACCAACGTTACCGATAGCAACTTCACGAAGTGCGCTAACGATGTATTTGTTGCTTCTAGTTGAAACAGTAGCTTCAGCACCTTTAAGAAGTTGCTTCGCTCTTTTAGCGACCATCAAAACAAGAGCAAATCTGTTAGGAACTTTTTCCAAGCAATCTTCAACGGTTACACGAGCCATTCTTGTCTCCTAGAATAGATACAATTAGAACACTTTGCACTCCGGCTCCGCCGGAGTGTCCAGGGGGTTAAAGTACTCTTAACCTAGCAATTTTTCAATGATTTTTTTAAATTCGGCATAGGAATGCTCGAAGTTATCGTTCACGATCTGGTAATCGAATTTAGAAGCCTCTCGCAGCTCCTTTTCCGCATTTGCCATACGAACTTCAATATCAGCAGGCATCACCCCGTCACGCTTCTCAATGCGACGGCGCAACTCGTCAATTGACGGCGGCAGGATAAAAATGGTCTTAGCATCGGGATATTTCGATTTGAAGGTCTGAACGCCCTGGATGTCGATATCCATAATGGCGCATTTCCCTACTTTCCAGGCGTTTTCCAAGGATTCATAGGAAGTCCCGTAAAAGTTAGTGTGAACCTTAGCCCACTCTACAAAGAAGTTTTCAGAGATCTTCTTTTGGAAGTCTTCGTGGTTAATGAAGTTATACTGAAGACCGTTGCTTTCACCCTTGCGGATGGAACGTGTCGTAAAAGTAACGATGTCCACCAAGCGATCATTATCCCTGGTGATTCTTTCGACAAAACTACTTTTTCCCGCACCGCTTGGGGCTGCGACGATAATCATACGCGTTTTCACGTTATTGCATTCTCATCATTATTGCACGTTTTGAACCTGTTCTCTAAGTCTCTCAATAAGGGTTTTAGCTTCTACCACGGCTTGAGTGATCTTGGCTACTTGAGACTTTGACCCAATAGTATTCACTTCGCGGAGCAGCTCTTGGGTGTAAAAATCCAACTTTTTTCCTTCCGCTGACTGGGAAGAAACAAGCTGACGGTAGTTTTTAATATGCTCACTCAAACGAGAAAGTTCTTCGTTGATATCCGCTTTTTCCAACTGAATCACGATTTCTTGAGACAAGCGTGTTGGATCTATCTCATTGCCCTTAAGACGAGCACGGATTTTTTGTTCAAACTTATCTTGAAGTTGTGCATTAGCTTCTTCACGTAAGCTTGTGATGGCTTTGACTTGTTTCTCTAAAGAAATCAACAAGCCCTCAAGATCTTTACGCAAAGCTTTGCCTTCGCGAATGCGCTCTTTATCGCAGTTCTTGCAGGCTTCCGCGAAAGCCTTCTTCAAGATTTTCTCTTCGCCTGCAAACAACTCATAACTGTCTTCAATTTTAATAATCTCTGGAAGACGAGCCATCGCTTCAAGATGCACATTAAACGGGACACCCAATTCTTTAGACAAATGCTTATAAGCCGCCAGGTATTTTTTTGCGAGAGCATCGTTCACCGTCATTTTAGACTTCCCGCCCGCGTTCTTCACACGACGAGAAACAAAGACATCAACCGTTCCACGCAACAAAGAGGCACCGAGTATTTTTTTAAGATCTGATTCGAAAGCAACAAACTCACGCGGAAGATGAAAGCGAGTTTCGAGAAAACGGCCATTCACCGAACGAATACTAACTTCGACCGTGACGTCTTTTGATTGAGCTCTTGCGTTGCCGTAACCTGTCATGCTTTTCATATTTTTACATTCTCCGTGTGCGTTCAATGAGGGTCAAGTTTTGAGAAATTTCTCGACCAGAGATCGCGCCTCTGTATAACCCGAACTCCCGTCAAACCAATGAATCTCTTTATCTCTTTGAAACCATGTTCTTTGTCTTTTAGCCAATTGAGCAGTATTAATCGAAAGCTCCTCAAGTAACTCAGTTTCCGTCAATTCACCATGTAGGAACTGAATGGCTTCTTTATAGCCAACACTGCTCATCGGGGCCCAAGATTCCAAACCTTCGTCGAGGAGTTGGCGCACCTCTGCGATCAAACCTCGATCCAGCATAATTTGACAGCGCTGCCGAATGCGCGCCCTTAGAACTTCCCGATCCCAAGTCGGCCCCAACTTTAAAAGTGGGTAGGGAAATTCAACTCGCTGATCTTCAAACTCTTTTTGAATTTGCGTAACACTTTTACCCTGACTGCGAATCATCTCAATCGCCCGACCAATGCGATAGTGATCGGACAGATGAATCTTTGCCGCATATTCTGGATCGGCCTGAGTCAACTCGCGATGAAGCTTTTCAGCCCCACCTTGTTCAGCAATTTCCTTTTCCACCTGTTCTTTCAACTCGGGGGAAACTTTGGTGACAGGATACATGCCCTTTTCAATGGCCATAAAATAGAAACCTGTACCACCCACGACAAACACCGGCGTGCCTTCGGGGATCCGCTCCATGCATGCAAAGAAATCACGTGCGTAGTTTCCCGCCGTCATTTCCTCTGGAGGAGAGATATAGTCCAACAGATAATGCGGCACCAGGGCTTGCTCTTCTTTCGAAGGCTTGGCCGAACCAATATCCAACTTTTTATAGAGCTGAACAGAGTCGCAGTTAATGATGACGCCTTTGAACTCTTGCGCAAGCTTCAACGCCCACTCGGATTTCCCAGTGGCCGTTGCTCCAACGACAAAGATCACAGGCTTATTCTTTTTCATCATCAAACAATTCGACCAAAATCTTTTTCCAATTTATAGAACGGATACTCGACACTCACCGGACGCCCATGAGGGCAGAAACTTGAAAGTGGGAACTGATCCATTTCACGAAGAAGATTCTTCATCTGATCCACACTCAAAGCTTGCCCCGCACGGACCACTGAGTGGCAGGCCATGGTGGCGCAAATATCGCCCACGGCTCGTTCCAAAGAATAACTTCCACCCTGCTCAACAACTTCGCCAGCCATGCGGTCCAGGACATTTCCCAGAATAGTGTCTTTAATAAATAAAGGGGCTGATTTCACACCCACAGTGCCTGGCCCCAACGCTTCGATAAAGACACCGAGACGCTCGATCTCTTTAGACAGGGTCAAAATCGCTTCGACTTTTTCCGGAGACATATCAATTGCCAGCGGGAACAGGAAATCTTGAATATCAATTTTTCCACCCTTCCAGGCACTCATCAGTCTTTCAAATGCGACGCGCTCGTGGGCGGCGTGCTGATCAACGAAAACGATCTTCTCGCGATTCTGGGTCACGATATAAGTTAAATTCGCCTGCCCCAAAACTTCCAGGGAAGACCAATACCCCCGTGCTTCGGGAACTTCAGAAGAATTTGAAGTCTGAGGGCCTGCAAAATCCTGACGGGATTCCGCCGCTTGCGCCAAAGTTTGATAGTCAATTTTGGGCTGATTCACAGTCGTTGGGAATGAAAAATCTTTTTTCTGGAATTGGGTCACACTCAAACTTGCGTCTTCAAAAGAAAGATTCTCTTTGGGCATCGCCGGCATTTGCTTCGCAAAATTCGGAAGACCTTCTGTCGACTTAAAGTTCGAATTAAAATCATTGGCCTGAAATTCTGCTGACAGATGGGAGTTCACACCGCTATTCGCTGCAGCCCCCGCCGTTTTTGGGATCCACGGAGCTTGCTCTAACGTTGAACGCAAAGCACCCGCCACCGCTCTAAATGCCAAAGAAGGGTTTTGAAATTTCACTTGTGATTTTGTCGGATGAATATTCACGTCAACGCAGTCGGGATCGACTTCAACCCAAACAGCAGCAATCGGATACTCGCCGTGCATAAGAAGACTGCGATAAGCTTCATTCACGGCCGCTTGCAAACTGCGATCCTGAATCCAACGATTCTGCGCAAACATCCAAATATTACGAGCTGTTTTGGCGACGTTA
This sequence comes from Bdellovibrio svalbardensis, assembly GCF_029531655.1. Taxonomy (NCBI): domain Bacteria; kingdom Pseudomonadati; phylum Bdellovibrionota; class Bdellovibrionia; order Bdellovibrionales; family Pseudobdellovibrionaceae; genus Bdellovibrio; species Bdellovibrio svalbardensis. The sequence goes on from NZ_JANRMI010000004.1 coordinate 171,990, forward strand.
TGGGGATCCGCAAAAACCGCGTAGGCCTTCACATTTTCCCTCACAGCTTCGCCCTCATACATGGGCTTAATCTCAAGAATTTGTTCAACACGATCTTTGCGTGATTTACAAGCGGGCCAGAAGTTCACCAACTTGCCATTTTCCTGAATGCGGAATTCGACATCAAAATGCGATAAGGCCATCGCTTTCAAAGTGGTTTTGATGGCTGTATTTTCAGCCGCATCAGATTTCAAAAACTTCAAGCGCGCCGGAGTGTTTTCAAAAAGATTCTCCATCAAGATTGTTGTCCCTTGGGAACCACCAACCTTGTCGATCTCACTTTTCTTACCATACTCACTGACCAACTGATGAGCCTGCTCGTCACCTTCACGGCGTGATGTCAGCGTGATTTTGCTGACTGACGCAATACTGGCCAAGGCTTCGCCACGGAATCCAAAAGTTTTTAACTTCCAAAGATCATCTGTTTTTGAAATTTTGCTGGTTGCAAATCGCTCTAAAGATTTAGGCAAGTCTTCCGGAGACATCCCCTTGCCATTGTCGATGACTTTAACAATGCGTCCGCCATCAAAGAACTCCACATGCACTCGCGTTGCTTTCGCATCGATGCTGTTTTCAACAAGTTCTTTAACCAAATGGGCTGGCCGCTCAACCACCTCGCCGGCAGCGATTTGGTCGACAACTTCTGGAGATAAAACGTGGATATCAGACATAATTCAGCGACTCTGCATCAGCCACTCTGCTCTGTCAAAAGGTGCTGCAAACAGAGCCCGCAAAAGGTGCCAGGCACCTTTTGCTTCACTCGCCGCGTTATGGACTATTCTGGTTTTGGGCAGGGGCCAAATGCCTGGCACTTGAGAAGCTGTGTACGCAACTCTCTGACTTCACTCATATTGAAATCCAACTCTTGGTCAAATCCGTGCTTTACGCCACCAGCATGGGAAACAAAAATAAACGGAAATGCATTTTGGAAATTTTCTGCCGTGAATTGTTCGTCAGTGTAAGAGGTGAATCTGATTTTCGAGGTGAACTTGGTCAGATTCCACATGAAGCGATCTCTTTGAACTTTGGCTTTATCCAAGCCGCTGCCATAGTTCTTCCAACACTTCACTTCTTCAACAAGAACGACTTTGCGAGTTTGCTTTTCCAGGATCACAAGATCCAACTCACCCAGGGTTTCACCACCGATATCATACTCGATGCCACCGGTAATATCATAAGCTGACTCCGGATAGGTCACTCGCGCTTTGAGGATTGCCAGCTGTTCACAGACAGCCCCATCGGGCTCATAATTGACTTTGGAATTTTGAAGTGCAGCAAAGGCCGCCTGCAAATCGCCTGCAAATGAAGACGCAGAAACAAAAACTAAACTAAGAATAAGTGTAAAACGTAAAATCATGGAAAACTTGTGCCCGAGTCGTCAGATCTTGTCGACCAAAAAAAAGGGGGATAAAAGGTGCCTGGCACCTTTTGCTTCACTCGCCGCGTTGAATTAAAACTCCCAGCCGAGATTCACGCCCAGGCCATAGTATTTATTTTTTTCCCAATAGTAGCGGGCGTCTGTGCGCACTGAAACTCTGCCAATGCGATAGCCGACACCGACATCAAAGAGAATACCCAGCGCCATATCGTCAGCGGAGTACTCACTCACCGTCGAACCATTTGTCAGATGAAGGTCAAAATGCGAATAGCGCCAGGTCGGACCGAAGCCATAGTAAAACAACATCGACTTGCTGACAGAACTGACTGTTTGTAAAAGAAAATTCGCATTAACGATAAAGCCGCCAGCACTTTGCCCCGTGAGGTCTTGATAGTAACTGGGAGCGCCGCTATGAAATAAAATCTCTGCATCGGTGTAAATTTCACCGCTAAAAATTGTATTGTAGCCGTTCCACTTCAGACCATAGAAAAGAGTCCCAGCGGAGCGCTCGTCGCCCATGGTGTCTTCTGTATAATTCAAATACTCGGCCACCGGCCCCCAATAGCGAGTCGCAAAAAACGGACGCTTTTTACTCTCTAACGCTTGCTGCTCTTTCAGCTTTTCAACTTCGGCCTGGGTTTCCGGAGTTACCTTAAAGACTCCTGGATGAATATCAGAATCAACGATCCACCCCACAGTCCCCGGTTTGACACGAATCTTATAGAAAGGGCCTTTTTTGGCTTTGGAAATGCTGTAGACGGATCCCATCGGGACTACGGTTATAATCGGAGAATCAAAATCAGGATCCTGATAAACTTGAGCTTCATCGCCAACGACGGTTCCCTGCTGAGCTTGTGCCCAGACAAAGACCGGAAATAAGAGCGTAACGAAGAGGAGTGAGACTCCTCTATTTAAAACGCATGAGCCAAACACGATAGAACGCCTCGATCACAATTTTCATGGACATTTTACTTTGACCAACGCGACGATCTTCAAACACGATCGGAGACTCTGCTCCTTTGAAACCTTTTTTCAAAGCCTTGTATTTAAGTTCAATTTGAAAGCTGTAGCCATTGGACTCCACTGTCGAAAGATCGATGCCATGAAGAACTTCCTTCTTCCACGCATTGAAGCCGCCTGTCCAGTCGTTCAACGGAAAACCTAAAATCAAACGAGAATAAATCCCGCCACCACGAGAAATAATCTTACGCATAAGACCCCAGTTCACGGTTCTGCCACCTTCGACATAACGAGAACCCACCGCAAAATCATTGGCCTGCATAGTCTTAATCAAAGGTCCGAGATCTTCCGGGCGGTGAGAAAAATCCGCATCCATTTCAACCAAGGCGTCAAAACCATGATCCATACCCCAGCGAAATCCGGCGATATAAGCTTTTCCCAACCCCTGTTTTCCAGGGCGAGAGAGAAGATGTAACTGCGGAAGGGATTTTTGCATCTCTCGAACGATTGCACCCGTGCCATCCGGAGAATTGTCATCCACAACCAGGATTTCAACTCCCAGGTTTTGCGCCAAAATAGCCGGCACAATTGTTTGCACATTTTCTTTCTCATTATAGGTAGGAACAATGACCAATGTTTTCATGGCTCTAAAGTGTCATAAACAGCACAGCAAGGCAATAACTAGCTGCCGGGCCAACCCCGCAGAATCACGACTTTAAGGGCTTAAAATGAAGCCAATTTTAGATGGAGCGAGAAACCAGGCGACCTTTTTCTTTTGTAGCCAGGGCTTTTGATTTTTCCGCCGAAATTGCGGGCAAATTTAATGGTTTTGCCAATAAATATTTTGGATCTTGCTTGCGCAGATCCAATTGCAGCTTCACCTTGGCAGAAGCTGCCTCCGGGTCCTTAACATAAAGAATCGGATCGAAACCGCAGGTTCTGCAAACAACCGCCAATCTCCAGCGAATCTGCACGAACACTTCTGAAATCGCCAAACATATAACGAAAACGATGATCGCGCGGGGATCGAATTCCTGCCAGATCGCGAACATCAAAACAACGCTAGCCATTAAGCTCGCAAAGATATTCATCACAGAAATATTTTTCTTGCGATAAATGCGGCGAGGGCTTTTACAGAAGGCGCAGTAGCAATTGGATTTGGCTTTAAATAACATCTCTTTTAGTTTGCCAGTCACCTGGTCCAGAAAGAAAGATCAATTTTTGAAAAATGACAAAGCCTTGCTAGAATCAAGAAATGACATACAAAAACTCAGTAAAAGTTGTGTTGGCGAGCCTTTTTCTACTCATCACTCCGACCATGGTCTGGGCCGCTGCCGGCAAGGACTACGAGGAAGTCAGCTACGACGACCTTCTGAACGAACTGACATCTAAAAAACAAAAGCTTCAACATGAAAACAATACTGCTGACAATCCCCGTCTGCATGTGGGCATTGGTTACGCAAACTCCTTCTCGAACATCTCAACAGGTGGCGAAAAGTTCAGCCGCCATGCCACAGGCATCCAACTGAATGCAGGAACAGATTTGATTTCGCCAGAGTGGTATGCTGAAGGCATCTTTAGAAACTACGGCACGAACTCGAACGGTTCTGAGGATTTTTCTTTGCGCGAACTTGAAGGAAAAATTGGCTACACCAACCTCTTGCAAAATGTCTGGCACTATACAATCAGCACCGGCGTTTCCAACCGTTTCATGAAGTTCTCGGATTCAACTCGTAACATCAGTGTTGATGAGTCCACTCCTTCTCTGGTTATTTCATCTGGAATCCTGGCGCAAGTTCACAAGAATCTTTCGATTGGCGCCGAGGTCAGTGGCCGCACATCCATGGTCAACCGTTCTGCAGATCAGAACTCATTTGACTTTGCATTTCGCCTCAACACATCTCTATAATGTGTGAGTGGATGTCCTTTTAATTGTTCTTTCTCTATTTGTTTTTACGGTGGCCCTAGCTGTCTTCTCTAATCGCACTCGGGCCCGCAAAGAAATCCCCTTCGAACTTCATCCCAATTGTCTTTTAACTCGTTGGCCTCTTCTGTTTGTAACCGGCCCCCGCAGCTTCTTTTACTTCGACACCTATTGGAATGGCTATACCTCTTATCTGGCTGAACACGGCTACGAAGTTTTCAAACTCCAGTTACCCTGGAACAAGAGCGAATATCGCCAGAAGCGTTTTCTGGAGTTTCTCACTCAGCAAGAAAGCCTCGGACGGAAGTTTCATCTTTTTGTGGACAGTCCGACCTATGCAGAAATGGAAACACTCTTACGGACACACAAGTTCTCTTCGATTATCAGTCTGACTGAAATCACTGCTCCCGATGAAGACCATTTTTCAAACTCATTGAAAGCTTTGCCTTTTCCATTTGCGACTGTGGAGACTGTCCCTTCTCGTCATACATCCGTGCTAAGCAGATTAACCTATGGACTTCATGTTGCCTCTTTGACGAGATTCAAACTTCCTTCATTAAGCACCCTGGGGGCCTGTGAAGACACGGCACTTCTAAACGGTCGTCTCCTTTTGGAACGCGCAAACACCTTGGCCGAAACTGATTTGCGCGACTAATAATACGCCTTGCCAGAGTCCAGGGATGATGCTGCAATTATTCCATGAGCGACTACAGAGATGTGACACCAAATCAGCAGCAAGATTCCACTCAAAATGCCAAAGAGGTCGTCAAATATATCGTCGACTACCTCCGACATCCCATTCACAAAATCAAAGTCATCCCTGACTGGAACTGGACAACGTTGATCATTACTCTGGTCGCCGTCTCCATGATTTCCGGAGTTATCTCTGGCATCGTGCCACCTAATTTTTTCCGCATCATGAGTGGCATTATCGTCTCGCCATTAGTGGCCGTCGTCACAGGCTTCATCGGTTCAATGTTTGTGTATTATTATTTCCAGGTTTTTGAAAAGCGCACCTGTTCGCTTCGCAAGATCTTCACATTGATCTTATTCGCGGATATTCCGTTCTTCATTTTCCAAACCGGCAGCGAACTGATCCCACCTATCACCTTGGTAGGCTTCGCATTCACATCTTTGCTGATGGCCGTTGGTTTGACTGAAAACTTCCAAATGGAAAAACGCCGCGCCCTGCGCCTGGTAACAATTCTATTCGCCATCGTTTTTGTTTTGTGGCTGTGGAATAGAATCGACGCTTCTCGCCTTTAAAAATTCCCGCTGAAGTAATCTTCAGCGGATCCTCCTGCCCGGCTTAAACCACACCGCCCTTTAATCCGTAGACATACGCCATCTTTTCAGATCTTCGGAATATTTGTGAGGGTCTAAATGTTTTTACTCCCCGATCAGGAATAACCAAAAAACACTGGTTACAAGTCAGAGTTGTTTGTTTACTCAAGATGACCGTAGTTACCCTATTTTGCACTATGAATTCTCATTAGACGGATGCCCTGCTGCCTAAGCAGCTTCTAATCGTTCTCCTCAGATATTTGTTAGGTATGCTCTTTGCTGAATAAAATCCCATAAACATTCTTTAAGGAGATTTTATGGTACGTTTTAGTCGCCTCATAATTGCTTTCGGTTTAGTAATGCCAAGTTTGTCATTTGCAGATCAGCTGTGGGACCATTCTTACACCCCGCAGGCCGAGCTTGAAGTTATTTATAATCAGTCTCAGGGAGATTGCCCTCGCACTATCAGTTTTGAGACTAATTCTGCTAATGAGATTCACATGAGAGCAGAAGGTGGTTATTTTTCAACTATGGATGCTTTCGGAGTGATGGACGGCAAAGACAGAAGTATTGGCGGCTTCAACACTTCTTTCCAGGTTAAAAATGGCAGTCTTTTAGTAACTTATGTCAGTGGCGGATCGGGCTGGGGAACTAGCAACTTCGCTTCTTCTAAGGTCAAAATGACTTTGTCTCGCGATAAAGCAAGCGGCCTGTATTCTGCAGAACTTGAGCAATCACGCAAAGAATCTCTGATTGGATTTTATCACCTTACAAGCTCTTCAAGCTGTAAATTCAAGAACACTCTAATCAAGTAAAGTTAAAAGTGCGGATGAATTTTAAATTTATAAAAGAGTCGACCTCTCCGGGTTGGCTCTTTTTTTTTGAGCTCAGATGAGAGCTCAAAAAAAAAGGGCCTCTTCCGAAGCCCTTAAAATAATCTATTTTTTTTTAATGAGCCCTTAAGCTCTACCAGTAGATCCGAAACCACCAGCACCACGTTCAGTGTCGGAAAGCTCGTTCACCAATTCAAAAGTTGCTTGATAAACCGGAGCCACGACAAGCTGAGCGCAACGCTCTTGATCGCTAATGGTCACAGGTTCATTGCCAAGATTGATCACGATGATTTTCACTTCACCACGATAGTCGGCATCGATGGTGCCCGGCGTATTCAAAACAGTCAGTCCACTTTTTGCGGCCCAACCACTGCGCGGACGTGCTTGGATTTCGAAACCCAGTGGAATCTCGAAGCTCAAGCCTGTAGGAATCATCGCACGCTCGCCAGGTTTCAAAGTCACTGGACCTGAAAGTTGTGCGCGCACGTCAACACCACTAGCACCTGCAGATTGATATGCAGGAAGTTCACCGTGGAAGTTATCAAGTTTTTTAATTTTTACTGTGAGTTTATTCATAGTTCTAGGTCTCCCCACCACTCTTTAAGGTCATTCACGCCAGGCCCAAGCAAAACACCGGAAGCCTGACCGAGGTCAATTTCATTGCGCAAGTAATAGTTCACAGAGTCCACTGTGACTTCATTGATTTCTTCAATCACTGATTCAACAGAGCGATACTCTCCAAAGACCATTTCATTGACGGCCAATGAGGTCATACGATTTTCAATATCGTCAGATCCCAGCAGGATACTACCCGTCACCTGAGTCTTAAACATCTCAACGTCGTTTTTCGTCACGCCGCTTTTGCGAATTTTTGCGAACTCTTTAGAAATCAAATCACCGACTTTGCGAACATTTTTAGCTTCAGTGCCCGCATAGATGTTCAACATTCCGGAGTCGATATTGGTGTTCAAGCTAGAGAAGATCGAATAAACGAGTCCCTTCTTTTCGCGAACACTTTGATAAAGCTTCGACGTCATCCCACCACCCAAAAGGGTGTTTAAAATGACCGCTTCAAAGCGATATTGATCTTTGAAACTTGCCGTCGGTAAGCCCATCAACATATGCACTTGCTCAGCCTGTTTTTCCACGACATGGCGTCGTTTCATCCAGCGTGGCTTTTTACGGGTGTTTTTTTGTGCGTACTTGGGTTTCTTACCGAGATGCTTTTGAACTCCAGCCATGAACTCCTCATGATCAAGGCAGCCTGCTGCACTGATGATGATGTTCTTGCCCGTGTAGTTCTTTTTATAATAAGTCATCACCTGTTTTTGATTCATCAAAGCGATCGACTTTGGAGTCCCAAGAATGGGCCTGCCCAAGGGATGGTTTCCATAAACTTGATCATAGAAAATATCATAGATCACGTCTTCATGATTATCCTCGGACATCGCGATCTCTTGCAAGATCACACCTTTTTCAAGGCCAAACTCTTTTTGCGTCAAATGCATATGAGACACTAAGTCCGAAAGGACATCGAGCGCCTTCTGCCAATGATCCTTCAAAACCAGAGCATGGTAACAAGTGTATTCACGCGTGGTATAGGCATTGAGGTCACCACCAAGGGCTTCCAATGATTTCGCGATTTGATAGGCAGATCTGGAGTCAGTTCCCTTGAACACAAGATGCTCAAGAAGATGCGACATACCGGCAATCTCAGGGACCTCATCACGAGTTCCCGTCAATACCCAGACACCGATAGAAACGGCACGGGACCCTGGATGAAATTCACTCATCACCCGGATCCCGTTTGGTAGCTCAGATTTTTTGAACTTAGTATTCATTAAATCTCTTTGGCTTAGTTAAGAACAGCCTTGCGAGAAAGTTTCACGCGACCAGAACGGTCTACTTCAAGAACTTTCACGTCAATAATCTCACCCTCTTTAAGTACGTCAGTAACTGCGCGCACTCTTTCATTTGAGATTTCAGAGATGTGCAACAAACCTTGAGTGTTCGGCAAGATTTCAACAAAGGCACCGAATTCCGCGATTTTTACAACGCGACCTTGGTAGATTTTGCCTACTTCAGCTTCAGCAACGATGTCGTTGATCATTGCAATAGCCTTTTTTGTTGCCAATGGATCTGCAGAAGCAATGTTGATCGTTCCATCGTCTTGGATTTCGATTTTCACGCCAGTTGCTTCAGTGATTCCACGGATAACTTTACCGCCAGAACCGATAACTTCGCGGATCTTGTCTGGTCTGATTTTGATCGTCTCGATACGTGGAGCATACTCAGAGATTTGTCCACGTGGAGTTTTGATCACTTTTTCCATTTCATTCAAGATATGAGAACGACCTTCTTTAGCTTGCGCCAAAGCTTGTTCCATAACGTCGAATGAGACAGAGTCAATTTTGATATCCATTTGAAGAGCCGTGATACCTTGATTAGATCCCGCTACTTTGAAGTCCATGTCACCCAAGTGATCTTCATCACCCAAGATGTCAGTCAAAACAGCAACGCGGTTTCCTTCTTTGATAAGGCCCATTGCCACACCGGCAACGTTAGCTTTCAAAGGCACACCAGCATCTAACAACGCTGTCGTACCAGAGCAAACAGTACCCATTGAAGAAGATCCATTTGATTCCAAAACTTCAGCTACGATACGGATTGTGTATGGGAACTTTTCGTAATCTGGAAGAACAGCCTTCAACGCACGTTCAGCCAAGTTTCCGTGACCGATTTCGCGACGACCTGTTCCGCTCATACGACCCACTTCACCTACAGAGTATGGAGGGAAGTTGTAGTGAAGCATGAACTTACGTTTTTGCATGCCAAGCAATGAATCAACCATTTGCTCATCATCACCAGTACCCAAAGTTACTGTGCCTAGAACTTGAGTCTCACCACGAGTGAAAAGACCAGATCCGTGAGCACGTGGCAACAAACCAACTTCATTCGCGATAGGACGTACAGTTTTTACGTCACGACCGTCGATACGAACCGCTCTGTCCAAGATCATTGAACGAGCTTCGTGGTATTTAAGTTCTTCCACGATAGTGTTGATGTCTTTTTTACGTTGTTTCAACAAATCTTTATCTGCGATATCAGCAAGAAGCATTTTCTCTGCTTCAGCTTGAGCCGCATAACCAGCAGCATAACGATCTTGTTTTTCTTTGATCGCCAAAGCTGCAGCGATTTTAGGTTTCAAAATAGCTTCCGCTTTAGTTTTGAAGTCTGCATCGATCGTTGGAGCTGTGAAAGCACGTTTCGCAGTAGAGCCCATTTTCTCACGCAATTCATCTTGCGCATTCAACAAAGGCATCATTGATTGATGACCGAATTTCAAAGCAGCCAAAACGTCTGCTTCAGAGATGAATTTCGTTTCACCTTCAACCATCAATAGACCATTGCGAGTTCCCGCAACGATCATATCCATATCAGATTTTTCCATTTGTTGCGGAGTTGGATTTGCAACGAATTGACCATCTACGCGACCGATTTGGATCGCAGCAGTTGGACCGTTGAATGGAATATCAGAAACGTGAAGAGCTGCTGAAGCTCCCAAGCTTGCAAGAATTTCTAGAGGGAATGCGCCGTCTGCAGAAAGCACTGTCGCCACGATTTGTGTTTCATGACGGTAGCCTTCAGGGAAAGAAGGACGAATTGGACGGTCGATCAAACGAGCGATCAAAACCGCATCATTAGTTGGTTTTGCTTCACGTTTGAAATAGCCACCAGGAATTTTACCTGTAGCGTAGAATTTTTCGATGTATTCAACTGTCAAAGGGAAGAAATCAAGCTCAGAAGCTTTTTTAGAAGACACTGCTGTAACAAGAACCATGTTGTTACCACAAGTGACTAGTGCGGAACCATCCGCTTGTTTTGCCAAACGGCCTGTTTCGATGGTGATCTGTTTTCCACCTACCGAAGTAGTTACAGTCGTTTTCATAATTTCTCCTTGAAATATTATTCGAGAGCTCATGCTCCCGCTGTGTGGATTCATCTTTTTCTTTTGATGAACCCGTTATTCTTATTTGTGACTTTATTTAATATTCAATTTTTGCGTAGGTCAAAAAGTAAGAAGGGGCTTTTCGCCCCTTCTAATTTCAGATTACTTACGGATATCCAAAGCTTTAAGAACAGCTTGGTAAGACGTAGCGTCTTTACGGTGAAGGTAATCCAAAAGTTTTCTTCTTTGGTTAACCAAAGTTACAAGACCACGACGACCGTGGAAATCTTTTTTGTGCTTAGAAAAGTGACCAGTCAAATCGTTGATTCTAGCTGTCAAAAGAGCGATTTGCACTTCTGCAGAACCAGTATCTAGGTCGCTAGTTTGGAATTTTTTGATGATTTGCTGTGTTTGTTCTTTAGTGACTGCCATTAAAGTCCTCCTAGTAGATCAGCAGATTACTGCTGAAAATTTATTATTTTAGTCATCAGGTAAGCTGATGACTTTAAGAAGCCCCTCCGCAAAATGCTTCAGAAGCTTTACCCACCGGGGTCGTCATGGCTGTCGACCTAGCAGGAAGTTAAGGTTCTATATGTTCCTTCAAGAACGGTCAAGTCCTCAAAATCACCTAATATTTAAAGACTCTTTTTAGGACAAAACCGCGCCCTGATTCTAACCCTATAAGAGCCAAAAGCTTGCCCGAATCTTGAGCAAGAATTTGGATATATTGGTCCTCATCAGGCTTAAAGAGTGAGATAAGCTGAGCTCTGAGGTCATGACTAATCTGCCCATTCCCCAAAAGCACCTGATCCTGCCCCTTAACTCGAATTCGTTTGATTTGAGGCAAAGAGACTTCCATGCTGACGAAAGCAGGCCCAAAAGTGCCTTTTTTCACACAGTCTTCAATCAATTCCAAAGTTTGCGCTTGTTCCAAAACGTAAGGAGCTGAATAAGTACGACGAAGCGCACTCATTGCCGCCCCAGGCCCCATGGCCTGCCCCAAAAGATCCACCCAAGTGCGAATATAGCTTCCCTTAGAGCAGCGAAGATTGAACTCAGCCCAATCCTCCCCCATTCCCAGGAACTCAATATCCCAGAAGTTCATGACCTTTTTAGGGATCACCACTTCCTTTTCTTCACGGGCATATTCGTAAAGCTTTTTACCCTGAATTTTAATCGCAGAGTAAATCGGCACTTCGACTTCCATTTCACCGGAAAGCTTAAAGGCCTCATGCAGAAGCATTTCTTTTTCAAGTTTACCAACGGGTTTGGTTTCCAAAACTTCACCAGTTGTATCCAATGTATCAGTGCGAACACCGAACTGCATACGAACCCGGTAGCCTTTGTCACCTTCAAGAATATATTGGCTCAGTTTTGTGCCTTCGTTAATCAAACAGGCCATCAAACCGGAGGCCATGGGATCTAAAGTCCCCGAATGACCCACGGATCTTGTACCTAAAATACGACGAAGACGTGCGACCACGTCATGACTGGAAATCCCTGATGGCTTATCAACCAACAGCAGACCGTTAAACAGCTTGCACTCCGACTCCGTCGGAGTATTTCTACTCATCATCAGATTCTGATTCTTCTGTTTTTGGATTGTTAGCTTGGCGTTCGAGCTCTAGCTCGTGAAGAATGCGCTCCACCTTCAAGACCTCAGTTGTCTGATGATCTGGGTAGAAGGAAAGTTTTGGGCAATAACGCATTTTCAATTCTTTGCCGATGAAATTTTGAATTTCAAAAGCGCGCTCCTGAAGAAGTTCAAGAGCTTCGGCTTCTTGCTCTGCAGAGCCCAGGACACTGACATAAACTTTAGCAGCACGAAGATCCGCAGGCATTTTCACCGAAGCCACGGTCACAAGACCTGGCAACGGAGATTTGAAACCACGGATCAAAAACTGAGCGATGGTAGCTTGAATTTCTCGTTCTACGCGAGCGACACGGCGCCCATCACCCATATTCTTCATACTTAAGCCTTATCACCTAGTTCGCGAGCAATTTCTTTCTTAACGAAAGCTTCCATCATATCGCCAACTTTAACGTCGTTATAGTTTTCAATTCCGATACCGCACTCGTAGCCTGAAGCCACTTCTTTAGCGTCGTCTTTGAAACGTTTAAGAGACGAGATTTTTCCTTCGTAAACAATTTTGTTCTCACGAAGCAAACGGATTGAGTTGTTACGTTGAACTTTACCATCAAGTACGAAGCAACCAGCGATCAAGCCGATTTTCGGTACGTTGAAGGTGTTACGAACTTCCGCACGACCCATAACTTCTTCAACCACATCTGGAGAAAGAAGACCGGACATAGCGGCTTTCATTTGATCAACCAATTCGTAAACGATTGAGTAAGTTCTGATATCAACGCCCAATTGTTTCGCTTTGGCCTGTGCACCCAAGTCTGGACGTACGTTGAAACCAATAACGATACCTTTAGAAGTGTTCGCCAAAGAGACGTCACCTTCATTGATACCACCTACTGCCGAGTGAATAACGCGAGCCTTCACTTCAGAAGTAGAAAGTTTAGAAATCATACCGTTGATGGCCTCAAGAGATCCATGAACGTCTGCTTTCAAGATGATCGCCAATTCTTTAACGTCACCAGTTTTAACTTTAGAGAAGATCTCATCCAAAGACATTTTTGCAGTCGGAGTTGAAGCCGCCTTCAAAGCTTGTTCTTTTCTTAGAGATGACATCTCTTCAGCTGTCTTTTCATCTTTAACAACGTCGAATTTATCGCCCGCTGCTGGAACTGCATCAAGACCCAAAACTTCGGCTGGCAAACCAGGACCGACAGATTGAACTCTTTCGCCTTTATCATTCGTCAAAGAACGAACGCGGCCCTTCATAGTTCCGGCAACAATGTACTGACCAACTTCAACAGTTCCGTCTTTAACTAGAAGTGTTGCAACAGGCCCTTTACCTTTTTCCATTTTCGCTTCGATCACAAGACCTGTGCCCGAACGCTTAGGATTGGCTTTAAGTTCCGCAACTTCTGCAACAAGTTTGATTTGTTCAAGAAGCTCTTTGATACCTGTTTTTTTCAAAGCAGATACTTCCACGAAGATCGTGTTTCCACCCCATTCTTCGGGAACAATTTGTAATTCAGTTAATTGCTGCTTAATACGATCTGGATTCGCACCAGGCTTATCCATTTTATTTACCGCAACGATGATTGGAACGCCTGCAGCTTTAGCATGATTAATAGACTCTTGAGTCTGAGGCATCATACCGTCATCTGCCGCTACCACGATCACCGCGATATCTGTTGCATTCGCACCACGAGTACGCATTGCCGTGAAGGCTTCATGGCCCGGAGTATCCAGGAATGTGATCAAAGATCCATCTTCCAATTTAACAGAGTATGCACCGATATGCTGAGTGATGCCGCCGGCTTCGCCTTTAGCAACGTCTGCATTACGGATAGTATCCAGCAATGATGTTTTACCATGGTCGACGTGACCCATGATTGTCACAACTGGTGGACGAGTTACTTTTTCAGCATCCAAGTCACCGAAAGCGTTTTCAGAAGCGACGTTATCCGCAGTTTTGAAAACGTTTTGAGCTTCCCAACCGAACTCTGGAACGATCAAAGCGATCGTATCAAAATCAAGATCCGTATTCATGTTGGCCATCACACCGTTCGTCATCAAAACTTTGACAAGTTGCGGAGCTTTCAAGCCCATTTCCATAGCCAAATCAGTCAACTTCATCGTGTTGTTAACTTTAACAACACGTTTGTGAGCTGCCGCTGTGGTGATTTGCGTTCTCATAGCATCGCGATCAAGTACGCCTTTTTTCTTTTTAGGCTGGAATACCATTTCACGTTTACGGAACTCAACCGGATTGAAGACTTTGATCTCTTCTTCTTTTTCTTTTTCACGAGCACTTGGACCTGCGCCAAAACCTGCAGCTGGAGCTGCTGGGGCACCGAATCTCTTACGCTTGTCGAAATCTCTATTTTGGAAATGACCCGCACCTTCAGTTGGAGGCAATTCGGCTGGAGCAGCTTGCGCTACGAAACCAGGGCGAATGTTACGCTGAGGAGCGCCACCTGCTGGACGGTTGAAACCGCCGGCTTGGTAACCACCAGGACGAGGCGTGTAACCGCCACCTGGAGCACCTGGAGGTGGACGTTCACCTTGAGGGCGAGGAACGTAACCACCTTGAGGGCGATCACCTTGCTGGCGCTGTGGGGCTTGCGTTTGAACGCGGGAAAGATCCATACGTCCAATGATATTTCTTTTTACTGTTGTTGCTGGTGTCGAAGAGCTTGCAACTCCACTTGTACCCACCACGACCTCTTTCTTACGAGCTTGAGGAGCCACATGTTGTTCAACAGGGGCTGCTGGTGCAGGGGCCGCTGGAGCTGGTGTTGCTTCTACTTTTTTGACTGGAGCTTCCACTTTCGCTTCAACTACAGGCGCTTCAACTTTAACCGTTGGAGCTTTTTTAACTTCTTCAACTACCGGCGCCGCTACTACTTCCGGTTCCGGAGCAGGAGCTGCAACTTTTTTAGTTACAACACGAGTTGTTTTTGGAGCAGCTGTCTCTTCAACGGCGGCTGGAGCAGGCTCTGCCACTTCTGGCTTGGAGATTACTTTCACTTTCGTTTCGACAGGAGCTGGCTCCTCTTTTTTACGACGAATCACAGGGGCTTTCGCCGATGCAGATTCAGCTTCAGGAGCCGCAGCTACTGGAGCGGCTTTCTTTGCTGGAGCTTTTCTAGTCGCCGCTTTTTTAGGCTTAGCTTCTTCAGAGGATGATCCTCCACCGCTAAGTTTGATTTTAATTTGCTCAAGAACGCTTGGTTCCAACTCCGCCATGTGACTCTTCACAGGCAAATTCCACTCGCGGATTTTATCCATGAGGGCTAGCGGGGTCATCCCGACTTCTTTTGCAAATTCAAAAACTTTTGGATTACTCACTCAGTCTCCTACTTACACTCCGGCTTTTTGCCGGAGTAGCCTCTTAGACTCCGGCTCCCGCCGAAGTAGCTCTTAAACTCTGATATACACCAGAGTAGCCTCTTACACTCCGGCAAATACCGGAGTAGCAAAAACAAAAATACTATTCTTCTTCAGCTTCTTGAGAGTTTAATTTCTTCAACTCTTGTTTCAAGAGTGCATCTGCTTGTTCTTTAGCAGAATTACCCGCTGATTGCTTCGTAGATGCTGACGGCACAGATGCCGTTGGCACCGCCACGCCTTCAGATTCATACTTTTTAACCAAAGCTTTCGCTTCGCTCAAAAGTTTCTCTGCCTTTTCAGGATCATCGTAACCTGGGATTGTCATGATATCCTGGACTGAAGCCGAAGCCACAGACTGGAATGATCCGAAACCAGATTGGAAGATGTTTTGCGCCATTGTGTCGCTCATGCCAGGGATCAACATCAAATTGAAGATTGATTCCGCAGTACGAGACGCCGCTGAAGAGTCAGAAATAATATCCAACTTCCAAGTCGTCAATTTAGCTGCCAAGCGGACGTTTTGACCACGTTTACCGATTGCCAAGCTCAATTGAGAATCTGGAACAACGATTTCCATTTCACGGTTTCCGTCATCAAGGAATACGCGGGAAATTTCAGCCGGAGCCAAGGCATTACATGCGAAACGAGTGATGTCTTCGTCCCAAGGAACGATATCGATCTTCTCGCCGCGAAGTTCCTGTACGATATTTTGTACACGAGAACCTTTCATACCAACGCAGGCACCTACTGGATCTACAGAATTGTCGTTAGAACGAACCGCGATTTTAGCGCGTTGTCCTGGTTCACGAGCCGCAGCCATGATCTCAACAACACCGTCGTAAATTTCCGGAACTTCCATTTCGAAAAGTTTCATCAAATAACGTTCATCAGCGCGAGACATGATGATTTGAGGTCCACGAGTTGTTTGACGAACTTCAGACAAGTAACCTTGAATGCGATCGCCCGGCTTGTATTGCTCACCAGGGATTTGTTCGCGAGGTGGAATGTAAGCTTCCGTGCGACCCAAGTCGACCACGATAGCGCCTTTTTCCACGCGACGAGCAATACCAGATGCGATTTCACCTTTACGTTCTTCGAACTCATTGAAGATGATATTGCGTTCAGCATCTCTTACTTTTTGCATGATGATTTGTTTCGCTGTTTGCGCAGCGATACGTCCCAAATCTTCAGCAGCCATTTTGATACCGATTGAATCGTCCAATTGAACGTTTGGATCCAATTTAACAGCTTCATCATAAGGAATTTCAACTTCCTCATCGATGTATTTTTCACGAGGGACTACTTCTTTGAACTCGAAAAGTTCAACTTCGCCAGTGTCGTCATTGTATGCCGCTTCGATTTCACGGTAAGTACCGTATTTTTTACGAGCTGCTACAAGCATTCCTTGAGTGATAGCATCGATAACGACTTGTTTGTCGATACCTTTGTCTTTACCAACTTGCTCAATCACTCTGGAAAGATCTGAAAACATATTTTCAGCCATGGTTCCCTCTCTAACGTACTCCGACAATGTCGAAGTGTATTCAGTTACTTTTTCTGACCTTTATTAATCTCAAACAAAACTTTAGCTTTTTCGATGATCGCGTAAGGAATTTTAAAATTCACATCGCCAATCACGAATTGCACACCTTCGTCGTCCGCCGCTGAAATCACGTTTTCAACCGTTTTCGCAGCTTTCAACTTCTTATCCTCCACACCGCAGCTCTCAAGAGCCTTGGAGGTTTTTAGATAAACTTTTTTTCCAACAGCTTTTTTAAAGTGCCAAGGCTTTACCAAATGGCGCTCAAGACCGGGACTAGAAACTTCCAAAGTGTAAGAGGCTCCAGGAATAAGATCCTCATTGGCATCCAAGAAAACGTTGAATGCTTTTGCCACATTCGAACAATCTTCAATGCTAATTGCGCCTTCTTCTTCTTTATCGATGAATAAACGAAGTGTTCTACCCTTGCCGCCACCAATGAATTCGATATCGTATACGAAACAACCCTCTTGAGTTGCTGCTTCATTGGCAAATTGTTCTACTTTTTCCATCCAAGATGGGACTTCTGACATCTTTAAAAAATCCTTCACTTCATTAAGCCAACATTGCCCAAAAACTGCCCCAAAATAGGGCCCCGATTTACGGGTGATTCAGCTTGCTAATGAAGTGACTCGTGCTGTGATAAAAAACCTTGGAATTGAATCCATGTTTTCTCAGCATTGTGCCGGCTCAAACGCATATCAAAAAGCTCTGATCGCGTATCTGGCTGACACTGCCCGTGTTCAGGAAAAATCCTGTGGCAAAAAAAAATGGGCCTAGAGGGCCCATTCGTTCGATCTCAAACTAGCAAAAAAATCGAGCAAGCGCAAGGAGTTATCTCAGTTTCTAGGGACATGAGTACAGGAGCGCCGTGGCCCCATCTTTATAATACCGCGGACGCCGCCCCGTCATCGTAAACCCGAGTTTTTCATAGAGTTTTTGCGCTGAGTGGTTATCCTGGTGCACTTCCAGCCACAACTCGACCCCTTGACCCTTTGCGGCTATTAGATGCTTTATAAGGGCTTCCATCAGCCCTCGGCGACGAAATTTGGGGTGAGTTGCCACCAGGGAAATCTCCCAAGCACCTGGGACTTCCCGGTAAAGCACAAAGCCGGCAAGCTCCTCCTCGACAAAGATCCCCACGGCCTCAGCTGTCGCCATCTCAGCCCCCAACAGGTCCATGGGCCAGTAAAATCCTGCATGCAATCCCTGATCGGCGACGATGGCGTCGATCAAAGATCGCATTGCGGCCTTATGGGGAGTGTAAAGAGACTCAATCATTAGTTGCATTAGGTGCCCTGACGATCCGCCATAAAGTTACGAACCTTATATTTACGCTTAATGACTTCAAACCAATTGCGCAGACGCTCTTCAAGTTGCTGTTGGGCTAAGAAGGTTTTGATATTTTCTTTGAACGAGGCAAAGGGCATATTGCCAAATTTCAGACGGTTCTTCTCATAATAAGCTTCCGCCTCTTGATCTGTCACAATTCCTGCCATGGAGTTTGTTTTAAACTTCAGAAAATTTTTGGCAACGAACTTACGGGTCGTAAACTTCTTCAACTCGGCTTCGGAAACCTCCAGCTGATTCCAATAAGCTTTTCCCGCGACGGCTCTTTGGACTTTAGCAATTCCTGCCTCGATATCCTTTTCGCTCACACTCGCAACACTGAAAGACTCCGCCTCCATCGCGACAACAATTTCCAAAAGAAGAGCGGTTAAAGCATTTCGAAATTCGGGTTGCTCTGGAGAAATCTCCAGGGAAGAAATTTTGCCAGGGAAAACCACCCGTTCAATAACGGTGGAGATTTGCAGCTCCCGACTGGTGGCCACGTAATCGGCAACTTGCCCCACAGTCTCGGTCACGACCGGGGCTGCCTGAACATGGACTGAAAAAAGAAGAGATAAAAGAAGATGCATGAATTGATCTTCACCGAAAGAACTGGCGAAGTCCAGCATCACTGGCCTGCGGCTGATTGACAACGCACAATACCCGCTATTTCTAGCGGGTATTGCCTACCACTAAGACTTTATGAAACAAATTAGAAGTTAACGCGTCCAACTACAGACATGACGTAGTATTGGAGTTTTTCGATCGGAGTACCGTATGCAGGCGAATTCACCCATGAGTTTGTGTTCGCATCGATACGGCTGGACATATTCCACATATATCTAAAGTCCAGACCCAAAGAATATTTAGGATTGAACTCAAGATCCACACCTGCCAAGGCACCGAAATCAATTGCATGCGATTTCGCTTCAGAGCTGTTGTAAGCTGAATAGTTCGCATTCGTCATTCTGAATGATCTGTATGAGTAAGAAGCCAAAGCTCCAAGAACCGGTCTGATCACACCAGAGAACAATTGAACTTTACCAGCAAGTTGTCCTGTGTACTGATTCACATCCACATTAAATGGATTGTTTGCAGAGTTCACATTCAAACCATAAAGACCACCGCTTTGATCCACAGTGTAGTTTGAATAAATAAACGCGCCTTCAAGAACGAAGTTGTCATATTTATTACCGAACGCCACACCCAAAGAGTAGTTCCCTTTAACATTGCGAACATCTGGCAAGTCAGCAATACCGGCCATCGCGGCAACATACTTAGATTCGATCGGAGCCGCGGCCGCCACTTCTTCGGACTTCATCGCTGAAGCCAACTCTTCGCGAATAATATCGCGCGTGTTTTCTTTAGGCTCTGCAACTTGTTGTACTTGCACTGGAGCTTGTACTTGTTGCACCTGCTGAACTTGTTGAACAGGTTGTGCCTGAACTTCTTGTTGTTGATTATTTAAAGCATTAAATTTATCACCAAACAAAACGCTCGCTCTCTTCTTTTCGTCTTCCATACGAGACTGTTCGAGCTTTTCTACGATTCTTTGTTCAGTTTGAACTTCAGCATCTTGACGAGAACGACGGATTTGTTCCGCGCGGGACTCTGTCAATGGAGAGGCTTCAATCACAGTAGTAGGTTGTTTTTGAACTTGTGATTGTTGTACTTGCGCTGAAGCACTTGATGGAGCCTGATTTAGAATATAAATCGGTTGGCTTCCATTAAGATTCAATGGCTGAGCTTGTTGAGCTTGAGCCGGTGCAGTCGCTTGAGCATTGGATGCTTTTTGATTGGCATACAATTGATCAAGTTCAGCATCCACATCGCTTTCGAGGGTTTGAGCTGCAGCCATAACCGGCGCCATGCTCAATACCGCGAGGATATAAAAATACTTTTTCATAAAGTCTCCTTAATTATGTGACTTTCATCACACGCCCACGATCTTCATCGCGAGCAAATATAGTGGTAGTGGTTAACTTAAACCTTTTTTAGTCAGGACTCGCTAAAGCAAGGCCGATGCCAACAGGGCCGATTTTCGTCCACAGCGTCTAAGTCGTTGATATCTGACAATTCTAAGCCCACCCCTGAAAGCGCTTCCTTCGCGTCCCAGCATAAAGAAGTGACAAGCCACGAGACGCTTTCTGAAATTCTTGCAAAGTGGAGTCATTTTGCCCCGGCCCTCGCTGGCCTCTGATAAAACCTCTGCTTCCAACGTATTGATCCATCCAAAATTCAAGGATGATGACTATATATAGAGTGCCGGAGCGAGTGCTCTACGGGAGAATTAATGAAGGCTTCTTTAATCGGAATCACTGGCACACTTGCCCTTTCTTTATCCTTTCTAACTGCCTGTAGTGGCGGCGGCTCTTCGAACGCCAATGACAATGTGGAAGCACAAAACTGCGAAGTTTCGGGTAGCTCCTACGGAATCATTGGCGGGAATACTCTAGCCAGTAACACTCCTCTTTCTGAAAGCACCGTCATGGTTATTCACCTCAAAGGCGAAGACGCCGCAATCTGCACGGGCACTTTAATTGATGACGATAAAGTTTTAACAGCGGCCCACTGTACCTCCCGGGACTCTTCAGAAAAAACTATCATTGCGTTCTCTAATAATGTGACCTGTGTGAGCAGAGCGATAAAAAGAACGGCTCGTCCGGTGATAGCGCAGGAAATCCATCCTTCTTATAGATATGGCTGGGAAAGACCTGAGAATGCGACAAATGATTTGGCAGTTCTTAAGTTCAGCGGCTCTGTACCTGCTGGCTATAAAGTGCGCCCGCTTCCATCAGCTTCTTATGACGCCACCAAGGCCACGGAAATTGTCATGAGTGGGTATGGTAGAACAGACGAAGATAATGGAGACTCGACAGGCACATTGCGCTTTACGACAGCTTCGCCTTCTCGCCTCAAAAAAAGTTTCTATATGAAGTACGTAAAACAGGAGTTCACCGTCGACAAAACAATCGTCGTCGAGCAGCCGTATAATGGGGTATGCAGCGGTGACTCTGGCGGCCCCCTGTATGCGAAAGACGCAAACGGCCTGACTTTGATTGGCGTGACCTCCATGGTGGCCGACGTCAATTCAGAACGACGTGCTGATATGCGCGTTTGCCACGGGATTGGTCTGTTCGTGGATGTGAGAGCTCAACTAGATTGGATTGAAAAATCCATGAGAGCGCTTAACTAGTAAGCAAATTTCAAAAAAATGCGCCGCATTTAAAAAAAGATCTTGAGGTTTGGCCTCAATATCCGTTAAAAAGAACCCTCACTGCGGGTGTGGTGAAATGGTAGACACAGAAGATTCAAAATCTTCCGCGAAAGCATGGGGGTTCAAGTCCCTCCACCCGCACCAAGTTTTTTATTTCAAAAGGTCATCTTCGGATGGCCTTTTTTCGTTTCTGGGGTTCATTCTTCATAATTAAGCGAAACTTCATTACTTGCGGCGCCGGTGTCGCATCCCGCTCTATCTGAATGCTGGATAATCACTAATGGCACTCTGAAGCTGAAGACTTTGGTCTACTGCCAAGATGCAACTCCCCGTTTCTTTAAAGAGGGCTAATATTCTTAGTAAGAGGTTTTTATGAGACCCTTTGCTGTCTTTAAGAATAGAGAGGATGCCGGTCGTCGCCTTGGCGAGAGCCTGTTGCGTTTCAAAAACCAAAATCCTCTTATCCTGGCGATTCCCCGAGGCGGAGTTCCTATCGGCTACGAAGTCGCCAAAATACTCAAGGCCCCCTTGGATCTGATCATGGTCAAAAAAATCGGGGCCCCTTTAAATCCCGAATTCGCCATCGGCGCCGTGAGCGAAGATAGCAAACCCCTCTTAAATCACGCAGTCATTCAAACCTATCACTTCAACCGTCATGAAATAGAAAAGACCGCTCAACAAAAAATCGCCGAAGTGCGCGAGCAAATACAAAAATTGCGCGGCAATAAAAAACCTGAATTAATTGAAAAACGCGTAATCATTCTGGTCGATGATGGTATCGCCACCGGAGCAACCTTGTTTGCGGCGATTCAGTTTTTGCGCACTAAAAAACCAGCGAAGATTATTGTCGCCGCCCCCGTCGCCGCCAGAGACACTGTTTACGAACTTCAAGCAATGGCTGATGATGTCGTCTGCCTGGAAACCACTGACGATCTTATCGCAGTTGGGATGTGGTATGAATTCTTCAACCAGGTTTCTGACCAGGAAGTCATACAGCAGCTCAAAGAGATTCACTTTTTGAAATCCCATGGGTTGAGTGACGAAATCACCATTAAAGATGGCATGATCACGCTTTCCGGTATTTTAACCCCCGTCGAAAATGCAAAAGCCTTGGTTATCTTCGCCCACGGATCTGGCAGCAGTCGCCACAGTCCTCGCAATCAGTATGTGGCCCGGGAACTCAATAAAAGACACTTTTCAACGCTTTTGTTTGATTTACTGACCGATGAGGAAGCCAGTGAGCGCCGTTATGTTTTTGACATTGAACTCCTGGCTCAGCGCTTGATGAAGGCGACGGATTGGGCCGTGGACCACTTTAAAAAAACACCTTTGCCAATAGCCTACTTTGGAGCGAGCACCGGTGCCGGTGCAGCCCTGATCGCGGCGGCGAAAACACGTCACCCCATTTACACTGTTGTCAGCCGAGGTGGACGCCCCGATTTGGCTATGGACTATTTGGAACAAGTCGAAGCTCCCACTTTGCTTATTGTTGGCGGCAATGACTTTGAAGTTATTAAACTAAATGAACTCGCCAAGAAAAAACTGGGATCTTGCAAATTAGTTTTAGTCGCTAACGCCACTCATGTCTTCGAGGAGCCGGGCGCGCTGGAAGAAGTCGCGGAACTGGCAATGGATTGGCTGGAAGAGCAACTTCCGCATAAAGCTAAGCAGTCAAAAAAATCGCACATCAGTCATTCTTCGCGGAAATTGGATTTAGGCAGATAAGGATGTTCAATGAAACGAGCTGAACTTATCGGGTTTATAGTTCTGTTCGTCAGCTTAGCTCAGGCAAAGCGCCAAACGGCCTCAGCTCCGACAGTTATCCGCATCAATTATTCAGCAGCACAAAATGCTCCTGAGTTAACTTACGAAGAGGAACTTATAACTCTGCTTCTTGATAAAACAAAATCGAAGTACGGCGCCTATCGCTTGCAAAGAACCTTTGTGGGGGCCTCACAAAATCGCGCTATTCTCGAGTTGGATAAAAATACTTTGGACGTTTTTAGCACTATGACAAGCCATGAAAGAGAGGAACTTGCGCACCCCATCCGTTATTGCATGTACAAAGGCCTTCTGGGTGTTCGCGCAGCCCTGATCAAAAATGACTCCAACAAAGAATTGGAAAAGATCGCAAGCCTGCAGAATTTAAGAAGATATAAAATTGGCCAAGCCTTCGATTGGCCCGACCACTTTATCCAGGAAAGCAGCGGGCTCAATGTCATGAGCTTTCCAAATCTTGATAAAGGCATCCGCCAACTTCGCGAGTCCCGCATCGATCTTTTGCCTTTGGGAATTGTTGAAATCTATCCGGTCGCCGCAAAAAATCATCTGAAAGTTATCAATAGCTGGGTGCTGGCCTACCTTGCCCCCTACTACTATTTCGTATCGAAGAGCAATTCGACTTTAATCAGAAGACTTGAAGAAGGCTTTGAATTGACTATCAAGGACGGAAGCTTTGACGCTCTCTTCAATAAGAAAATTGGCCCCCTGTTAAAAGAAGCTCACTTAGACCAGAGAAAGGTCATCTATCTAAGAAACCCCATGCTCCCCGACGACCTACCGCTTCAGAATAAAGAGCGTTGGCATCCCTTTGTTCGTCAGCAACTGATTCCGCGGGAGCAACGAAGCAGAAACTAATATTTCTATTGAGAGCTTTCTTCCGCGACAAGCATGCTGGTTATGCACTTGGTATTAAAAGTGGTTCCAGAAAATGGCGTCGTCATCGAGCGGGTCAAAGTTTTCGACGTTGAATCGAAACTAAATTTTTCAATAGCATTTGCCAAAGCCGTTGAGCCATTTGCAACGTAAACACTGCCCGTGGAGGAGTCATAGGTCATTGCAGAAATACCTCTTAGCACGGAGGTATTTTCATAGGCCTTTGTAGCCCCCGTGATCGCTCCCGTACTTTCATTGACGTTGTATGCATAGATATAATCTTGATTGGCTGTACTGCTGGACCAGGCAACCAAAAGATAACCAGTTGTGGCTCCCGCAGCAGTGGGAATATAGACCATAGCTGTCGGAAAAGTCGTTGTCGCAGGCGCCGCCGGAGGCGCCGTACAATCAGCGCTGGAGTTATAGCCGGTAGTATTATTTATAAATAGCACGCGATTATTGGGTGTCGCTGCCGCATGGGCAATTATATATTTCCCGTTTGGCAAAGCGACTGCAGAAGTTATCAAAGTATTATTGGTGGTCCCACAGTTGGCTCCCCCCGTGGGACTATTTATGAACGGATTGGCTCCGACTGTGACACGCCCTTTGGAAGAAGATATTTTCTCTGCCGCCACCGATTTTGAAATCAAAAGTCCACCATCCGGCGTGGACATCATGCTGCGAACAACATGGGCTGCGGTATTCGTTAATGAAGCTGAATCGCTGTAATAAGTGGAGAAAGAGTTTCCACCGGCCTTTTTGACGAGATCAATACGACGAAGATTTGTGCTGCTGTTCTCTACAAGCACCAAAATATTTTCGGAGTCATAATCAACAAGTGCTTGAGGACGATCTGCCGCATTCACACTGTTGTAATCAAGAACGACAGAATCAACGACACCTGTATCTAATTTTACTTTTGAAACTGTTCTTGACGGAGTCTCTGCCGTCAGACCGTTGCCTACATAGCAAGTCCCTGATGAAACAAAAAGATAGCGCGGAGTTTCGACATCGCTGCTATTGGGCTTGCAAGAAACCAGACCTATGGCTAAACCAAAAACCAAAACATTCCACAAAGCTCTCATATATTGAAACTCCTCAGTCCCAATTTGATAGATCGGTAAAATGTTAAGGATTCTTTACTTAATGTTATGAAATGAATCAAAAATAAGCGATATTATAGAAGTATCATGAGATTTATTTTATTTTACCAAAGTTAATCTCTTAATGAATCTTTACATCAGCGACCATAGGACGGCCCCGATGCGAGATATTTGTTCAATCAAAGTATGTTTACTTACATTTGCATTAAGTACTTTTGTTGGACCTAAGTCTTACGCCTCCAGCCCTATTGAATTCAGCTCAACGAAGCTCAATCTCTTTCAGGAAATCTACTCCGGTGAGTCTTACAAATCTCTTGCTCAAGGCTCACCTGGCTTCGGAATTGAGTTCTCTCGCGATGCCGGGGGCACCTACTTCCGCACTTACGCCAAAGGCCGCTTTGGCGCTTCCTCTGGAAAACAAAAATTTCTGGATGGAAGTTCGCAGGTCAACGCCGACTACTCCTACTATTTCACGCAGGGAGAACTGGGTTTGCAGGTCTACCCGATCGCACGCCGCGATGTGGGTGTTAATCTCTTCATTGGTGCTGGTGGTGTGCTCGGTCTAAACTCTTTGGGCCTCAAACCGATCTCTGGTTCATTCTCTCAACTCAAAGCACAACAACAGGCCATTGCCTTCGGATACATTGCTTCAATCGGTCTTGAGATGATTTTTTCTGGAGCTAACAGCCGCCATTTCATGGGCACACTGGAAGCCGCCTATCGACAACAGCAGGCCGCATTGGCAGGCCAAGATGAGTTCGACTTGGGTGGTCTGAGTATTTCAGTCGGAATGGGCTGGTAAAAAGAAAGCTTTGTCCTTAGAACAAAGCTTTCTTTTCCGATTTCTTATTTAGTCTTTTTACATTTTTCCAGGAACTTTTCAGGCACACCATCAAGCTGTCTTAGGTCCACAGTTCCGTCCTTATCTTTGAAAACTTTGAACTCGTCCATACAAGAACCTGGAGTTTGGAAGGCATACAAAATTCCTGATAGAGATTTCTGCAAACCAGAGTTCGCTCGGGAAATCTGCTCGAATGCCGGAGTCGAAGAACAAACTTTCTCGCGATTTTTTCTGTATCCATCAAGTTCTGATGAGATCGTGTGAGATTCACGGCGATACTTATCCAACGCAATTGAAGAATCGTATTTCACCAGAGTTGCGGAAGCCGCCTGTGAATCCAATTCATCTGAAAGTTTGATCAGCTTTTTTTCAATTTCCACGAACAAATCATTCTTATAACGACTGACTTCTGACAAAGCAGCAGAGCGTTTCACTTCGTTGAGCTTTTTAAATTGTTCAGCATTGGCATCTATCAAAAAGGCTCTTTCATAACCAGCTTTGCTTTTCACCGTGACGTATGCAGAAATACCCGCTTGATCAATGAAAACCGCAAGTTCATCAGGCTGCATCGCCTTCTTACCATCTTTGGTGACCCACTGACAGTTAAGGTTAATCCCCGAATCACGAATAGAACAATAAAGTTCCGTCATACTTGACTCGGCTGCATGCGCATTCAAGCCAAAACTTGCAAGTAAACCACTCACCAACAATAAATTGATATAGCTCTTCATCTTCCCGTTCTCCTTAATTTTAAATCTACAATCCATTATCCCACGTCCATGTATATCCGACCGTCAAAGAAAAGCTGGTCGCTTTGGTGCTCCAGTTATCTGTAAAGCTGCCTGTCGTCCCGTGAACTTTGGCATCGCGATAGCTGTATTCGGCACCCGCAGTAAAATAGTTCAAACTTTTTTGACTTAAGAAATTAAATTCAATCTTCGCTTTGATCTTGCTGTCTGAATCAACACCCAAATTAGAACTCTGCCCTTGGCGCAAACCATAGAGATACTCTAGGTTGGTGTTTAGATATGCAAAGGGTCCAAGCTCCCGCTGATAGCCCAACAGCAAACCCAGCACCATGTCTTTGATGCTGGTAATTTCCAGGTCCGTTGCATTGGTAAAATTCAACGAAGGAAAAGCATCTAATCCAGCGACCCCACCGTAACAGATTTTATTCAGAGCATGACTTAAAACATCACAGTAGATCACTCTTCCCAAGAGAGTATCAATATTTGCGGTGGACTTTTGAACCTGATAAGTTCCCAAGTCTTTACTCGAAACCGAAAATGCTGAGTGCGAATATTCAAGCTCTGCATTCAAATTCGGATTCACCAAAAAACGTCCAAAGACATTAAAGCTGTTGTAAGATGCTGAAGAGAAATTCAAAGGCAAGCTGTTGTACTCTTGCTTGAATCCCGTCGAAGTTGGGGCGTAAAAAAGACCAAACTGAAAGCGAGGATACCCGACATAGCCTGTGAATGGCTGATCGTTTTGGATATTGTTGACCGGATCCGCACCGACAGCGCCAGCACTGGTGGGATCCACAGCTTTAAATTGAAGCTGAGTTTTCTCTTTGCCGTAAGAGGGTTCTGCTGAACTATTGAATTGATACTCCTGGGCTTCCGAGTTTTGCGACAAGAGTAAAAATATTACGATAAAAATTGCTATGATGACGGACTTGTCTAATTTATCCAACTTGTCGAACTTGTTGTTGTCTATCATGATGATGTCCATTAGTTGTATTTTACCTTTGTTGAATTTTTTCAAAACCCATGACAGCTTACTATTTGAAGCACATGCAGTTTATGGTCGCGCTATTCGCCGTTGTGATCGCAGCCGTTAACTGAACAAAGATGTTACTAGCGGCGGTCGTTGCTAGTGCGCTAAATCCTGGTTTAATAGCATTAACAGCATTTGTCGTGGGAGCGGGCCCCAAAGTCGCGTGAACGGTGTTGATATTGCAGTTACAACCCCAACCCGCGCCACCGGCTGCAATACCTGTACAACCCGTGACAGTTTGTGTAGCCGTAGCTGTAGCGGCAACCGAACAAGTCACAATACCTGTTGTGATCGCCTTCCCGCCAGATCCAATTGTAACCCCGCCAGTACCACTAGTGATTGTTGTCGTTGAGGCACCACCGGTATTGCCCAGAGTCACGTTGCCAGAGCTCGTACTTCCGATTTGAATTGCGCCCGTACCCGCCGCTACTGGCGCAATAGTAATACCTCCACCCGCACCCGTTGCAGTGATATTTACCGCAGTGGCTGTCGTCCCTGCCGATGTAATTGTTCCCGCATTAGGCAACGTCAAAGTACCACCTAATGTCGTATTTCCTGTCACACCCAAAGTTCCACCCACAGTTGCATTATTAGTGACTGCCAAAGCTGTCCCTGCAGCACTAAAGGTCGTCGCGTTGGATAATGTCGTTGGAATCCGTGCAACGGGAACCGTCCCTGATGCGAGATTTGAAGCATTCAAGTTTGTGAGGCTTGAGCCATCCAGTGCCGGAAGAGTTCCTGAGATATTTGCGGCGTTAAGACTCGTTAGATTTGCACCGCTGGCTACTGGCAATGTCGCCGGGAATCGAGCGTCGGGAATGGTTCCACTGGTTAACTGAGTCGCATTCAAACTTGTCAAGTTAGCACCGCTGGCTGCGGGCATTGTTGCCGGAAACCTTGCGTCCGGAACTGTTCCAGAAGTCAGCGCGCTGGCATTTAATGACGTTAAGTTAGCACCACTAGACGCTGGCAATGTTGCTGGGAAACTTCCACTTGGAATTGTTCCGGAAATATTGCTCGCCGTGATATTCGTCAATGCCGAGCCATCCCATGCGGGCATCGTATCCGAAGCTGCCATTTTTGCCGCTGTCACTGCTGAGCTTGCAATCGCAGCCGTGTCAACACCACCAGCGACAACTGTATTCGCTTTATCCGCGAGCAATGCCAAAGGAACCGGTGAAGCTTGGACGTCAAAACTCACTGCATTGCCATCAACGGTCGTTTGCACATTCACTGCCAAACTCCCCGCGGCCGCCGCTGCCAAACTCGCAGAGTCAATGTTTCCACCGTAAGGAGCCGAAGAAGCTCCGGATAGACCTTGAGAGAAGAAACCTCCACTCACTGCCACCGAAACTGTTTTTGTCCAGAAATAAGTGGCACCGGAGCGAATTGCGAATGTCATGCTGTAGTTTCCGTCAGAAACCGCAGAGCCTGTCGCTTTTCGCAAGTAACCCTGAACATAAATTGTATTCATAGTAGGTCCCGCGGAAGCGACACCAGAACAAAGAACCAACATAAGACTGAAAATATAGTTGAGTGTTTTAATATTGTTCATCTTCCACCACCTTATGGATTTAATTGCTGAGCACCGACAGCGATAGGACCAATTTGTAATTGAACTCTTTGATTTGCTGGCAGAGCGGAATTCAGATCCAATGATCTGCCGCTCACACTTCCTACACTTCCAATCATCGAAGCTGCCGTATTCACCGGACCACCCGCAAAGCCGACAGTACCGCCAGCGTTAACAGATGAGGCCAAGGCGCTCGTTGTTGGAGAGTAGGAAACACTTAACAAGCTGGATCCAGAAGTGTTTCCAGCGCGGTCTTTGACCGTGAAGTCCAAATTTCTGGTTTGCCCTTCAGTAAGGTCAAAGTCATAGGTGAACGTAGTTGCCGTCGGATAGGCAACTGTTCCACCAGCTGGAAACTGGAGAGATGAAACATCTTCCACCCCGGACCAACTTCCGCTGATCTGAACATGGGCTGAATTACAAATCCAGACACCCAACGAAAGACTGCAACCTGCCACTGCATTCAAAACAGGCGCTGTTGGCGCATTTGTATCGATGACAACAGTTTCAGTCGCAGTCACTCCGGAAATCGCGGATCCATCAGACTTCATACCTCGCACTTCCAAAACATACTGCGTCCCTAATGCTGGTGTGACTGATGAAAAAACTTTATTCCATACAAATCCGCCATCAACTCCACAGACGGCAGTTTCAGCAGCGACGACTCCGTCAACGGCCACCGTCACACTGCCAACGCCGCGCGTGCAATGTCCATCGACGCGCACAACTGAAGAAGTCACATAAACTTTTCCACCAGCGTCGACGACCCAGGATCCTCGGGATACATTTTGAATCTTATCAATCGCAATAGAAACTCCGCTTTGCGCCCCGGGAACAATCTGACCGATGTTAATACTTCCATCGCCGTCAAAACAAGAGGTCAGGGACAAAGAGCAAATCAAGACAAATCCCGCTTGAACGAGAGCCTTATGACTTCTCAAAATCATAATTCCTCCTGAGCAGTGGCGCAGTTTTTATTCACAAACATAGGACGCCCTGAAGAGTTCAATAGCTTAATATAAGCACCCGCTACTTGCCCTGCCAGAGCCTTGTTTTTCTCCATGATGCCCACTTTTTCTGCGGACTCACGAGGTTCTGTACGAAGATAACAACTTTTTTTCATAATCCATTTTGAAATGGCGCTCTCGTCCAAATCTGAATTCGATGCCATCGAAGCCAAATTTCTCATTTTAACTTTAAGGGTGTCGCTATCCATTTTTGCTTTTTTGTCTTCGCTATCTAAGCGCGAGATTTCAGTTTTGGTTTTTTCAATCTTCAAGCGAGTCTCTAAAACCATCGCCCGATCCTGCTCCATAGCCATTTGACTTGCTTCATTACGTGATCTTGCAGATGCCAATGCTGCCATAAGTTTGACGTTCTCGGCTTCATACTTGGCTTTTTCCGCCTCGAGAGTCATACGAATCCCGTTATTTTCAGCAATTTGATATTCCATTTTTTTGGCATCAGCCAAAATTTTTGCTTTTGCTTTGGATGTTTGGTTAGCGATTTGAACCATCTCAGCATTCATCGCCACCAATTCTCTTTTGTGTTCTGCTATTTCATTCTGTTGATTGTTCAGAATGTGATTCGCCTGCCTTAATTCGTCGCTGAGCTCATCTCTTTTTTGTTTTGTCGCGGCCAACTGATTAGCGACATCTTCAAGTTCTGATTTACTGCGAACCTGTTCCGCCTCAATGCGCGCTTTTCTGTTCATACTTTTTGAGATATCGCCCTCTGCAGTTGAAATCTCGCGACGCATTTTCTCCATTTCAACCTGCATGTTGTTGATCTTTAACTCCGAATCTCTTTCAGCGATTTTCAGGGCGCGCTCTTGCTGGGCATATTCATTCTTTTTCTTTTCATAGTCGTTCTTAACCTGAGCGAACTCTTGAGAGTACTTATCGATACTTTCTTTTACCAAAGTATAGTCTCTGTCGACTTTGGCTTTACTTGCCTGCACTTGAACAAGATCAGCTTCATAAAACTCTTGTTCCTTTTTCATTTTGTCTTGTTCAATTTTTGCATCTTCAATTTTTCTGCGCTTTATTTGAATCTCGCGTTCAGCATCTTTTTTACGTTGCTCATAGTCTTCTGCATCTTTTACGGCCAGATCCTTAGCGCGCTCTGCCCGCTTGATCTCATCTAATTCTTCCTTACGAGCTTTCTGTAAGGCACCATCAGGATAAAGTTCAGTGGGTGGTATATAAGGGCGTGAAGAGTCGGATACGAAGAAGTTCATTGGCTGACTGGAAGAGGAACGATTAGTAGCAGCCGTCGCACCCTTGATGGAAAGATCCCCGCCATTCGGCGACACTTCAAAGGAGTTTTCATCGGCCTGAGCAAGCAGAATGTTTTTTCCATAGGATGGCGGTACTAAGACCAGCTCAATAAGAATCCCGGCGGCTAAGACATTACGAATACTTTTACGAAGTATTGATTTACCAAAATTTGTTGCATCACAATGCTCCACGAACACCCCACAATAAGAGAATTTCTCAGCTCATATTGTTAATTATCGGTGAAACAAGACAGTTCTGGATAAAATTAAGCCAATTTTCGCATTTCTGGACATTTTAACGGGGTTTGATAAGCAATTTTGAAGATTCAAACCAGACTTAGGATATTAAAAATTGCAGTCATTCAATAAATGAAATTCTTTTACTCACATTTGTATTGTTTATTTCTTATACTTTTATTCAAAATTCATTGTTTGTATAAAACCTCGGTTTTTCCAGACTACAAGCTTTAAACAACACACAACTTTTCACATTTGAAAGCGACTAAAGCCTCGCTCAAAGCCTACAACTTCTTAAATTTTCAGGACTTTTTACCCTGCAAATGTTCGAGAACTTAACTCGATTTTGTTATTTTCTAGTAATATTCGGGTTCCTGCTTGTTTGTTCATACCTATCGTCCGTTAAGACTCTATAAGAATTCTTAACAGGAATGTGAATATGAGTGAGGATGTGAGGAAGAAATCTTTGTTGATCATCAAGGCCAATCCAGCTGGCCTGACTTCCGTTGAGAATTTCCTGAGAAATCGCGAGTGGAAGATCAAATCTACGAGCAACCTTAAAGAGGCTATGATCTTTCTGGTTCAAGAGCAGCCTCAGTTTGTTATGGTCAGCACCAATCATCCAAATAAGAAGGTGCGCAATCTTCCTAAGATTCTTTCACAAGCATTTCCGGTCTGCGTGATTGCCTTTGCTGAAGAATCAAACGCCCTTTCCTTGAAGAATCTCAGTGCCGCAGCCACAGAATACCTGCTCTACCCGCCAGTGACAGGGCCTGCTGTAGAGCGAACCGTGAATAAATACTATAAAGATCAGCAAGCCAAACCCTATTCTCAACAGACAAACCGAATGAGCCTGGGAAAAGGTGACGACAATCACACAATTTCTATTCGCGGTGGCGAAGGCGGCAGTCAAGTCATCGGTGGACAAGGGTTTTCCGGTGGCGCCTCTGCCGCCAGCGTTCTCGCCCAACTATTAGGAGATGACTCTCAATCCAGCTTCACCTCTGGTGATGGTTCCTCTTCGAATACGAACGGCTATATACCAAGTCACAATCAAAATTCTGAAAGTGCCAATGGAAGCTATTTGGGTGGATCAAACCAGCCAAAAAACTCTCACTCAACTTCTGGATTCAGCGATAATGCGACCGATGGTGATCTGGCGGGAGTTTTGAGAGGCACACTTGATCCCAATAAATCTGCAGTCAGCGATGGCGCCTCCAACTCCAGCGGCCCCTTCTCTGCAATGTCAGGGAGTTTAAACCCGAATGATCCGGGCATGGCTGGCGAGGGAATTGGTGCAGGACAAAAACATGCTGGAGTCTACGATCCCGATCCCTATGGAGATGGAAAAAATCACTCTACTCGAAGCGAGCGAAAAAAGTCTGATGTCGCCTGGGGCCCCATTGAGACCAACAAAAACTCAAAGAAACAGCGGCCTGGATTTGAATCTGATTCAGAGAGTGCAAACGAACAAACTGACTCAATCATCTTGCGCGGCACTCGAGAAGCCCTCGAGCAGTCCTGCGTGCGTGGCTCTGCCATTCACGAAGCCCCTATCGAGCAATCTTCGAACGTGGCCTGCATTGTGATTGAGTCTTCCCGTTTCTCTGGCTACCTAATTGCGGCCATGGGTAAAAATAAAATCATTGATGACTCCTTCATTGGCAATGTTCGCGAAAAACTATTTAAATTCCTAAAAACCAACGGCGAACAAATTCAAGAGCAAGAGACAATGAATATTAACATCAAACAGGTCCCCTTCGAAGATTGGGCCTTGGACTATGCGGAGTTTTTGCGTAAATCAATTCACCAGGGCAATGAAGTCGCGATGGCCTTTTTTCCTCGCGCCGATATCAACGCTAAGTTTGAAGAAAGCGCCGATCAAGAAATGGCAGCACTGAACATTGAAGATCTGGCGGCTGATGTCAGAGTGGAATTTAATCTCTATGTTTATCTTCCCCGAAATGGGAAATACGTTCTGTACACTCCCAAAGGAGGCATTTTCTATGGGCACCAGAAGGATCGCCTGATGAAGCAGAATATTAAGAACTTACATCTTTTGAAAATAGACATTCAGGATTTGGATAAATATCGCGCGCAAAACTACCTGAACGCAAAAATCGACGAGTTCGAGAATAAAAAACGTATTGAGCAAATGTTT
Organism: Bdellovibrio svalbardensis; assembly: GCF_029531655.1. Taxonomy (NCBI): domain Bacteria; kingdom Pseudomonadati; phylum Bdellovibrionota; class Bdellovibrionia; order Bdellovibrionales; family Pseudobdellovibrionaceae; genus Bdellovibrio; species Bdellovibrio svalbardensis. The sequence goes on from NZ_JANRMI010000004.1 coordinate 206,042, forward strand.
TCAAATCCACCAGATCTGGCCACCAAAAAAACAGCCTAGATTTCAACCTGACTGCTAATCCAAGCCTCAAGTTCTTTCAATCCTGATGTCAAATCAACAAACTGCGGGTAGAGACCGGCAAAACTTTGCTGAATTGAATCCACTGTATAAGGTTTTCCCTTAAGCGCCAAAGTCATGGCCTCGATCAAATGAGGATACAAACAATCAGAGAAGATCTGCAAATCCGTGATAACGGCCTCATCGACTTTGAAATGAATATCAAAAAATCCCAAAGACAAGTACTCATCCATCTTCTGGTTGAACTCAAGAGTATTTCCATAAAGCCAATTCCAGGAACTTAAAGTTTCGTATTGTCCTTTAAGTTCTTGATTTTCATGCAGGCTCTTCATGCTCAAGAATTCTGTCTCAGCCTTTCCGCCATAGAAGTTTTCGAAAGACTTGATCATGGCCTCAACGATCTCTTCGTGTTTAAGATTCGCTGAAATTTCATTCAAGTTGGCAACCCGCGCACGCACGGACTCTTTTCCTTTGGCCTGCAATTTCTTTGGATTTGGAGTCAGATAGTTACCTAAGCGCATGAGATCTGCATGCAACAACAAAGTTCCATGATGAAACGCGCGATCTTTCTTTTCACGGTAAGCGCTACCGCTGAATTTTCGGGGGCCATCAGCGAAAGGAATCAACAAATCATTGCGACCAGAAGCCTCTCCTTTGATTCCAAAGGTCTTCAGGGCATCAAAGATGATTTGGATGTTGTTTTCACGGCGATAAGATTCTTTAGGAGAAAGGAAGGTAAAATTGGTGTTCCCCATGTCGTGAAAGACGGCTCCACCGCCGGTCGTTCTGCGCGCCAATGTGACCTGGTCTTCCTTCATTTTCGCCAAATTACACTCAGACCAAGGATTCTGATTGCGCCCAATGACGACTGTATTGTCATTTCTCCACAAAAACAGAACCTGGCTTGATGGATCCAGATTGTGAAAAATCCACTCTTCCGTAGCTAGGTTTAAGTGAGGATTAAGGCTTTCTGACAGGAAGATCTTTAATTTCGACATGGGAGGAGCTTAGCAAAGGCTGGAGATTCTGTCATCTTCCCGTGCCCAAAGCAGGTCAAAATCTATAAGATGTCATTTAAGTCTTCTTTTTTACTCAGTTTTGCATTAAAAAACAGACTCATTGAGTGACCTCTTCCCTTGATATCTAACAAAGTCGAAGCAAAGTCGCCTCATAGCAGCACTAGAAAAAGGTTCTTGAAAATGGTCGAAATCGGAAAAGTGAATAAACTAAAAATTGTGAAAAAATCTGATTTCGGACTCTTCCTTGATGGTGGAGATGATGGCGAAATTTTGCTGCCGAAACGTTACGTCCCAGCAGACTATGACCTAGATGGCGAGCTGGAAGTTTTTATTTATGTCGACTCTGAGGATCGTTTGATTGCGACAACAGAAACTCCCCTTGCAAAAGTTGGTGAGTTCGCAAGTCTCCGCGTTGTCTCATTATCTTCTGTTGGCGCGTTCTTGGATTGGGGACTTCCGAAAGATCTTTTCCTTCCGTTCGCCGAAAAAACTCGCGCTTTGCGTGTTGGCGAAAATTGCCTGGTCTACCTTTATGTCGACAACACCGGTCGTATCTGTGCTTCAATGCGCGTCGACCGCTATATTGATAAAAATCCAAGCGAATATACTGCGGGACAAAGTGTTGATTTGATAATCGCTCGCCAGACTGAGTTGGGTATCAATGCGATCATCAATGGACGTCATTGGGGTATTTTATTTAGCAATGAAGTCTTTGAAAGATTGATCCCAGGACAAAAGATCAAAGGTTATATTAAGCAAGTTCGTACTGATGGAAAAATCGATCTCGCGCTTCACAAAACTGGCACTGCTGGTGCTGATGATATTGCAGAGAAAATACTCCGCGCTTTGAATGATGAAGACGGTTATTTGGAAATTAATGACAAGACCTCTGCCGAAATCATTTATGATTATTTTGGAGTGAGTAAGAAGAAGTATAAAATCGCCCTGGGTGGTCTCTATAAGAAGCGTCTGATCACCGTGGATGAAGATGGCATTCGCTTGGTGCCACAGAAGAAGTAATGGTTTTACAGGCCGGCCTGATCGGCCGACCTACCCAATCAATTCGTTCAATCAACTTTTGAGAACAATACAATCAAACCTGTTTTTAATTTGCTACAGGCTTTAAAGGTGGAATCTGAAATCGCTTCCTGCTTGAGACCCGTTCCTACAGCACAAATAAGTTGCTTGTTGGCGTCGGAAACAACTCTGCAGCTGTAGCTTCCATAAGCTTGATCCGTCATCTCTTTTGCTTTGGTATTTTCATCATAAGCCCAAGAAGAGAAATTGCTGAACCTTGAATGGATTTCATAAGGACCCTGGGTATTCGTGGCGATGCCTACATTCAAAAACTTCACCTGGTGTCCTTCAAAGGCCAAAGTGAAAACAGAGCCATCCTGATTCCTGATTCCTGAAACATCATAAGCAGGGCCATGCATGATGTCTTTGCAGTCTTCGTGTTCATAGACAGCAATACGCTTCCAGTTCCCGTTGATTTCTGTCGATGACACCTCTTGCGAATCTTGCCAAAGCTTCTGTGCATCTACAAACGTCGAAGATCTGGTCAGCGAGCTTATTGCCAAGGCCTTCACGGATACAAAAAGAATGGGAAGAATCGCGAGTCTAGCTATATGATTCATGATGGAATCCTTTCTGGTTTCGCTCTTCACGCTAGAAAATAAAATCTGCTGACTCAAGAGCCCCCTTTACTTGGCGACAAATAACATATTGCTGCCATGGCACTTCGGCCAGTGCTGTCACTCATCTTGACCGCAACTGCGATCTATCGCCGAATAAAGTCATGAGAACATGGATAGCTATTTTCATGATCTTTCTAATGACAGCCCCCACTCAGGGGCATGCTTCTGCTGATATTGCCTTCAATGTTATCACCTATTGGCCCTTGGGATTCCGTACCGACGACAGCCCCCAAGGATTGCGCGTAAAGCGCCTGCTCGCGAAGATGCATTCTCTGGGTGCCAATATGGTGATCTTCAATTTCCGTGGAAAAATGATCACGGGAAGAAGCTCGGATATTTATTCCTATGTACCGGAAGACTTGCAAGAACAAGAGGAAGCTCTTCTGAAACAGACGATTCGCTACGCTAAGGATTTGGGAATGAAAATAGCTTTTCGTCCGATCCTGCTCGTCGTGGGACCTCAAGATGAATTCCCTTTTGTTGAAAATGGCTATACCTGGTGGCATGGCAATATACGTCCTGACAATCCGTCAGAATGGTTTGATCACTTCTTTAACTACCACAAGCGGTACATGAAGATCGCCCGCGAAGTTGGGGCCTCTTGGTATTCCATTGGAGCAGAAATGCATTCTTTAACATCAGGATTGGGCAGTCGCGATCCATCATGGCGTTTCGGATTTCCAGAACTGTGGGTGGATTTCGTCGCCAAAGCCAGAAATGTCCTAGGACCCGATGTGGAAATTACCTACGGCGCGAATTACACGGACCAGTATGTCCTGGAAGAAGGGCAAAAGACTTGGGGTGGAGAATTTGCGCAGTGGTATCACGATCTCACTTTCCTGACGAGAACTCCCGAGGAGATTTTTCATCAAGAGCAAATGCGAACTTTCTGGCGCTCTTTGGATTTTGTTGGACTGGACTACTACCGTGCCCTGGGCAGCGCCACCACCGACTACCCCAGTGGCTACTCGGAACTTGTCGGAGTGCTCAGTAAAAATCCAATGTCCTATGCACAAAACCTCAACGACATGCTCAGCAATCTGGATGAGACACTAGGAATCCGCAGCCGCTTGGCTGTGCAGGAAGTTGGATATCGCAGTGTTGAAAAATGCTTTGTCGCTCCCTATTTATACGAAGATGATCACACTCCCATCAACTATGAACATCAGGCGGCCGCGTGGGAGGCTTTACTGCAAGCCATGTGGGAGCCACAATGGCCTTGGATGCAAGGAATTGGAATTTGGCAAGTTCTTGTCGACGATGACTCTGACATGTCAGTGAACGGAGGATTTTCACCTCTTGGAAAATCCCCCGCTGAGAATGTGCTTAAGAATTTCTTTACCCCTAAGACTGCGCCCCAATAGCTCACACCTGAGTCGATGGCTGATGCCACTCGCACCAATTTTGTTCAGGAATGTTCTTGCCTATATTGATAAAATCCAGAACTTCAACAATTCCCTGCCCCACACCGGCGGCAGAGGCTGGATTCTGGCCTGTCACTAACCTGCCGCTTTTAATCACATGGCCTGCAAAATTAGGTGCGGTGGTCACTTGAGCTCCCCTTTCCTGCAAGCGCGACTGAAGAAGAAAGGGAACAACCGATTCAAGTCCCACAGATCTTTCTTCATCGTTGGTAAAACATGACACCTCATGATCACGCACCAGATAGCTTCCATCGGAAAGACGAACATTCACCAGGCCCGCTGAGCCATGACAAACAGCCCCCACAACTCCATTGTTTTCGAAAATATCAGAGGCCAGCTTTTGCAGGTTTATATTGTCGGGGAAATCGAACATGGCTCCGTGACCTCCGGCAAAATAGATGGCGCTGTAATCGCGACCGTTGACTTGCCAGGGTCTTAAAGTGTTTTCAATTTTTGAAAGGAACTCTTCATCATTCATCCACGTCGCATTGATGGGATCATCCATCATCACTCCGTCCAGAGGCACTTTGCCGCCCAAGGGGCTGATCATATCAACCTCATATCCAGCCCGCGAAAACTCCTCGTATGGATGTGTGATCTCGGAAAGATAAGCTCCGGTGAGGTGTCCGCTGTCTCCAAGCTTTTGCGTACTCGTCAGGACCACTAGAATTTTCTTTGATCTCATGGCAAAGCCTCCTGAACTGATTCTCCGGTGCGCTCGGAGTGAACTCAATTTCCCCGAGGTCCCAATGCAAATGAACACATTTTCAAACTGTCTATCGCTAGGCTTTGGTGGGACTTTTTAGCTGGTCTTTTTCTTTGGGTTTCTGTAATGTCGCGAACATGAAACTGCTCTATCAGGATGAATACTTTGTTGCCATTGAAAAACCATCAGGTTTTCATGTGCATCCTCCTGAGGATGGCTACCCGGTTCCGCGCGAAAAGATCTGCCTCTACCAAGTTCGGGATATGCTTGGTCAACATGTCTTCCCCGTTCACCGCTTGGATGCAGGAACAAGTGGCGTGTTACTTTTTGCCTTGTCCTCTGAATCTGCCCGGGAAGTGTCGCGTCTTTTTGCAGAGCGCTTAACCAAAAAAACCTATCACGCTGTCGTTCGTGGCTACACTCCCGTGGAAGGGGACATTCATATCCCCTTAGAACTTGATTCCACAGGGGTGGCAGTCGAAGCGCACACCAGTTTTAAACGTCTGGCCACCATTGAATTCCCGATTCCCGTCGGGAAAAAATTTCCCACAGCGCGCTATTCAATGATTGAAGCCAAACCCCATACCGGCCGCTTTCACCAGATTCGCCGGCACCTCAACCGCATCACTCATCCCCTGCTGGGCGACTCTTATCATGGCGATTCCCGACACAACCAATTCTTCAGAAATCACTTAGGAATCGAGGGGTTGTGCTTAAAAGCCGTTCATTTGGAGTTCATCCATCCTTGGACCAAAACGAATATAAGCATTACCGCGCCTGAATGCGAAAAGTGGAATAAGATTCAACTTCTCTTCACCCCTCCCTAGCTTTTTTGCTTCTCGGCAGGGTCACAAACAAGAACAGTACGACAAACTCAAATCTCTTTGACGGCCTCGATTTCCCGGCGTAAAAAATGCGCCTTCTCAGAGGTAAACGATGTCTAGGTCTAAAGCTCTTCACAAGCTGATGTTTGTGGCTGGCGTTCTCTTCTTTTTGTTGGTGACACTCCAGGCTCCGGCGCAGGTTTCAGCAGAAGCTCCAACTAAAGCGGCCGCACCACTTCATCACAAACTTGATGTCGAAATTTTTCCGACACTCAAAATGATCAAAGCCCAAGACACGCTAACCTTTCCTGCGGATACTCCGCGCAAGATCAGTTTTCTTTTACATAAAGATCTTCAAGTCGCCGTCATCAGCGCAAACGATTCTTTGGTTGTTCTGCACCCGGCCACCCAAGCTGAGCCTTTTACAGAATATGGTCTGACTTTAAGCTCACAAGACAACTCGGCGACATTGGTTTATTCCGGTGTGATCTATGATCCTGTGGTCGACAACGACAGTCGTGGTTTGATTTCCTTGGAGGGTGCAACACTTTTCGGAAGCACTTACTGGTATCCCGATGTTCTAGGTGCACAAAAAAGTTTTGAATTGAGCATTCGCACCCCGGCTGATTGGAAATCTTTGTCACAAGGACAAATGATCAGCCTTGAAAATCAAGGTTTGACCAATATCACTCGCTATAAAGAAATATACCCCCAAGAAGATATCTATCTGATTGCTGGTCCCTTCAAAAGTTTTGAAACTGAGACTGCATCCGGAAAAAAACTGCGAGTTCTTTTGCGCAAAGATGAACCCGCTTTGGCACAAAATTTCCTAGCGGTGATGCCCGACTACATTCAACACTTCTCTGAAATCATTGCGCCTTATCCTTATGGAAGTTTTAGCGTCGTAGAGAATCTTTGGGAAACCGGCTACGGGATGCCGAGCTTCACTTTGCTGGGCTCCACAGTCGTACGTCTTCCATTCATATTAAACTCCTCCCTTCCCCATGAGATTCTTCACAACTGGTGGGGCAATAGCGTCTATGTCGATTACGACAAAGGCAATTGGAGCGAAGGTTTAACAACCTACATGGCAGATTACTGGCAACAGGAAAAGATAAACGCAGACCGCGCCTATCGCATGAAGACCCTCGCTAACTATTCTGATTTTGTTACCACAAATCCAGCAAGCGATTTCCCGCTTCGTCAGTTCAAGGGCCGCCACAATTCCAGCTCTCAAGCCGTGGGTTATGGCAAATCCATGATGCTCTTCCATATGCTGGAGTTCCGCTTTGGCAAAGAGCTTTTCCAGAAGGCCCTTCAGGATTTCTACAACGTGAACATCTTTAAGCGCGCAACTTTTAGAGATATCCAAACAAGTTTTGAGAAAATCACCAATCAAAATCTCGAGAGTTTATTCACGCAATGGCTGGATCGCAAAGGGGCCCCGGTTATTGAATTGACTGACGTCAAAGTGATGCGTTGGTTGGACGGATCCAATGCGACGACTTATGTTTTGAGCCAGAAGCAAGAAGAGGTTTACAACCTCTCAATCCCGGTCATTTGGACTCTAGAATCTGGCGAAGAGGTTCGTCAGGTGGCGAAGCTTGCCGACAAATCGCAGATTTTCACTTTGGTTTCACGTTCTCGCCCTGTGAAAATCTCTGTCGATCCTGATTTCCATCTTTTCCGTTCTTTGTACACGGAAGAGCGCCCTGCCACCGTATCATCAGTGCTTGGCTCCCCTTCGGTGCATTTTTATTTTGACGGCAACAACGGCGGAGCCCAAGCCTTTGTTCAAAACTGGAGCAAAACCCTTGAAGGCAAAACCACTTTGCACAACGTGAGCGACGCCTTTGAGGTTCCTTCTGAAGGGGCCATTGTGCTGGTCGGAGATAACGCAGCCTTTGCAAACTTCATGAAGTCACAGTTGGCAGATCAGAAATTTCAGATCTCTGATTCTTCAATCACCATCGAGGATCAAGCTTTCGCGCTTTCTGAAGTGAGCACCGTGCTAGTCACACGCTTGAAAAACAAACCAACTCAAGCTATCGTTTGGGTTCGTTGGAGTGCTGATAACAATCCAGGAGAATGGGCGAAGCGCCTTACTCATTATGGCAATATGGGTATTCTGGTTTTCAAGGGCCGTCCGGCTGTCTTGCAATCAAGCTGGCCGGTGACGGAATCGCCGCTTCAACGAAAAATGTAATAAGTTTTGAATTGCGAAGACCCCATAGCTCAACAGGATAGAGCGTTCGTTTCCTAAACGATTGATCCCCGTTCGAGTCGGGGTGGGGTCACCATTTGTGAGCTAACCATCACCTTGACCAGAAAATAAAAATGCCGAGCCTCAGTGTGTTCTGCCAGCCTGCAAATATCTCTCGAGCTTTTCAAGATTCAGACCACCCTTGAATGCATTCTTTCTGCAATTCATTCGGAATACCTTCTTGGGAAAGCTTAAAACAGCTAGTGTTTTTATCGACAGATTCAAACTCGAAGGTGATGTATCCAATCTCTGGCCATTCACCTGGCATTTTAGCTTCTTTAGCCGAAATCGCTCGACCTTGATCATCAGCGAACTGGTCGGTCATTACCAGGCGCTCGTTTTTTACGATCTCTTGAAATTGGCCGGTCATTCCCGCGCCACTTTCAGCATGACCTTTCATGTTAATAAAATATCTGCCGCCTTCACGAAATTCCAGATCGATATGGTCAGCATGAAGTCCCGTCGGCCACCACCACTCTTTCAGCGCTTCAACGCTGGCGAAGGCTTCAAAAAGTTTTGTTACGGGCACCTTGAAATCCCGATCAATTACCAACAACTTTGCTTGAGGGGTTGAATTCTTGTGCTCAGAAGTTTGACTTATTTGCGGCGCTGGTGTTGCATTGCATTCCATCATCAACTTGGCAGAGCATCATCAAATCTTCGAGATGCTCCCCGTTCATTTGTCCTTTAAGTGCCGACATCCTTGGCTCCGTGGACGACATCCTCCAACTCCAGAGTGACACTTCTTAACACCTGCGCTTTTCGCGTCATCACTTCGGCGGTTGCGGAAAGCTCTTCAGCGACTGAGGCATTGTTCTGCGAAGCCGAATCAATTTCGTTCATGGTCGTTCCGAACTGCTGAATCCCGATACTTTGCTCTTTTGAAGAGCCCGAGATTTCTGAATTCAGAGTCGCAATTTGTTCCACCAGTTGGAGCATTTCCGTCAACGCAGCTTCTGTTTCTTCTGCCTTGACCGTCCCGTCATCCACAATGTCGGAGCTTCGGCTGATCAGTTGACTGATGTTTTTTGCGGCTTCAGAGCTACGGGCCGCCAGTGTTCTGACAGCTTCGGCCACTACAGCAAAACCTTTGCCTTGTTCTCCGGCACGCGCGGCCTCAACTGCAGCATTCAATGCCAGCAGATTTGTCTGAAAAGCAATATCGTCAATGACACCGGTGATTTCAGAAATCTCTTTGGCAGATTCATTTATTTTCATAATGGAATCTTTAAGACTTGCCAGGGTTGCGCTGCTGCTCTCGGCTTTTTTCTGACACTTTTGTGACAGTTCTGCCGCTTTTTCGGCGCCTTCATTATTCTTTTTGGTGACTGAAGAAATCTCTTCCATGCAGGCAACAGAAGTTTCTATCGTAGCCGCGGATTCCACAGATCCTTTTGAAATAGCCTGACTTGCCACGCTGACTTGCTCACTTGAAGAGGCCACATCCAGTGTGTTTTCCGTAATTTTTTCTGAGATAGTCTGTATTCTTTTGGCCAGGGTTGCTACGACAAACCAGCACAACGCCAGTGCCAAGAGAGTCAAGACGAGCACACCCACAACGAAGTAAGTATTGGCTGCAATCAGAGCCGAAAAAAGATCTTCGGAATTTGCCTGAACCAGGACTCCCCAACCAAGACTTGATATGAACTTTCCGTGTTCCAAGAAATTATATCCCACCACTTGATCCTGCCCCGGTCGGCGAGGGTCTGAACCCAGAAAAACACCATGTTGCTTTTGCGTGATTCTGCTGACCGGTTCAAAATTCTTCAAAGACTGCTGTTTATGCAGGGCTTGATCGTCAGAGACCGACGCAAGAATTTCGCCGTCTTTGTTGACGACAGTCAGAAGAATCGAGTTGAGCTTTTTTGATTTGTGATTCTCAAAAGCGGACTTGAGTTCATCCTGTACCCATTTGAAGTGCGCTCGATTCGACAAAACTCCAAGAATTTTGCCATTGTGATCTTTCACCACGGAGCTGAAACTGTTGGAAAGACGCTTCTCTTTGTACACTTGATATATGTAAGGATCCTCGTTGGGCTGTTCTACGAAGGTTCCTGTGAATCCTTTACCCGGGTCTTCGGTGAATTTTCCCTCAAGAGTGTTTTTGAACCATTCGGCATCTTTGAAGTTGAGATTAAAAAGTGGCTCTACGACAAGAGGATTGCCTTTAGCATCCTTGGTATTTGCAGCGATCAATTTTCCTTCCGGGGAAACGAACATAATCAAATCATAGATGCCATAAAGAGCTACATAGGAGTTGAATGAATCGGTGATTCTTTTTGCATCTGTATTCAAAAGGGCTTCGTTTTTTGCAAACGCCTGCACGTCTCCGTAGCGTTCATAAAACTGCGCAGCGATCGAAGCCGCCAAGGACTCGGAATGAAGATTGAAGCTTTGCATGATGTGTTCGCGTTGCGTGCTAAGTGATTCTTTAAATTGAAGATAGTTTAAGCCTTGAGTGACAATTAAGCAGAGCGCGAAGACAACTAGGAATTGAGCTTTAAGACTGAAGCGTTTCATTTGTACCCCTAAATATGCCTTTGGATCGGACAGATGCTTAGGCGCCTTTAGGAGATATTGAAAACTCGCGCGGACGTAATCTTTTTAAATCAGATTATGTAGAGCTATTGTGAATCAACTCACAACAGCCACAATCATCGCAAGCTTAGAAACTTTCGTAGTACTGCTTCGTTGGTTTAGTTCTATAAAGTCCCAAATTACAATCCCAACCGATACAATAGATTTTATTAGTCGAAGTGGTCACAAAAAGATTTCCGCCACTGGTGATCCTCACTGGACTGCCATTCATCCCCGTGCGATCCACCAACACAGGAGTCGCGCTGTTATTCTCAGTGAGCACTGAATTGCCTGGAGCCCCCCAACAATAAATATTAAAAGCCGCATCCAAGATTCCACAAGAGCTGCCAGGTCCACCCTTAACTGATAGCGGCGCTGCCGCTGCCGCCAACCCTCCCATGGATACCGCCACAGGTGTCGTCGATGTTGCAAAGCTATTATTTCCGAGTTGTCCCTGTCGAGAATCCCCCCAGCAATACACAATATTGTCAGCTGATACCCCACAGAATGTTTCAGTGGTCCCGTGAATATCAGAGAATAACTGAGAACCTGTCATTCCTGAAGTGTTCAATGCTTGCGGCGTATAGACAGAAGTGCCACTACTGTTTCCGGTTCGATTGTAATTTGAGTTGCCCCAGCAGTAGACCTTTTGATCTGTCATCAGGCCGCAGACGTGAAAACTCGTTACCACAATCTTAGAGAAAAGTTTGGAGCCTGGTATCGCGCCGACACTAATAGGATAAGGTTTGTATTTGGTTGCCGACGACCCATTTCCCAAACCTGGATTATACAAAATATCCGAAGCACCTGACCCGCCCCAACAGTAGCCGACACCGTCCGTAGCAACGCCACATGCGACGTACTGAGCGATGTCGACATCTGAAAAGGTCGTCGCCCCCGTCATCGATGAGGTATCTACCGGAGTCAACGTGCTCACAGATGTAACCGTGCCGCCTTGGCCCACTGCTGCTCCCGATCCCGCACAATGAAGTTTATCGTCAAATGAAATTCCGCACATCGTATAGAAGCCCAAAGCTATTTTCTTAAACTTGGTGCTTCCGCTCATCGTAGAGACATCAATGGGAGTAACCGATGCAACATCTGCATTTATACCCGGAACACTTGCACCCCAAACATAACCCGTGCCGTCTGACGAAATCAGCGCCACACCTTTTTTGTAAGAAGCATCGGAGGTGATCACCTGATCCCAGTACTGACCCATCGGCAAAGCCGATGTGCTGATTTCCTGTGGTTGGTAGGCTGGATTATCCTTAAATGAAGAATCTGCATAAGGATCTCCCCAGCAGTAAAGTCCCCCGTCACTGGATGTCGCACATGTACGCCCTTCATGCAAAGCGACTCCGGTAAAATAGGCACCACCGGAGAGAGCGGAACTATCCACAGCAACCGGGGACCACGCATCCGAGGCGCTGCCATTTCCTGTGAGGTAATGCCAGTTATCGCCAAAACAATAAATTTTGCCGAGATTTGAAATTCCACAACTTCCATTATGGCCGACCGAAGTCATAACGAACTTTTCGCTTGCAACCAGAGCGGCGGTATTGACAGCAATAGGAATGGCACTATCAACCTGCGTCCCATTGCCGAGCTGCCCAGTACTGTTGTCACCCCAGCAGTACATGACACTCTCTACCGTCACCGCGCAGGCGTGATTCATCCCAAGGGAAACCTGAACAAACTTTTGGATTCCGGCAACTCCCGAAACATCAACATAGACTGGAGTCACCGAATCCAACATGGATCCATTTCCTAACTGACCCTGATCGTTTTTTCCAAAACAGAAAAGCCGGCCATCACTTGTAACACCGCACGCGAACTCGCGACCAACTGACACCTGTGCAACTTTACCAGCAGTACCCGACAAACCTGAAAGATCCACCTTCACTGGGACCAAAGAGCTCGTCGCATCTATAACTCCAGAACAAAATAAGTCACCCACTGCAGACACCGCACAAAGGGACTCAAAATCCATATCAAAATCAATAAATCGTTTCTCGCCAGCAACATTGGTCATAGCAACCGGAGTTGGCCGAAGTACTTCCATATCCCCAGTACCGACTCCCAACTCATTACTATAGTTGTCGCCCCAGCAGTAAAGAGTTCCTTCGCTCGACAGCCCACAACTTGAGTAACTGGCCCCGGATACTTTATAAAAATCACCAGAGCCAGAAATCAAGGAGGTATTCACTTCAAAGCCTCGATACTGCTCACCCTCGCTACTATCGCCTTTTCCCGTTTGGCCTCCGTAGTATGACCCCAAACATCGTACTTTCTTATTCACATCTGAATAACAAACGTACTCTTCTCCCAAGGCCAGTCTCGAGTGATTCATCGCCAGAGTGTTTGTCAGCGCCGGTGACGTTGTCAGAGTGTTGACGGAACCATCCTGGAATTCCACACTTCCTTCCGGAAGCTCAAATTCCACAGTTCCTGCCGCAGCTGAAACTGAAACATACAGATCAAACTCACGATCGCTCGCAGTTGGCTGCACAATCACAATGAGTCCTTGAGACGTTCCTTTTTGAATAAAGTCGGAACTAGATAGTGAATCTGCTTTAATAGAAAGGTTGGAGATCAGTTTATATTTCTTTAAGCTGTCAAATTTGGAACTTAGAGCACTGGCATCTTCGACGATAAGAATTTGTTGATTAGAAGACAGACTTTTTTGAGAGACCACCGACGCGTCAAGAGTACACCCGGATATGGCTAATCCAACAGCAAACGTCGCCAAAGCTTGTAGAAAAGAACGAACCTGAAACATATAGATGTTTCGGGTTTTAGTGAACGATCCTAAATCGAAATATCACAACACTCGCAAAGCTGGCCTCATCATACTTTTGTTCCTTCCCCGCTATCTCATTTTGAGAAAATAATTTCAAAACCCAAACTAAAGTAGTACTCATTACATATTTGAAATACAAATCCCATTCAGGTTTACTGTTTCTTGTCCGATAAGAACAGTATGGAACGTACCTGCATAGCATTCATATTCACTATTTTATTCGGTCTTGGCGCTTGGGCTACGGGTCCTAGCACAACCAACTCGTTAACTTACCAAGGACGAATTCTAAAGGCTGATGGTAGCCCTCTAGAACACAACAACGTCAGCTTCCTATTTGAAATCACCAACCCTACTGGATCTTGCATTATCTACCGTGAACAAGTGAACGGCATCAACATGACCAACTCTGGTGGTGTGTTCGATGTACCTATTGGTTCTGGGACTAAGCTTTACCCTGCTGATCCTTTGTTCAAGATGGTCGATTCATTTAATAATGATCAAACATTCGTCTGTGATGGCGGAGTCTCTTACACTCCGATGATCGATGCGATCCGTGTTTTACAAGTTCAATTCCATGATGGCACAGGTTGGAAATCGATCAGTCCTTCAAGCGAAATTCGCAGTGTTCCTTTTGCTGCTTATTCAATCTCTGCAAAAAAACTTGGAACTAACGTCGCGTCTGATTTCGTTTTAAAAACGAGCATCCCAACTTGTACGGCTGGCCAAGTCCTTTCATCCAACGGAACCACGATTAGTTGCGTGAACGATGCCGGCGCGACGGGTCTTGTCTCTACTGTTGCGGGAAGCGGTCCAATTACTGTGACTGGAACTTCAAGTGTAACTGTTTCTGCCACGGTGGGAACAACTGCTGGCACCTTAGCTGCCGGAGATGATTCACGTTTTAGCGATGCCCGTGCTCCGATGGGGGCTGCGGGTGGCGATCTTTCAGGAACCTATCCCAACCCCACTGTCGGCAACAATGCCATCACGACTGCGAAAATCAATGATGCCGCGGTTACGACAGCCAAGTTATTTGCCAATCCCGGAATCAATAGACTTGTCTCCACAGATTCAACTACTGGAGCAACCCTCACTCATTTAGACTGTGCAGTTGGTGAACTCTTAACTTGGAGTGTTGCCAACGGTTGGCAATGTACTTCACAAAGCTCTTTGACAGTTGGCACCACTGTTAACTTTACCGGCTCTCTTGCTGGTGATGTTAGCGGAACACAAGGCGCTACTTCCGTAAATAAAATTAAAGGAATCACAGTAGATACGACAGGACTGACGACGGGGCAGATTTTGAAGTATGACGGGACAAAGTGGGCCCCTGCTGCGGATAGCAATGCCGGTGGTACAATCACTGGCGTCACTGCTGGCACAGGTCTCACGGGCGGCGGAACAACAGGAACTGTGACCTTAAACGTTGATGTTGGTACAAGCGCCAATCAAATTCCGCAACTGGATGCTGGTGGAAAAATTTCTTCTAGCGTGATGCCAGCTTTCACTGGTGATGCGACCAGCTCGGCGGGTTCAACAGCGTTGACTCTTGCAAACTCAGGAGTCACTGCAGGAACTTATAAATCTGTGACGGTCGATGCTAAAGGTCGTGTCACTTCTGGAACAAATCCTTCGACACTTGCTGGCTACGGAATCACAGATGCACTGCCATTAGCTGGCGGTACAATGTCTGGCGCTATTGACATGAATAGCAACAACCTCACGAATCTTGGCTACGTGACTATGTCAGCGAATAAATCTTTGCATCTATCAAACAATGCCGCTGACCCTGGCGGCTTGACCCTCGCTGACAAAGGTAAAACATGGTACAATACCACGACCAATCAAATTAAATATTGGGATGGAACGGCTGCGATTGCTCTAGGGGTTGCAGGTGCTGGCTTAACTTCACTTGGCGGGCAAACTGGATCTACACAAACTTTTGCTATCGGCACTTCTGGTGCTACCCCAGCATGGTCTTCTGGTTCGAACACTCACACATTAAATATTCCGATGGCCTCTTCCGCTGGCACGACTGCGGGGCTTTTAAGTAAAACTGATTATGATTCTTTTGCAGCGAAACAGGCCGCTGGAAGTTATATCACCGCCTTAACTGGTGATGTAACTGCTGCGGGGCCGGGATCTGCCGCCGCAACGATTGCTGCAAATGCAGTTACAACGGGTAAAATATTAGATGGCACCATTTTAGGTGCTGATTTGAATTTCACCGGAGTCAATAATGCCACATCAGGAATTACTATCGTAGACTCTACTGGTAAATTTAATAACTTCTCTTGCGGAACTACGGGTCACGTTGCGACTTGGACTGTCACTGGCTGGGCCTGTCAGGCTCCTGCTACAAGTGGTACCGTAACCAGCGTGGCCACAGGAACTGGTTTGAGTGGTGGTCCGATCACTGGTTCAGGAACTATTTCATTGGCAAATACCGCGGTGACAGCTGGCACATACGGTTCAGCGACTCAAGTGGGCACCTTTACAGTGGATGCTCAAGGTCGCTTGAACTCAGCATCAAATGTGACAGTGACTCCGGCATGGTCTTCAATTACAAGCAAGCCAAACACTCTTTCTGGCTATGGGATCAATGATGCAGTCTCATCAACTTTGGCTTCTGGAAAAATTCTGGTGGGTGATGCCGTTAACGTTGCTACACCACAAACACTATCAGGAGACGCAACCCTATCAAATTCAGGTTCACTAACTCTTGCATCCAGTGGCGTGACCGCGGGAACTTATTCTAAAGTCACAGTCGATGCCAAAGGCCGCGTGACAGCTGGTGCGAATATCGCATCCGGTGATGTGACGACGGCATTGGGTTTTACACCTCTGAATAAGGCTGGCGATGTTATGTCAGGCCTTTTGGGCCTGAATGGCGTAGCTGCCGACCCAGGAAGCCTAGTCGCTGGTGACAAAGGTAAAATGTGGTATCGTACAGATACTAATGAAATCAAGTATTGGAATGGTTCTACTGCCGTTGCATTAGGCATTTCCGGAGCTGGTTTAACTTCTTTGAACGGCCAAAGTGGTTCCACACAAACATTTGCAATTGGAACTTCAGGTACAGCTCCGGCATTTAGTTCCGCGACGAATACACACACACTTAATATTCCGATGGCTGCAACAGCAGGTACCACTGCGGGTCTTTTGAGTAAAGCTGACTATGATTCTTTTGTAGCGAAACAAGCTGCTGGGAACTACATCACCGCCCTGACAGGTGATGTGACTGCTACAGGGCCTGGATCTGTCGCAGCGACAATTGCCGCGAATGCGGTGACGACTGCGAAGATTAACAACCTTGCGGTGACAGATGCAAAAATCAATGACGTCGCGGTGAACAAAATTACCAGCGCTGCTACGAAGTACTTCACTTACGCTCCGAACAACGTGGCTTGTACAAATGGCCAAGTCTTAGTTAAAACTGCCAACGGTTGGGAGTGCGGAACTGACGCTGGTGGAACTGTGACGAACATCACTGTTGGTGCCGGTCTTACTGGTGGTCCGATCACAACTACAGGGACGATTGGTCTTGGAACTGAGCTCACTGGTGTGAATGGCTTGTCGACAACAGGCTTTGTGCAAAGAACAGGCGCTGGTGCATATTCAACAGTCACTGGCAACACTGCAGCCTCCAACAACACAGTTGTACAACGTGACGGCACAGGTGTGAGTGGATTCTATGGCGTGGGCATTCAAGGTTCCACAAGTGGAACAGCAACGATCAGAGCCCCAACTTCTTTCACGAACTACTCTCTAACACTTCCTGCGGACGACGGCCTTGCCAATCAAGTTCTTCAGACAGATGGAGCTGGTGCTTTGAGTTGGGTGAATCAATCTGCTGGCGCCGACAATCTTGGCAATCATACTGCGACACAAAATATTAAATTGGGTTCCTTCTGGCTCAGTGGCGATGGCGGCAATGAAGGCATTACTGTTGACGCCAGCGGAAATGTTGGCATTGGTACCGGAACCCCAGAATTTAAACTTTCATTGATTGGCGACGGTGGAATTCTTTCCACAGGAACATTTGGAAGCGGTGCCTCTCTCGTAACGGCAGGAGCTGGCACAAGAATGTTGTGGTATCCAAAAAAAGCAGCATTTAGAGCAGGAACAGCAACCGCGACTGGCGAGTGGAACGATGTCAACATCGGAACATACTCTACTGCGTTTGGATATGCGACGCAAGCTTCGGGGCAGTATTCATTTGCAATAGGTAATGGAGCTTACGCGATCGGAAGTAACTCTATCGCGATGGGCGGCGCCTATTCTTCAGGTGCAAATTCTGTGGGCTTGGGAAGAGTGGCAAATGCAATTGGTTATTCCGCAGTAGCTCTAGGGGATAGTACTTACGCGGGCGGTGACTACTCGACTGCCATGGGTGGCACAGCTCGCGCAGAAGCTATGTACTCAACGGCCATTGGCCGATTTAACGTTGGCGGAGGAAATGCGACAACATGGGTTGCCACAGATCCTCTGTTTGAGATCGGTATTGGAGCCAGCGGCGCCAGCAAAGCCAATGCTGTGACTGTTTTGAAAAATGGCAATGTCGGAATTGGAACAACAAGCCCGAATTCAAAACTTCATGTTGCCTTGTCTTCAAGCGGTGAAGCACTCACTATGGATGCACCGGCAGCAGGTTTTGTCAGCAGCTCATTCACTGTAGGTGGAGTGACCAAAGCCAGTATGGGTATAGCCTCTGGCCCTAACACATTCCTAAGTTCAAGCGGCGAATTAGCTGGTGACTTTGTCATGAAATCCACAGGCGGAAACTTCATTTTCGGTAACTACTACAGCAACGAAGCTATGAGAATCGATAAAAATGGCCTCGTCGGTATCGGAACTACTACGCCGGGTGCACCTCTTGATGTTAAGGGTGCTATTCGCATGACCGGAGCCACTTCTGGTTACACAGGCTTTAAACCTGCAGCAGCCGCAGGTTCAACAGTTTGGACTTTGCCAGCCGCAGATGGTACAGCGAACCAGGTTTTAAAAACTGACGGCGCTGGCAATCTTGGATGGGTGACTCCTTCGGCTGGTGGTATCACCTCTTTGGGAGGCCTCACTGCGGCGACGCAAACCTTTGCGATTGGGACCACAGGTACTGCCCCAGCGTTTAGTTCAGTAACAAGCACTCATACTTTGAATATTCCGATGGCTTCAACGGCTTCGGTCACTGCGGGTTTGATCAGTAAAACTGACTACGATAACTTCAATAATAAATTGTCAGCCACAATCACGACTCCTGCGACAGGACAAGTTATTCGCTATAATGGCACAAACTGGGTAAACGCCTTAGTCGCACTATCGACAGATGTGACCGGCACGTTAGCAGTGGCAAATGGCGGTACAGGAGCAACGACTGCGGCGGCGGCAAGAACAAATTTGGGATTAGGAACATCTTCGACCTTAAACACAGGTACAAGTTCAGGTTCAATCCCTTTGATTGGGGTTTCAGGAATTACAGCAAATAAAATGTGTACCTCTGATGGAACAAGTTCAATTATTTGTAATACCAATATTCCAACAGGGTCTCAATGGACGACGACAGGTTCGGATATCTATTACAACACGGGCAACGTTGGAGTCGGCACTACAAGTCCAACTTCAAACCTAGTTGTGGCCTCTAACGGAATTTTTGGCACCCAATTTGCCCTGGAAAACTCAGATACGGGTGGACATGTTTGGAAGATTGTAAGTAATGGTTCCGGAAACGCGGGTGGAGCTGGCGGTTTGTTGTTCAGCGATACGACTGCTGGTGCTGCACGCATGTTAATTAGCTCAAATGGCAATGTTGGTATCGGCACGACCTCCCCTGCCAGCGCATTGCATGTCGTTGGTGATATTCAGTTTACTGGTACGATCACTGACGTTTCCGATCGTCGTTTAAAAAAGAATATTCAACCAATAGTTTCTGGTCTTGAGACAGTTCGTAAAATCTCGGTTTATTCTTATGTGATGAAAGATGATCCGAACGAAAGAATCGAGTATGGTGTAATGGCTCAGGACTTGGTGCAGATTCTTCCACAACTTGTGAAGAACATCGATCCTAACACGGACTATATGGGCGTTAACTATTTAGGTCTGATTCCATGGAGCATTAAAGCTATTCAAGAGGTTGATAAACAAGTTCAACAGGATCATGCTTCAGCTAAGAAAATGAATCGCGACTTAGCATCAGTTCAGGATGAAAACAAGAAGCTTCAGGATGCAGTAAAAAGACTTGAAGAGAAAAATAAAAAATTAGAGGAAAAAATCTCTGCAATTTTATCGCGTTTAGAAAAACATTAGAACTTTGGATTACAATTGCAGTTTAAGTTTTAACCCAACTTCAGAAAAGCACGTACATATGGAATGTTCATTAATATCTTACTTCAAAAAACCATGGGCTTCCATAGCAATCCTGTTCTGCGTTCTATTGCCTTCTATTGGAAATTCTGCCTGCTCATCACCCACAGCTTCTGCCGGAGCTATGGAATACTTTGTTGCAACCTCAGAAATGAAATATTGCAATGGCACGAGTTGGATCACTACCAAGTATGGAGGAGTCACGCCGATCACTTCCCTCGTCGATACAGCTGCCGGCCGCATCACAGCAAACGATGTCGCCGTCGCTGGTAACTACGCTTATATGGTTGGCTCCAATGCTGCAGGCTTGTTCTACCTGACCGCCATCAATATCACTAATCTCTCAACTCCCACTTTCGCCGGGGACTACGTTGGTTCGGCGGGTGCTGGTCAATCCATTGCGAGTGATGGAACTTATCTCTATGCAGTACAAGGCACCACCCTGCTGGTATTTTCACTTGCCAGCCCCACAAGTCCAACTTTGCTTGGCTCGGTGACAAATGCCTCTATTTCATCAGGAAGAATGGTCGTTGCTGGTAACTATGTCTATTTGGCATCTGGAAAACTGGTAATAATAGACGTTACAACCAAAAGTTCTCCGGCGGTCGCTAGTACTTTAACAAATAGCAATTTTACCTCAGGCTCGGGAATTACGGTCTCCGGTAACTATGTATATATAGCCGGAGCTTCGACGGGCTACCTAGTTATAGTTGATATCTCAAACAAGTCTTCGCCTGCTGCCGTTGGATCGGTGAAAGAACCTTCCGTATCTATGCCCAGGGGAGTTGCTGTCTATGGCAACTATGCTTACGTTACCAGCGCAAGCGGTTCGTCAAATCCTCTAGCTATCATAGATATCTCCAACAAATCTTCCCCGACGGCCTTTGGAACAACAACTGTAGTCCAATACTCTAATGATATTTTGATTAAGGCAAACTATGCTTATGTCACTGACGGCAACGGCAACTTGAATACCCTTGATCTGTCTTCTCCAACATCACCCCAACTGCAGCAAAGAGCTAGTACCCTCAGTTTTTCATATCCCCTATCAAAAATTAGCTTTGATGGCACAAAGCTTGTGGGACTATCTACGGGCACAGGCCTTTTTGCGACCTTCGATATTGGTCCCACATCTATGCCCTTGCTGCCTGAAGCTGCTCAAGTTTTATCGGGAAGTCCTTTAAGTATTGATAATACTTACGCTGCTGGCAACACAGCTGTTTTGGCTAACTCTGATGGATCTCTATGGACATTCGATATCACCAATCCAGCAGCGATGACTCCGCTTAGCCAACAACAGATCAAAGTAAGTTCAAATTTATATTTTCCTGGAGGTGATTTTGATGGCACCTATTTTTATTTTGTTGGTCCGAACCAATCATCACTTTACGTTTTTGATCTATCAAACCCAGCATCACCATTTTTAACAAAAACCATCAACCACTCGAATCTTTCACAGGTCATGGCTGTTAGACGATCTGGAAATTACATTTATGCCGCTTCTGCAAATGGTTTTTCTATCATTGATGCCACCACGATGGCTACGGCATCCATGATTGGATTCAACAATACTCCTTTATCGTGGGCAAAAAAAGTGGTGATTAGTGGCAATTATGCTTACGTAATACAGGCCAACGTTCTTAGCATATTTGATATCACCACCAAAACAGCTCCCACTCTGATTGGGACATTAACAGACTCAACAAATCTAAACGCAGTAACAGACATCGCAGTTTCTGGAAACTACGCCTTTATCGTAGGCAGTAGCTTCATGACGGTGGTTGACATCACCACTAAGTCATCCCCGACCTACGCGACAAAACTTGCCGGTTTGTCGACATCAGCAAATATCAAAATTTCCGGCAACTACGCCTATGTCAGCGGATCTTCTCTACGCAGTATTGATATCTCAACTCCAACGGCACCAGTTTTAAAAAACTCCCTGGTATGTAATTGCCTTGGGGTAGAAGTCCTGGGAACCACTGCTTTTTCAGGCAACACGACCTTACCAGGTATTAATTCATTTAACCTCAGCAACCCTTTATCACTTTCCGCAATTAGTAGCGCGGCCTTTAACGGAATCTACGAGTCCGTGAGAAGGTTCGCATTCCAAGGAAACTATGTTCTCTCTGCAAGCGCGACCTCGAAAACGGTGACCGTGACTGACATCAGCACTCCAACAAATCCCACAGTCAGCAAAGTGATTACCGACACAACTCGCTATACGGGAATCAATGACTTGGTCGTATCTGGCAACTATGCCTATACAGCTTCTAGCGGTTATTTTACGGTTATCGATGTTACAACACCCGCGACGGCCTCTATCATCGGCACAATTACTGATGCCACCAAACTTGCTTCCGGAAAAAATGTAAGAGTCTCTGGGAACTATGCCTACTATCTTGGAAGCAGTCGTTTCACAGTTGTCGACATCACCACAAAATCAGCTCCTGTCATTTTGGCGAGCATCACGAACGCACTTCTCTCAGGCTGTGAGGGACTTGATATCTCGGGAAATTACGCCTATGCAGTCTGCGCAACATCCATAGCTTTAGTAGTTATAGATGTTACGACACCAAGCAGTCCAACGATTGTTGGAAATAGCTCATTAGGGGCATCTACCTCATCAAAATTAGTTAATGTTATTGGCAACTATGCCTTTGTTGCCGATTCAAAAATTAAAGTGATTGACGTTACCAACAAGGCAGCCCCTTTTCTTGCAACGTCGTTCGATGGAGTTTATAGTTGCTCTGGATGCATTCCCACGGATATGTTTTCAGTTGGGAATAATCTTTATTCTTCAGGCGGTAGCGCCATAGTTATATGGGATGTCTCAAACCCATTTTCGCCCGAGGCACTGGGTGCTCCGATAATGAACTCAATCTTCAGAACTCCAAACCGAATGGGACTCTCCTCAAATCGGCTTGTTACGGTTGATGGTTTCGACACGCTGTTTGTTCATGAGGTATTGGGGATTCCAGGTCCTATGAAAGCAAGTTCAAAGACCACTTTTGCCCCGCGCCTAAAGGGGGCGAACGGGATCGCTCTTTCAGGTAACAAGGCCTTTATTATTAATGGAAATTCAGCCCAGCTAACAGTTCTTGACATATCTTCTCCAGAAACTCCTACCCTATTTTCATCGTGGGCAGATCCTTTATTTATAGGGGCAAACTCAATCACAATATCCGGGAACTATGCGTATATTGGAGAGACTCAAACTTACGGACTCTCCGTCATTGATATCAGTAATCCATCTTCTCCATTTTTTGTTAAAAAAATCCTTTCCAGCTTCACTAACTTTTTTGGAATTCAAAGCATGAAAGCTGTCGGCAACTATTTGTACGTGGTGGGGGCATCTAGTGGAAAGTTCTCTACTGTCAATATTTCTTCGCCTTCAGCTCCAGCAATCGCCGGCTCAATCTCAGGAACCACCGGAGGCTTGGCGATATCAGGTACCTACGCGTTTACGTGCAACGGCGCTGCACTGACAATTGTTGATATTTCTAATCCTGCATCACTTACCAGCTCGTCATTTTCAAATGCGGCATTATCTGGCTGTAAAAGCATTGCCACTTTAGGCAACTATGCATATGTCCTATCAACCGGAAACAAATCTATGGTCGTCCTGGACATCTCGACTCCAACCTCACCTACAATTGTTGGTTCCGTCATTGATACCACCAAACTTTTGAATCCATCAGACATAGAAGTTCAGGGTAATTACGCATATGTTACACTCAGTACAGGAAGTATTACGCTCATAGATATTAGCAACCCGGCTGCTCCTGCAATCAACGATGCCTACGCGACTTCCGGCTTTGTAAACAACGGGCGACTTCTTTACCCATATGTATTCACAGCGGATTCAACCAACTCTGCAGTAAAGGTATACAAGGCGCTTCCATTAATTACTCAGGGCGCCTGTTCCCCTGCGGGAAAAGTAGATTATATCACTGCCACTAATGTCTTTGCTTACTGTAATGGCTCTGTTTTTATTCCGATGGGCCCCATTCCGGGAGCTGGAGGCGCGGGTTGCTCTACCCCGACCGCAAAAGCAGGTTCCTTCAACTACAATTCAGGAATAAACAAAATGACATATTGCGATGGCAGCACCTGGGTTTCAATACAATAGAAATTAATAATCTAGGGCTGCTCAATCATTTCCCAGCGTCCGTCATGGTTTTGTAGAGTCATTCGATTCACAATCACTTGCTTTGGATATTTTGAATCAATTTGGTTTTTAATAACTTCTTTGATCTGATTTTCATTCAAAACTTTTTTTTGTTCCAACGAATCTAAGGTGACTTTCAATAGCTCTTTTGTGGCATCAGCTGAAAGCACTTTTATTTCGTAGCTAATCAATTCTTGACTTTCATTTAGGGGCCTTCGCTCACGGACCTCAATCTCACAGCTATCAAGTATCGCCTGGATGACGATCTCCCGAAGATATGGATTGAAAGACAACCCCTGCGCCATTGTTACTACTATATTTTGTTGTATGGATTTTTTTGCTGCAGCTTGAACTGCGTCCTGAAACCTTTGATTGCGTAGCTTCTCGAAAAAGCCCCAAGTACCAAGCATCACCAACATTAATGCGGTTAAAATCGCAATTTTTTTCTTTGGAGTCATAGAAGTATTATCAACTACCTTTTGAAAAAGAGAAGAATTTTATATGTCATCCTGTTTAGATCAGTTTAACTGGATGAATATCCAGAAACATCGGAAGTAAGCAGAAGTCACTCCCGGAGAACAGGAGTTTCGTCGAGTCTAGAAGCTAATTTCCTGCATCCATTCATATTAAGAATATCCTCACAAGAACCGATAAAATTCTCATGGTACAACTTTGGATTGTCATCGGATTGGCTTTATCAGCAACAGCGGTTTCCTTCTTAGGGGCGACGTTTTCTATTGTCGGTATCGGTAAATTGTTTTCCGGTGCTATTGTGGCCGTCTGGCTGATGGCCGGGTCCTTAGAGCTTGCAAAATTTGTGGTCGCCGCTTACCTCCACCAAACCTGGAGAAACATCGGCTTCATGTTTCGCGCATACCTAGTCAGTTGCGTCATCGTACTCAGCTTGATTACCAGCATGGGTATCTTTGGATTTCTATCTGACGCCTACAGTACTTCTTCTGCCATCCTCGAGTCTGAAAATATTAAATTACAAAAATTGCAGTCCGAACAAACAATGGCCAATTCTGAAGTGGTTCGCATTACCCGTTCGGTTGACGAAATTCCGGATCAGCGTATTTCTAAAAAACTCAAAGCTCGCGCTGAAGTCGAGCCAATGATTCGCGAACTTAAAGTAAAGATCTCAACTATTGAATCGCAAATCGCCGAAGCACGACTTAAAATCATCGAAGTAAAACAAAAAGTAGGCCCTCTTATATACATCTCCAAAGCCTTCAATATGGATATCGATACCGTCGTCAAATACTTGATTCTGGTTTTCGTGTCGGTCTTTGACCCTTTGGCTATTTGTTTGGTCATTGCATTCAGTGATGCCTTACTAAAACGGTCTCAAGCTTTAAATAATCCGGAGGCAGTATCAACTGAAACCTCCCCGAATGTTGAACCGGTCAACCCTAATGAAGTCATCGCCAGCTTGAAAATGGCTTTCGCCGATGACACCAATTCAACTGATCCTTCCAAAAAAGAGGGCGCAGGTTAATGGGACAAAAAGCAAAGTGGCTTCAAGACGAGCGCTACATTCGTATCGCCGGTGCTTTGCTTATGGTCTCTCCGATCATGAACCTCTTGGTGAGCGTCGCACTCAACTCGAACGTCGTTGACAAGTGGAGCCTTAAAAATCTTTTTGCTGCATTTATGTTGGCGTCAGGTCTGGCCTGGCTGGGACGAATCTCCAACTTTGTCGTGGGTTTTTTGATGTTTCGGGGCAAGAACACGGCTTGGGTCCCCGTTTTGGCTATTTTGGGATTTACGATCGCCAAAAACTTCATAACCTTCAAGCAAGATTATCAAACCAATCACTTTCAAGCTATCAGCTCTTTGCTGATCAATATTTTACTGTTCCTTCTAGTATTTGAATCTGAATATCGTCTGAATAAGGAACTAAATAATAAGCTACAAGCCGCTCGAGCACGCCAAGGCGGTGCAAATACAAATCCAAGCACAACCAAATCCCCGACAACAAAGGAAGCCCCTTTGACTGCCTCAGTTGCAGCGAACATAAAAAAGGCAACGCCACTCGATTTCAGTTACCAAAAACCAGCATCTTCTCCTGCACCTCAGAAAAGCTTTATCATAAAGAAAAGAATGCCGATTGAGTTTGCCGGTCACGGAAAAATTGCCGAAGTTATTCACTGTACCGAAGATGAACTGTGGCTCAAACCCACCAATCATCTTCCTAACGACATTCATAAAAAAACTGTCACGCTTGAAGATCCAAAACAAGGTGGAAAGATTCGCCTTAAATTCAGCGGTATCCGCGACGACTCCACTCTTGTTTTTCGATTAGTGCCTGATCAAAAGGCCTAGCTTATGAAAAGCTGCAAATAAACAAAAGAACCAAGCGCTAAAATACAGAATCGACTATCCTAGCCAGGAATATCAACACCAAGGATAATCGTAGGCATGACAATTGAAATTCTATATCAAATCCCTCTATGGATCATTTTTATCACGATGGTTACCATCCTCTTGGCTGCAAGTTACTTTTTTTATTACATAGGCCAAAAAGCGCAGAAACAGCATCCTGAAAGAAATGACTCTATCAACGAGCTTCTCCCGACGAGTATTTTTGGATTGCTGGCTTTGTTGCTGGGGTTTTCATTCTCTATGTCGATTGCCAGATATGACACCAGAAAAACATTATCTATGAAAGAAGCCAATGCCATTGGTACAACCTATCTGCGTACAGACAATCTACCTGAAAATACCGGATTTCAAATTCGCCAACTTCTTAAAGACTATACTAAGCATCGTTTGATTTTTTTCGAACACCAGCGCATTGGCTTAAAAGGATATAATCAAAGAACTCAAGATTTACAAAATCAGATCTGGAAATTGGCGGCAGGAGTAACTCGCACTGATCGTGGACCTTTGATTGCCATCTTTATGCAATCATTGAACGAAATGATCGATCTGTCTAGCGAGCGCGCATTTGCCTCCGAAAACCATGTCCCAGAAATTGTTCACCATATGATCTTCCTCATTGCCTTTATTGGACTGAGCTCATTGAGCTATGTTAGCGGATTCAAAAATCAACGAAGACTTGCTCCGGTCTTTCTCTCACTACTCTTTCCCTTAGTCATTGCACTTATACTTGATTTGGATCGCCCAGGAAGAGGTCTGATTCGTGTAACTCAAACTAATATGTTGGAACTTTACGACAGCATTCACAACCAAGAATAGCCTTTAGGCTTCAATGATCAAAGTGACCGGGCCGTCGTTAAGAAGCTCCACCTTCATATCCGCACCGAAAGCCCCACCCTTTGTTTCAATACCTTGGGCTCGACTGATCTCTAAGGATTTATTGTAAAGAGATTCTGCGAGATCGGGAGTTTCTGCACCAATAAAGCTGGGGCGATTCCCTTTAGCCGTATCCCCCAACAAAGTAAATTGCGAAACTATTAGATGAGCGCCACCAATATCTTTGAGCGACAAGTTCATCTTACCAGATTCATCAGGAAAAATTCTTAAGGATGTGATTTTCTGAATTAACTTCTGCAACTGTTCTTCGGTATCACCTTTGGCAACACCCAACAATGTAAGAAGACCTTTATCGATAGACGATATCTGTTCCCCATCAACAGTCACGGATGCTCTTAAAACTCTTTGCACAACTGCTTTCACTCGTTCCTCACTTCTTGCGTCCACAATAACAATAAATTCATTCAATACCCCAGTCTATCCTGTGCTGCTCCATAACCGCTTTTTAACGAATTTTCGAGTGCCTTTTGAGAGCAATAGAAACGGTCATCTCTCCTCTGAAGTGATCGTTTTTCATTCGAGGAATAGTGCATTTACTCTATTCAAAACTGAAGGTTTTCTATTGACTGAATATCAGCTTCACAAGTTCTATGAGAACGAATTTTTTATTGGAGGCAATATGAAAAGAAGCACGCTTATCGCAGGCGCAATTTTGGTATCACTTGTAACAGCGCTTTCATCGAGTGCCTTTGCTCAAGAAGAGCAAGCGACACCTAAGATGACAACTACGGTGAAACCACCGAAATACTTTTTAACTTACAGTTATTACAAGTACGACTTGCAAGGAACAAACTCAGCAAATACCCGCATCTATAAATTCGATGCTTCGACAGTGGACCTCAGCATGGTGACTGCGACCTGGCTCTACAGTCCACAGTGGACTCTTTTGGCTTTTGTCCCTTATATCAAAAACATGGTTGAAACCGTCTATGAACCACTTCCTGGCGGACTGAACTTTAAAACTCGTGATTACACGCAGGGTCTCGGGGACGTTCGCCTGATGGGCCTCACGCCCCTACTCGCTGACGTCAATAATCTTGTGATGAGCGATATTAACTTGACGCTTCCGACCGGAAGCATTGACGAGTACTTCACGTCCGCTCCCACACAAAGAGCCGCATACAATATACAATTAGGTTCTGGGACTCCGGATTTAATACTAGGAACTACTTATTCCTACACCCAATTGAACTGGGTCAGCAGTGTGCGCGGACAAGGAACCGTGCGCATGGGGCGAAACTCCAATGGCTGGGCTCTGGGAAATGAATTCCTGGCTTCTGCGGGTAGCAAATATCAGTTCACCAAGTCTTTCGAGATGGGCGTCGTTGGAAATTACAAAGCTCGTGACGCCGTTCAGGGTCGTGACGATAAATACGAGAAAAACAACAACTGGAATGGCACGGCAAAAGGTGATGGTCATCAGTACTATCATGCTCCACAAATTAACTGGGATACTGAATTGGTTGCAAAATTCACCACCCCTGCATTCTCGGGCCTCACGGCATCTATTGAAGGGGGCGTTTCATTCTGGAGAGATGCCATCAACAAGGATGATATCCGCCTGGATATGCCTTATTGGGCTTCAGCCTCTGTAAATGGATCTTTCTAGGCATACCTCAAGCGTAGCTAGTTGAAAAAATAGCAAAACCAGAAATATCCGAAGAAGCAATGCAACACCAGCGTTGGTGTTGCATTGCTTCTTCAGTTTAGAAAAAGACAAATGTCACATCCTATTTCAGTATTATTTAATTAGACTCAAATCGAAAAAAGTGACGCCCTAGATTGTCACCCCCGTCTAAATACTACACACTCCTACCGTCCTAATCTGACACACGCGTCTTGAGATCTGGCACTACAGTTGCTCCTAAGTCTTCCGGAAAACTAACCGGAGGATTTTATATGCAATTCCTACTTTCACTTGGTTCTGGCTTCACATCTGGAGATGCGCTTTGGATGTGGACTATTTTGGCAGCTCAGATCGTATCTGTAGCTATTATCATTGAACGCTCGCACGCCCTCTTCGTGGCTCGTAAAACGAACCAGAAAGAGCTTTCTAAGCTTTTGGCTGAAGATATCCGTGCTGGTCATTTGGACAAGGCTCTACGCCGTTCATTGCAAATGGGCGTGAATCAGCCACTGGGCGTTGTTGCCTCTGCAGGTATTCAGGCAGCTCTTGATATGGGTGG
Organism: Bdellovibrio svalbardensis; assembly: GCF_029531655.1. Classification (NCBI taxonomy): domain Bacteria; kingdom Pseudomonadati; phylum Bdellovibrionota; class Bdellovibrionia; order Bdellovibrionales; family Pseudobdellovibrionaceae; genus Bdellovibrio; species Bdellovibrio svalbardensis. The sequence continues at coordinate 235,408 of NZ_JANRMI010000004.1, forward strand.
CAAAGAAGAGATCCAACTCAAAATGGATGAAGTTCTTCTTGAAGAAAACACTCGCGTTGAAAAGCGCATTGGCTTCTTGGCAATGTTTGCCAACGTAGCAACTCTATTGGGTCTTTTGGGTACAATCACAGGTTTAATTCATTCATTTGCCGGTATCGCAAATGCGAACCCTGTAGAAAAAGCCACTATCCTTTCTCAAGGTATCTCTTTGGCGATGAATACAACAGCTTACGGTTTGATCGTCGCAGTTCCTGCTTTGATCATGTATGCAGTTCTTCAAAACAGAGCTTCTCGTTTAACAGACGATTTGAACAAAGCGGCTTTGAACTTGTTTATCCAGCTTGGCTTCCATTACGAACCAGTTTCTGACAAAAAATAAGGACCACTGTTATGAGCAACAAAGACAAAGAATTAAACTTTGAAATCAATATTCTTCCAATCCTGGATATCCTCTCTGTATTGATCTGCTTTCTGTTGCTTACAGCGGTGTGGGTTCAGATCGGCACGCTCGATACAAAACAGGCCATTGGCGACAACTCCACTGCTGGGGCGAAAAATCCTCCGTCCTTGTGGGTGACCTTGGCCGCTGATGGCAGCGTCGAGCTTTCCGTCCGCGATTTGCCAAAATTGCAAACGGTTGAGACTCGCCTGCCAAAATCCAACAACGGTGTGAACTGGACTGGTTTGGAAGCAAAGCTCGCAGATCTGAAACTAAAATATCCTGAGTTGAAAACCGGCATCGTTCGTCCTGGGGCTCAAAGCTCCTACGGCGACGTGATCAAGATCATGGATCAATTGAAGCAAAACCAATTTGAAGGTGTGGGCTTGTCCCCTCTTGGGTAATTTATGAAAACAACTTTTCTGGACACTTCAAAAAAAGCATCTCCTCTTATGGACACCATGGTTCTTAAGGGTGGCGGCACAAAGAAGAAAAGCGGACTTCGCCGCGATCTCGCGTTGGCTTTGCCTCTGACTTCTTTGATCGATGCTTTCTCGATCATCGTTATCTATCTTTTGATTGGTACGCAAAACAGCGGAGTTGAAACCGATGTTCCATCTCGCTTGAACCTTCCACAGGCCTCTCACAGCCAGGGCTTGGATAAACAGACTGCGACCTTGCGTATCGAAAAAGGAGCTTACTTCCTTAATGACAAAGTGGTGGCTGGCGCTCAGTTGAGCGACAAGTTGGCGGAACTTAAGAAACAAGCTCCTGCTGATGAAAAAGTCGAATTGATGATTCAAGCCGATACCGAGATGAAATATGCCGATCTCGATCCTCTTATCAAGGCAGGATCTCAAGCTGGCATTGAAAAACTCAAATTTGCGGTAGTGCCTAAACAATGAAAACACCAAAACACATCCTTTTTCTAAATGTAGTTCTAGCGGGTGTTCTGCTCTCGAATTCCGTCCATGCCGAGAAAATGAACAACGACACGCAAGATTTAGTCATCAAAAAAATGGACCGTGTTTTGGATTTGATGGATCGCAAAGATCCCTCTTGGATTCCAACTCAGCAGCGCTTGGCTGACGTTCTTGCTGAAAGAGCTCGCACTCGTTTCATGCAAGAAGTCGAAGCGAACTGTGACAACTGTAAAGGCTCAAAAGACGATCGCCAGCGCGCAATCAAAATTTATGAGACCTTGCTCAGTGAAGTGAAAATCAACGAACATGGGCCGATCTTATTCCAATTGGCGCACTTGTATGAAATGGCTGGCCAACAAGATCAGGCCATCTCTCTTTTTGAGCGTATCATCAAAGAAGCCAAAGCCAAGTCTATCGACGCGGGGATCGTTTCAAGATCTCACGCTTCTTTGGGGGATCTGCTTTTCCAAAAAGGTCGTTTTAAAGATGCCAAAGATCACTATGTGATCGCGCTCAAAGATAAAAATCTCGAGAACAAGGCTTTAGCTATCTACAACATGGCTTGGTGTGACTTCAACACCGACAAACTTTCATCGGCTATTTCAACTTTAGAAGGTCTTCTCAAAGAGCCTACTAAAATTACTAAAGACACGGAAACTGGAAGCAACTACGATCCTGTATTCCATACGGACATTGTTCGTGATCTCGGTACTTTCTATGCTCGTAAAGATATCACAACAAAAGAAATCTCGACTTATGAGGGCTTTACTCCTAAGGAAAAACGCAAAGAATTGATTCTTAACTTCGCTCAGGAAGCAGACCGCGTTGGTCAGAAGCAAGCGGCCCACCAAATCCTGACGCGCTATATGGAGCAACCTGATCTAACTAAGCAAGAGCGTCTTGAGGCTTTTGTGCGTTTAGCGCAAGTGAACTATGACCGTGGTGAAACAAATCAGTCGACTCAAGACTTTGCCAAAGCGGCAGCAGCCTTCAAGAATACTGATTGCGATGATTCTTCGAAGTGCGAAGAACTTAAAAAAACCATGAAACGTTATGTAACAGAGTTGCATCGTTCTAAAAAAGTAAAACCAGATTTGGATCTGCTGAACGCTTATGCGATCTATGCAGAAACCTTCCCTAGCGACAAAGAGATGATCCAACGTGGCGCTCAAGTGGCCACGGATATGGGCAAATACCCTATTGCTATTCAGTTCCACCGCATGATCAGCGATGGTCGCTCATATTCTACAAAAGAAAAGAACGAAGCACTTTTGAATGAAGTCGCGGTGGCTGAAAAATCCCAAGATCCTAAATTGCAAAAAGACTCTTATGCATTCTTCCTGAAGAAGTCTTCGAAGGATGAAAAATACTTTGAGGTTCGCTATCAGCAAGCTTACCTGCTCTATCAACAAAAGCAGTTAAAAGATGCGGCGAAGCTGTTTGATGAATTAGCTCGTGATAAAGACGGCAAAGCTGAGCTTCGCAAGAAATCGGCGGATTTGGCTTTAGACAGCTTGGCGCAACTTAAAGACGATGAAAACCTGCAAGAATATGCTGCCGACTACGCAGAAATCTTCCCCGCTCACCAGGCGGAGTTTGCCAGCGTCGCTCGCAAAGCCTTGATGAATCAAGTGGCTACTGTTGCGAACAATCCGAAATCAACTAAGTCTGAGCTGAAGTCCGTGATGAAAACTGTCCTCAAGACAAAACTTGATGGCGCAAAATCTGATGAGCGCATCTTGATTTTCACCAACTTAAGCATCATCGCCAAAAAATTGGGCGAGGACGAAGTTTACGCGAAATCTTTGTATGCTTTAATCAACACGCCAGACACTCCTGAGGCGAAGAAGCAGCAATACTTGGAACAATTGGTTGGTTACTACGAGCGCAAACTTGATTTCAAGAACGCTTACAATGTTGCCTTGAAGATGGAGAACTCCAAAGTCGCTCCGAAAGAGATGGCTTTCCGCCTTGGAACTTTGGCCGACCTCGCCGACTTGAATCCAGAGAAGCATTACAAGCAAGCTTTGGATCTTGGCATCACAGGCGAGCGCGCTTTGATCATCCGTTCTCGTTTGGTTCTTTTGTCTGGCAATCCAGCGAAAGAACTGAAACTTCAATCCGGCGAACTTCGCAACAGACCTGCTTTGTTGAATGAGACCACCTTATTGGTATACGCAAAAACTGGCAGCAAAGCTGGTATTCAGTCTGTCCTGGAGATGAAGGAAATGCGTCGTCAATCGGCGGTTCAGTTCATCAACAAACAAGAATTCTATGGCAAGTTGACTGGCTTCCAAGAGCAAATTGCCAAAGCCAAAATGGACGACAGTTCAGACAAGTTGATGCAAAAAAGCATTCAACAGCGCATGAAACTTTTGGGCAAAGCGGATGAAACTCTAAGCGAAGCAGTTCGCTCAAAAGATATCACTGCTCAATTAGTGGCTTTGAATATCGTCGCGACTGAAAACACCCGCTTCGTGAAGGATCTTTCCGGCACTGCTATGCCAAAAGGTCTTACTGCAGGACAACAACGCCAATACGTTGATGCACTGAAGGCGAAATCCAAGCCTTTCCTTGTGAAGTCTAAGACAGCATCCGCAAAGATGCAGGATTTGTGGAACAGCTCTCAGGCTCTTGCACAATTGGCGCGGGAATATCGCATTGCCCGTCCTGAGATCCAAAAGTTGCTTTCTCGTGAAATGGAAATGATCGAGCAGCTACCAGGCCGCGGAAAGATGAAAACCGCCCTTAGCGAAGCGCTTAATTCTTCGGCACCGTCGTCAGGAGACTTGGTTTCTGCCCGTAAATCCGTGGCAGAGCACCCTGAGAGCATCAAGGACATTGAAAATCTGAAAATGGTAGAAACAAAAATTGGCCATCCTCTTATGCCGTCTTACCTGGAAGCGCGTTTAAACAGCATCCAGAAAGGAAAAAGCCTATGAAAAACCCATTAATAGTGGCCTCCCTTTTGCTAGTTGTGAGTAGCAGCTTTGGAGCTCCATCCTACGCTAAGACCAGCACCCCCAAGGTGACCAAGGTTGCAGCAAATGGGACGAAACTGGGCACTTCCTTTAAGTTCGATGGTTCCGCCCTTAGAGGGAAGTACCAAAGCTCTTTAAGTACCAAAGCGGCAGTAGAGAACGACAAATTGTTAGAAGATCTTTTGGGCGGAAGAACACAGTTCGAAGACCGCATCCAACAAGATCAGGAAAGAAATTAGGTCATGGGAACAGCAAAGCTTTTAATACTTCAAAATCAGTTAGGCCAAAAGGTTCGCACCTTTTCGGTCCCTTATTCAACTGATACTGAAGCTTTGAATCTCGTTTACCTTAAAGACAAACGCAGAGTCGAAGCTTATACCAGCCTTCAATCTTTGGATGACAACAAAGTCGACTACCGCCTTTTGCAAAAAATTGAACTTTCACAAATCACTGACGAAGCGTATGTGATCGATGGCGTGGGATCTTTGCGCTTGGCTCCGGCCAATGCGGTGAACAGCCCGACTTACCTCCTTCCCGATCAAACAGATGACGAAGATATGAAAACCATCTTGCAAAAGACCACTCTTGGTCATTTGCTTGCAGTCTTCTCTTTGATGATGGGAACTTGGGTTTGGGCTAATTATTTTTCCAAAAAAGATGAAGCTCCCCTTGTGACTATTGTTCTTCCGAAAGAAGAAACTCCGGTTGCAAAACCAGAAGCTCGTCCTCATGTGAAAGTTTCTGAACGCAAACTGAAGCAAACGAACAAAGTGTACCGTCCGGTTGTTAACAAAACTTTGAAAACCAAACCCTACCCTGTGAAGACGGCCAAGGCCGTGGACGTTCAACGTGTGGGAGCTTTGGCCGCTTTGGGTGGCGTTCCTACTGGCAAGCAGGGCTATGAAGGTTTAGATACTAAATCTATGAAAGCCATCCGTGCCGCTGGCATTGGTTCAGGTGGCGGCGGAGTTGGCAGCACAGGTCGTGGCGGCATCAAAGGTTATATGCCAGGTTCTGGCTTGATCGCCGGCAGCGCTGGTGAAGGTGGTCGTGCTCAGTCAGCGGGCGGCTATGGCACTCGCGGTGTCGGTGGCGGCAAAGCGGGCTACGGCAAATTGAATATGGTTGGCGGTACTTCCGCAGTCAGTCTTCCACTCGATGAAGAAGCAACTGTTGAAGGTGGCTTGGATCGCGATCAAATTATTGCGGTGATCAACCGCAATAAAGGTCAAATCATCTATTGCTATGAAAAAGGTTTGCAAGCGGCTCCACAAATTGGTGGTCGCGTAGCCGTTGATTTTGTGATCGGTCCTGCGGGAAGAATCACGACCGCCAAAGTGGCTCAGTCTTCATTGGGTTCACGTATGGTGGAAAATTGCATGCTTGAGAGAATGCGCACTTGGCAGTTCCCTCGCCCAGTTGGAAAAGTAAATGTTGATGTTCTTTATCCCTTTGAGCTGACGCGCGTAAGCAGTCGCTAATTGAGAGGTTTTTATGAGTCACATTAAGTCGTTAATCACAATCACTGCAACAGGCTTGGCCTTGGTTGGCTGTGGTGAGTGGAAAAAAGATCCAGTTCCTAATACGAGCGGTGTGACTCTGCAAGACCTGCGTAAATATGCACAAGACCAAACGAACAATGGCCCTGAAAAGCCGCGCGTGATCACTGAAACGATCATCGTTGAAAAACCACAGGTCATCGTCAAAGAAGAATCTTCTATCGACGATAAATTCCTGGTGATCACTCCAGATTCCCAAATGACATTCAATGAAGGCCAAAGTGCCTCTTTTAAAGTTCGCGCCCGCGTCCTTGTTCCTGGCGTTCAGGTCAAATTGACGGCACAGGGTCTTCCTGAGGGAGCAACTTTGAAAGCCTCCCAAACAGAAAAAGATCTGTATATGTTGACGTGGAATCCCGCTCTCTACACGGTTCCTTCAAATGCCAGCATGAAGACCTATACAGTTAAATTACTTGCGGAAGTGATCGTTGCTGATACTGCAAAAAGTGCTGCCCAACTTAAAGGCTTGGTCCGCGAAAAGGAAATTAATTTATTCCTTTTCAGAAACCAAGAATTGCCTTCAGCTCTTAAAATTGAAGGTTTGGCTTCCGAAGTGAGCGAAGGCCAGCTGACTCCTTTTAGCGTCACAGTATTGGTGCCGGGAATTGATGGATCTGCTTCTGCGAAGCCTCGTCTGGTTATCAGCTATGACGGTGTTAGCTATACGGCTGGAAACAGCTTCCTTGAACTCGATGGTTCACGATACGTCGTTGCTGACCTCAACCACAAGGATCCTGAGTACCTCGGTGACTCTATGTGGAAATTCTCAATGCTATTCGATACAAAAAACATCTCGGTTCAACCACAGTTGTCCAAAGATGGAACTATTTTGAAAAACTCCGATGGCACACGTGTCCGTTTGAGTTTCAAAGTGTTCTCACCATTTGGATTGGCGACTCCTGAAAAGCTGACTCAGATCAAAGTGAACTACCTTGTAGTTCCAGAAAAACCTGCTGAAAAACCTACCGAAAAACCTGCAGAGCAGAAAGTGGAGAATAAATAATGAAAACCACTCAAGCACTTAAACTAGCTGCCTTGGCAACAATTGCCGGTCTGACACTCACTGCGGCCACTTCATTTGCTGCTGGCAAAGCTTCTGCGAAGCAAATGAATGTCAGCGAAGACATTGACTCTTTGGGCGGCAATCAAGAGCTTATGGAAATGGCTCAAAATATTAAATCTGAAACACGTTCGCGCATTGTTCAGGACCGCTTGGTCCCAAGAAGAAATCGCGTTGAATTTGGTATGACTTACGGTGGTGTTGTTGGTGGCGATTCCTATTTGAAAACACAAAGTGCCGGTTTCTCTATGGACTATCACATCACTCCCCGTTGGTCTGTGGGTGCAAGATACTATGACTTCGGGAATAGTTTGACGGATGAAGGTAAACGCGTTTTTGAACAAGCTCGTAAGAACTACCAGGCTGGCGGCACAGGCTACGCTGTGGATATCGACTATCCAGAGAACGCAATGCTTGCGGTGGCAAACTGGTACCCAATCTATGGCAAAACCAGCTTCTTGGATATGGGTGTGACTCAATTCGATCTTTACTTTGTAGGTGGCGCTGGCCAAATCAAACTCTCCAGTGGTTCAACAAGTCTGATCACAGCCGGTGCCGGTGTGTCCGCTTGGGTGACAAAGCATCTAACTGCCCGTGCTGAAGTCAGATACCAAACTTATAAAGACCAACCTGTCACTGGTTCACGTCAACTTGATACGGGCGTAGCCACTCTTGGTTTGGGATGGATTTTATGATCAGCCGCAAATCTTTGATCACAGCTTCAATCCTGATTACGTGCCTGATGGCCGTGGCCACTTCGGCCCTGGCTGACGAGCAAGGTTTCTCAGTGGAAGCATGGGGTCAGTCTTTCAAATCAGCAGTGAAAGCTAAAAACTCGCAAGAGATGCTGAACCTGCTGGATATGAAGGTTTTGGAGAAGTCTGCTTTGACTTGTGTGGATTGCTCTACCAAAGAAAAACTGCAAACGGCCCGTAAGCTTTTCGCAAAAAAACAATTTGATCAGTCTCTGGAACTTTACAATCAAATTCCCAAAGGCACTGACTACTGGTTCCAAGCCGTTGAAGAAAAAGGTTGGAACTATTTCCGCCAGAATGACTCTGAAAAAGCCCTGGCACAAAGCAAGACATTGCTGAGCCCGCAGTTTTCTGAAGTTGTTGGAACAGAAGCTTATTTCCTTCAATCACTGACACAACTCAAAATCTGCGACTATAAAGGCATCTTTGCGACTCATGAAATGTTCAAAGAGAAACAAAAAGGTCGCGTGGTGGACGTACAAAAACTGGCGTCGACTGGAATGAATGAGGCTTTTGCCAAAGTCGTGGCAAAAGCAGACCTGTTTCCTCTTGTGGCTAAAGACCTTGGGGATTCGTTCCTTCATTTGCCGGTTCTTTACTACAAGGACCTCGAGCTTCAAGGTCAGCTTTTGAAATTCAAAGTTTCACAAAAAGCTCTTGAAGTATTGAAAGCCGAAGATGGTGGCATGCTAAAGCTACAGGCGACTCTTGATAAAATGAATCAAGACAGCTTCAAAAAGATGAAGGCACGCCTGGCAACTTTGGCTGAAGATGAAACCAAAGAGAATTCTAAGATCGTACAGAAATTGAACTTGATCGAAGTGGAAGCCATTCAACGCATTCACACGGATCTTTCATTGAGCAAAGATCTTTATTCAAAAGGTAAATTTAAGGACACTCAGGAAGATCAGCTCGTCTTTATGGATGACGGACGCCCTTGGATTGACGAACTCGATAAGTTTGAGGTTTCAGCGAAAGCCTGCCCTCAAGGTATCAGGAGGAAAATGTGAGACATCTAACCGTCGTCTGCATCTATTTGACAGCCTTTGCTTTGCTGAGTGCTTGCAGTCCTGAATCCAGTGATATTAAAGCGCAAATGCCTTTCCAGGAACCAGCCAAACCTGAAGTTCCTGTCTATGACAAAGTCGCTCCGCAAGAGTTTAAGTGGATCACTGAAGATGGTGGCCAAAGCCAGTTCGACTTCAATCCCCAAGTGGATATTTTGTTCGTGATGGACAATTCGGACTCTATGAAGTCCGCCCAGGAAAACCTAAATCGCAATATCGACCGCTTTACTGCCGGTATCGTGAAGAATAAGATGATCGACTACCATATCGGAGTCGTGTCCACCTGGGACAGTTCCGAGCGCTTTGCCAAAGCTAAAAAAGACTCTTTCAATATTGGCGATCTTCGCTATGTGAAAGATGCCAATGGAAAATTCGTTAACAAACGTTTCTACACAAAGGCTGATGGCGGCAAAAACTCTTTGGCCGCGACATTAGCAATTGGCGTGACACCTTATGCTGAAGGCGGGCCTGAGAATGAGGAATTCTTCTCTCCTCTGGCGGCTGCGCTTGAAAACGCGGGTCGTGGTGCAACGAATGAAGGTTTCTTCCGAGACAATGCTCAGCTTGTCGTCGTGATTATGACAGATGCCGATGATTCAACCAGCCGAATCAGCCCAGAGCAGATGGCGAAAACATTGGTTGATTTCAAAGGTGGCAAAGAAGAAAAGGTTTCTGTTTTTGGTGTTTTGGTTCGTCCCAACGATCCAGACCAATACAAGGACTGGGACTTGCGTATTCATCCGAAATATCATCCCGAGTGTTTCGACATCACTCAAAAGGCTGCGAAAAACAATGGCAAATGTACTTCTGGTTTTGGACCAGACCGTTTGGATCAGTTGATTGTTGCGGCAAATGCGAACTCTGGAACTCCCGAACAAATTCGTGCGAAGTTCATTATGAGCATCGTCAGTAAAAACTTTGGTTCTGATCTGGCTAAAATCGGAGAAGACATTACTGTCAAAACTTTGGAAAAAGAAATCTTCCTCAGCCAACGTCCTCGCGTTACAGCTGAAGGAAAATTAATGGTCCGTGTTCGTTACGGTACTGAAAAAGAGTTGTCTGCTGGAAAAGGTCAAATCATCCCGCAAAAACAAGACGGCGGATGGTTGTATGACCCTGAAAACAACTCTGTTCATTTGTCTGGAACCATCGCTTACAGCTACCAAGATGGGGCTCGTTTTGCCGTGGATTTGATCCCACTGACGATCAAACAGTAACCTTCCTGATGCACTCCGGTCTGGCCGGAGTAAGACAGCCTGCCAGGCGGCATTATTTTGCCGCTTGGACATCCCGGGGCTGAGATTTTGACAATCCCAACCTTCCTTGCCATTCTAAGGGCATGAAAAACGCATTTAAATCATCACTTCTTTTAAGCTCTCTTTTGATTATCACATCCTGCGCGACAACCACAGATGAAGGCGCCACGGGGGTCAAACGTTCGCAGTTTATGATGGTCTCTTCTGAAGAGATCAACCAACAATCTGCTGCCAGCTATGAACAAGTTAAGAAGGAAGCTCAAGCCAAGAAGATCCTCGACACCAACAAGGATCAAGTCCACAGAGTACAAACAATTGCGAACCGGATCATTCCGCAAACAGGTGTTTTCCGCAAAGATGCCTTGCAGTGGAAATGGGAAGTCCATGTTGTCACCAGTCCTGAAATCAATGCTTACTGCATGCCTGGCGGCAAAATTATTTTCTACACGGGCATCATCGAGAAGCTAAAACTCACTGACGGAGAAATCGCAGCGATTATGGGCCACGAAATTGCCCATGCTTTGCGCGAGCATGGACGCGAACGCATGTCTGAGGAATTGGTGAAACAAAAGGGCTTGCAGGCCTTGGTTATGACCAATGTTTTGAGTGAAAGCTATGCGGGCATTGCCAACCAATTCGCCGGTCTTGTGTTCACACTCCCCCACAGCCGCGGGCAAGAATCTGAAGCGGACGTGGTCGGAACAGAGCTGATGGCTCGAGCGGGTTACAATCCCCAAGAGGCATTGAGTTTATGGAAGAAAATGGGATCCATGGGTGGAGACAAACCACCGGAGTTGTTAAGCACACATCCATCAGATCAAAAGCGTCTGGAGCATCTGGCGTCACTTATGCCAACCGTGATGCCACTTTATCAAAAGACCTTAAAATAGAAGGCTTGGATAAGAAGACCAAATACAAATAAAAAAGGGGCTTTTCAGCCCCTTTTCTTTTTAGCCTTTAAACGGCTTCAATTTAATATAGTAATCAACGGCTACACCCAGGACCGCGAGGTCATCCAAGAATCCCACCGCCGGGATTGCATCCGGAATAAAATCAAATGGGAATAACAAATAGAACAAGGCACCGATTGCGACATATTTATTTGTTCTTTGTACGTCCGAGCCCTTCAAAACCTTCCACAATGTAGAGACTTTCTCTCCAATGCCCGAACTTTTCGTTTCGTACTCTTTCAACTTTTCTTCGTTCTGTTGGATGTAAGAAAGACTTTCATCTTTTTGCCCCAACTTCAAACAAAGATCCACAGTCCCCTCTTCGTCTTGCACGTTCTTTTCAAACTGCTCAACTGTGAGGTCCATCATCATAAATGAATTCTTCGTGCTCAAGCTTTGCATGAAATCATAGGACTCGAGAACGATTTCGTTCTCCTTAGGAAGCAAGCCATCTTTCACCAAAGAAAGAATTCCTTGATGGAGGTTTGTCTCATACTGAGTCGGAACTTTATAAGTGATCGGCTTCTTCAACCAACGACGCAAAGTCATGTTGGAAACTTGAAAATAAATAGCCAATTTTTCAGGGCTCAATCCAGTATCTTTAATGAGTTTGCTAATTTGATGTACTTTCATAAGAGGCATTCTATCCCATTCCAGCCCGGATTAAAAGGGAACTTTCCGTTAGTTTTCCCTCTGAAAAGCAGAGCGCCAATATAACATCTGTTAACTCAAATCGATTTAAACCGCTTAGAGCTACCCTAGAGCTTCAAGGTCCCCTAAAACCAATGCAGCTCATTGTTGCGCTGAATGCACGATGCTCGACTCGTCACCACTTTCTTATTAAATCCTGAATTGTTTCGAACTTCATATTAAGGAGTCTTTATGAAAGTCCTCATCGCATTGGTTTTAACGAGTCTCTTAGCTGTAACAGCGATGGCCCATGAGGGTCATGATCATGGCAACAATCCACCCCAAAGCCCTCGCGCTGGAGATAAAACCGCCTTGATCTGCAACACCGATAAGTCCATCTGCACGCAGCTTCAATTCTTGGTGGACATAAACTCATCTGCTGAAGGCGCGTTCTTCGCGACAATCAAAACACCCGACAACAAGGCTATCAATAATCTTAAAGTGGATCTCTGGATGAGCATGGGCAACCATGGCGGCCACGGCTCAGCCCCCGTCGAGATCGCGGAAACAGGCCACAATCAGGTGAAAGTCAGCAACGCATGGTTCGTTATGCCGGGCACTTGGTCAGTCCGCCTCGAATTCGACCTTGAGGGGATCCACCAGCATTTTGAAGTCCCTGTTTACGTCGCAGAATAAATAGCCCCACAAATAAAAAAGCCATGCTGAAGAGCATGGCTTTTTTATTAAATCTTTTTTCAACATTCCACTAGTGAGTGGTGTCGAGCATCTTTTTGCAATCTTCAATATGCTCTGTCTCAGTGCGGATTTGCTGGCGCACCAGTTCTTCCAAAGCCACATCATCGCCAACCAATTTCAAAAGGTCTTTGTATTTATTAAGGGCCTTTTCTTCAAACTCCAGGCTTTCTTTAAGAATGTCCAAAACCTTGTGAGTCTTTGTTTCTGGAACCGGGGACACTTTCAAAGAGGGATGACCGCCCAAGGCAGTGATCTTTTCACCGATCAATGAAGCATGCATATAACCTTCATTAGCTTGCTCGTGGAACCATTTTACGATGGGAATACGATTAGGCCCCTTGATCATCAAAGCATAGTGAAGGTAGCGAACGACCCCGGAAATTTCCATCTCGATGATTTCATTCAAAGCGGTCACAATCTTTTTATTATCTTTAGACATTCTTGACTCCCCATTTTCTGAATTCTATTTCAGTCACAATCTTATCTGGGGAAAATCGCACAGAGCAAATCAAAACAATTGAAGTCCAAGAAACAAAAAAGAGCAGGTTTCCCTGCTCTCTTTTTCAATCGTTAAGTTTTAGAGACTATTCATCATCCAGTTCGTCATCGCCCACGACACCTAGATTGTATTTTTCTATGCGATAACGCATAGATCGGAAGGAGATATGAAGTAGCTTCGCAGCTCTCTTCTTCACGCCCCCCGCAGAGTGAATGGCTTTAACCAACAACTCTTTTTCGATTTGCCCCATCACCTTGTCCAAATCAACGCCATCATCACCGATCTCGATTTCATTGGATGATGCCATCTTGCGACCTGAAGCCGTGTTAACCATTGGCGGCAATGACTCTGGTAAAATCGTCGCACCGCTCTCTAGAGCCACCGTGCGTTCAATCATATTTTCGAGCTCACGCACGTTTCCTGGATAATCGTACTTTTTTAGAATTTCCATCGCTTCGGCACTGATCGCACCGATATTCTTATTCAAACGCTCATTATACTTTTTTAAGAAATGATTCGCCAACAACGGAATATCTTCACGACGCTCACGAAGACCCGGGGTTTTAATATTGATAACATTCAAACGATAGAACAAATCTTGACGGAAAGTCCCCTTAGCAACCATCTCTTCAAGATTTCTATTGGTAGCAGCTATGATACGCACATCGACTTTGTTGTCATCTGTGGCACCCACTCTGCGAATCACGCGTTCTTGAATCGCACGAAGAAGTTTTACCTGAATCGACATCGGCAACTCGCCGACCTCATCCAGGAACAGAGTTCCCGTATCAGCCACTTCGAAAAGACCGGCTTTATCAGAAACTGCGCCCGTGAATGAACCTTTTTTATGACCGAACATTTCTGATTCCATCAAATTTTCTGGAATCGCTCCGCAGTTCACAGTGATAAACGGCTTGTCTTTCAAAGGACCGTTATAGTGAATCGCTTTTGCAACGACCTCTTTACCGGTACCTGACTCCCCCGTAATCAAAACATTCGTAGGAGTTTGCGATACACGTTTTACCATATCGTAAATAGCGTGCATTGCCGGCGAATTTCCAACCATGTTTTGGAAGGAGTATTCTTTGACCAATTCTTTTTTAAGAGATCTATTTTCTACTTCGAGATTGCGTGAACGAAGAGCGTTGTGGATGTTCAGGCGAACTTCATCGATCTTGAACGGCTTCGTCAAATAGTCGTAAGCGCCCATCTTCATCGCCTCAACTGCAGTCTCCGTGGTACCGAAGGCTGTGATGAGCATGAAAACGATCTCTGGATAAGTCTCTTTAACGAACTTCAAAAGCTCAATACCTGTGACATGAGGCATTTGAAGATCTGAGATAATCATATCGAAAGTTTTTTTAGCAAGAAGGTCTTTCGCCTTTTGACCATCCTCGGCCAAAGTGACTTCATACCCTTCTTTCTTGAGCATAATTTCTAAAAACTCGCGTATTGATTCTTCGTCATCGACGACCAGAATTCTCGACTTCATGTATCCGCTCCCACGTCCTGTGTATAGACGTTATTCTCTCAGTTAGCTTTTGGAAAAGTCAAAATAAACTCAGTACCTACACCCTGTTCACTCTCAACAAAGACCTGCGCTCCGTGACCTTCTAAAATCTTATGAGTCACAGCTAGACCAAGGCCCGTACCTTTGGGTTTCGTTGTATGAAAAGGTTCAAACATTTTCTTCCTTGTGGCTTCGCTCATTCCACTGCCGGTATCGCGAATTCGCACTTTCAAGTTCTTGTCTTCAACCGAAGCACTGACCGTTAATTGTGGCTTCTTTGCTTCATTCATGGCTTGATACGAGTTCAAAACAATATTCAAGAAGACTTGCTTCAACTTATCACGACGACCCAAGATGACTAAATTAGAATCAAACTCGCGAATCTGCTCAATGTCAGCGCGCAACTTTGCATCAGTCTTAATCGCATCAAGAACTTCATTCAATAGCGGCGCCAAGTCCACAGGATCCGTCGGCGGAACCTCAGGGCGAGAATAATCCAAGAATTCTGTGATCAAGTTATTCAGACGATCAATCTCGCGCAAAATAATCTTCATCAATTTACGATCATCATCATTGTTCACAGTTTGAGTGAGCATTTCAATGCTGCCGCTAATGCCCGCAAGAGGATTGCGAATCTCATGGGCAATCCCCGCAGCCAAACCACCCACAGCGGCAAGTTTTTCATTCTGACGAGCGGCAAATTCAAGCTGACGCACTTTCGTCAAATCATCGAACAAAGCTATCGAAAGATGGGCTTGCAATTCAGGACTGTAGACTTTGGAGATCGTCATACCCAGAATTTTTGCAGCCTGCTGCGGATCCAAACTATAGCGAACATCACCTTTGTACAAAGTTTGCTCGGCCATTTGAATATCTGGAAAAATCTCCGACCAGTTGACTTGAGTCAGATTGCTTTTCTCCAAGATCGCCTCTGCAGAAGCATTGGCCTGGACAATTTCGCCACTGTCCGTAAATGACATCATGCCTGACGGGATATTATTCACCAAAACCTGATTCAGCTCTTGAGCGGAACGCAGACTGAGACCGGTCTTTTTAAGCTCTTTGCCGACTGTCTGCAATTGTTCACTGAGGTATCCCGAAAGCCCCGCGACCGAGAAGAATGCAATATTATTCAGAACCAACAGAAAGAAGAAATTTAAAGCCTTCATCTCTGGAGAGAACAATGCCGCCAGAGTGAAGAAGATGCTTGTGAACAGAGCCAGAGTCAAAGCCCCGACACCACGACAAGCAATACCCGCCAGAAGAATGTTTACCAGATGCAAAAACAGAAACAACGACTGATTCACACCAAAATAGAAAATCAAAAGAGATATAAAGAAGGCATCGAGAACAAAACCCAGGAAAAGCACTCGGGGCTTTTCAATGGTCTGCTCCCAGCTCGCAAGCCAATAGATATGCAATCCCAGGGCAACAGTCAGGATTCCATAAAATGGACCCAACACTCCCCAGTTAACAAAGCTCCCCTGCACCAGCGCAGAAATGACACTGACCCCGAGGATCAGAATGAAAAGGCTGACTCTGACAAATTCAACTGTCAGCCCTTTATTTTTGCTGTTCTGAAGTGCAAAGCTAAGACGCATGTTACTGGATTGTTCCTGCCATGTTGAAGATTGGAAGATACATCGCCACCACGAGAACTGCGATAATACCACCGAGAACAACCATCAAGAGAGGCTCCAATAAAGAAGTCATCGCCTTGACTGCTGTTTCCACTTCGTCCTCATAAAAGTCAGCAATTTTACCAAGCATGATATCCAATGTACCGGACTGCTCACCGATAGAGATCATTTGCACGACCATCTCAGGGAAGGCTTTTTCACGCCCCAATGGAGCCGCGAAAGAACGCCCTGAAGTCACAGACTCTTTACAACGAAGCAAAGCCTGCTCAATGACGATATTCCCTGATGTCTTTGCGGCAATATCGATCGCTTCAATAAGGCCCACGCCTGAAGACAACAACGTGCCCAAAGTGCGCGTCAAACGGGCAATCGCAGATTTCTGAATAACTTCCCCAAAAACTGGCGCTTTGAAAAGAATGCGATCGAAGGTGTCTCGTCCCTCATCGGTCTTCACGTATTGCATAATCGCCATAGGTGCACCAATGATGACTCCCAAATAAACATACCAATGGGCCGTCAGTGAATGTGAAAGATCGACAACCAGTTGGGTTAACATCGGAGGCTTCTGACCTGAAGAGGCGAAGAACTCCATAAATTTAGGAATAATGAAAATCAAAATACCGGCAATTACGAAAATTGCCACAATGATGATAACGATCGGATAAACCAACGCTCCTTTAACTTGCCCCTTGAGCTTCTCTGATTTCTCCATATAAACCGCAAGACGCTGAAGGATCCCATCCAGGATACCGGCTTCCTCACCTGCTTGAATCATATTGCAATAAAGCTTATCAAAGACCCCTGGAACTTGCGCCATGGAGTCAGCCAAACGGCGACCACCTTCAATAGAGGTCTTCACCTGCGCCGAGGCTTCCTTCAACAAACCAGGACGCAAACCTTCAGACAAAATCTTCAGGGAATCCACAACCGGGATACCGGCATTGATCAAAGTCGCAAACTGACGGGTGAAAATTTGCAGGTCTTTACCCTTTACGCTGGGCGCGAAAAGTGAAGTGGACTTACCCACTCCAGGACGAGCTCCCAAACCAACACGAACAGGCAACAATTGCTGGGCACGCAAGCGAATGATCGCCTCTTGCTGAGAGTTCGCTTCGATCTCCCCTTGCACCATTTGTCCGCTGGCATTTTTCGCTTGGTATTGGAACTTCGCCATCTTAGATGCCTACCTTTTTTAACAGGAGATCCAAGTTGTCTGGGTCACGCGAAGTTTCGAAGGCAGTCTTAAGATCCACTCTGCGACGAATCAAATGCTGCAAGAGTGATTGATTCAAGGTCAGCAAACCTGAATTTTCCGGCGCTGCCAACATCAAGGACTCAATGCTTTTCAAGTTTTCAGTTTCAATGAGTTCTCTGATCTGAGGTTTAACCAAAAGAACTTCATGTGCAAAGATGCGCTCATTGTTCAGACCAGGCATTGAATACTGAGCAAAAGCCAAAGAAAGAACTTCCGCCAAGCGAGGCGCACCATGTTCAGCATATCTTTCAGACAAAGCGCCCAGACTACGACGAAGAGCATTTGGCAACGAAGGAGCCTTCATCGAATAGATGACAAAAACGCCTCTTTCCGCCAATGCCAATGCTTCAAGAAAGGTTTCCTCATCGGAATACCCATCGAACACCACCATATCGGCGCCGCTTAGTAAGTTATCTCTTTCCTCTTTGCGGGCGAAAGCTCCTGAGTGATACAGGAAGCTGGCCTTGGCTTCGCGAATTTGAGGAAAGGCTTTCGGAGAAAAAACCACACCGAGGAACGACTTTTCCTCGCCCATTTTATTAAGAATTTTATAAAGTGATGTCACTTGCCCTGCTTCACCAGGACCGGACAACAAGACCAATCCCTTCATGCGCAGACAGGTTTCCATCACGCTGGCTGGGACTTGAATGTCTTGGCGAGCGCCGTCCACATCCAAATCCAAAACCGCCTTCATCGTGCTATCTTGTTGAAAGAACGAAAAACCAATTCGAAGATTTTCAAAAGAGGACTCCCCCTGCACAACGCCTGTTGTTTCAAGAACAGCCTTTTGATGAGAATCCAAGAAACTTTGCTGAAGAAGATTCCATTCTGTCATCAGACCCGGAGCCGGTCTCAAACTCTCCCACCCCGTCGCGGCACGAGCGCGGGGCTCGCTTCCGACGATGAAAAGAAATTCTTGAGCTCTTTTGGCTTTCGCCTGCAATAGAAGTTCGGTCAAACTCATTAGATGTCCTTCACTGATGCATTTAAGACTTCTTCAATTGTTGTAATGCCACGTTTTAATTTTAACAAAGCACTACGACGCAAAGTTCTCATCCCTTGCTCGCGCGCCAGATAACGAAGCTGACCTGTCGAGGCCCCTTTAAGGATCGCTTCTTTCATCTTTTCTGACATGCTCATCAATTCGTAAATTGCCGCACGTCCTTTAATTCCTGTACCGGCACAGTTCGCGCAACCCTTGCCTTTGGCAAGCTTGTACTCACCGACGTCATTGGGCGCGACACCCAAATTTATTAAAGTCTGTGCGGGCACCTCAAAAGGAGCTTTACAAGACTCACAAATACGTCCCACAAGACGTTGAGCGACGATTAAATTGACCGTGGAAGTGATGATATAAGGAGCGACACCCATCTCAGTAAGACGAATCACCGTCCCTGGAGCATCATTGGTATGCAGAGTACTTACAACCAAGTGACCCGTCGAGGCCGCTTTAAACGCAATCTCTGCCGTCTCCAAGTCACGAATCTCCCCCACCATAACAATGTCGGGGTCTTGACGAAGGAACGATTTCAATGCGCTCGAGAAAGTCAGATCAATATCAGGATTCATCTGCACCTGATTGATACCTTCCAAGTTGAACTCTACAGGATCTTCCGCCGTCGATATATTCACGTCGGTTTGATTCAACTCCTGCAAGGCTGAATAAATTGTCGTAGTTTTACCGGAGCCCGTAGGACCCGTAATCAAGACCATCCCTTGTGGAAGATGAATACAGCTTTTGAAGATCTTTAGATCATCTTCTTCAAATCCCAGTTTGGTCATATCCAACTGAAGATTTGATTTATCCAACAAACGAAGAACAACTTTTTCACCCCAAATAGTTGGAAGGACACTCACACGGAAGTCCATCTCTTTACCTTTGGTGGTTCGAACCTTCAAACGACCATCTTGAGGACGGCGTTTTTCTGCGATATCCAGCTTGGACATGATCTTAATACGCGAAGCAATTGCCGCAGCGGCGCCCTGAGGAGGTGCGGTCGCTTCGACCATGTTTCCATCGATGCGGAAGCGCACGCGATATCTTTTTTCATAGGGCTCAAAATGAATATCAGAAACTCTTTTTCGGATGGCATCCGATAAGATGGAGTTCACAAACTTAACAATGGGGGCATCATCACTGGCGCCCTCTTGGTCAATAATTTCCGCAGTCGGACCCGCGCCCGCGAACTCATCGTCAAAGCTCTCTGAATTCATTGAATTCAAAGACTTAGTGCTGATACTGCCACCGTAATATTTTTCGATAGCAGAGACGATAGCGCTTTCCGTTCCAACCACCGCTTGAATGCGGCATCGAGCGATGAAACGCAAATCTTCCTTCACCATTATATTAGATGGATCCGCGAAGGCCACGACCAAGGTGCTTCCCGCACGTTGCAGCGGAATCAGTGTGTGTTTTTCACACAAGTCACGTGGCACCATCGCAATAACAGAGGGTTCGATTTCGAAAGTATTTACTTCGACACCAGGAACCGCATAGTTCTTTTCAAGTGCGCGAAGGATTTGATTCTCTTTAAGAAATCCCAGTTGAATGATGGCAGTTGTCAGTCTGTGTCCAGATTTTTTTTGCTCTTCAACAGCCAATGCAAATTGGTCCGCTTTCAGCAGACCATGCTTAACTAAGATTTCACCAACTTTGAGTGAAGACATTGTGGCTCCCCTTTATTACCTTAATATAGGGTGCCGTTTTTTGTAACTAGACGGAGGATGAGTTTTAAGGAGAGATTTGCTTCAAAAAGCTTTTCCAGCTTTCGCGAAGATCCTCGACTTTCAACGAGGCACCAAGCTGCAACTTCTCTAACCACAAATGCGTTAGCGAAGCCGCCACCAAATGAGGATGCAAAACTCGCAACTCAGCACGCTCCGCCTCCTCAAGAAGTGGGTTGTGATAAGGCATCAAATTAAGATCCATAACATAGCCATCTCGTTTCAAAAAATTGAAATAAGACAAGTCACTCAGAAGAGATTTATTCTGAGAGACATCCAGCGTGTTCACAATGATCGATCCACTCACCGATTGAATCGTCAATTCGTCGGCAAGCAGTTCATGAAATTTAATACCCAAGTGATTCCGTCGCAGAACTTCCATTTGCTCAGCCAGGCGGGACTTGTCCTCACCCACAACATAAATTTCTGAAAATCCTATTTGCGCAAACACGGAAGCAACCACTCGTGCACGCTCCGTATCACCAACAACAAAAGCCGGGACCCGAATATCCAGATCCCGCGCACAATCCACCAGGACTTTACGAAGAGCTTCGTAAAAATAAAGCCGTGGATACCATTTGCCGTCCTCTTTCACAAAACAATCCATCGAACGCACTGTGCGCACCAAGGTCGGTTGTATATGCAACTGAGGCAAAATCATCGCTGACAGTTCAAAATCCACTTTCGCCATCTCTGCGGTTTCCAAAATCTCTGCAGAGTACTCAGTATGATTCTCAAACTGCAGGTCCCAACCCTGCTCCTTTGCAAGGAATTCCAAATGACGACAAAATAGTCCCGGGCCAGCCGGATTGAACTCAAGAATTTTTCGCGCGCTCATTAAAGTACCTACGGGCTGCTTGCATGTCGTTTTGGATCTGTGCTTTAAGCTGTTCAATGCCGTTGAATTTCATCTCATCCCGCAAGAAATGCAGAAGGAACACCTCGATTTCAACGCCGTAGAGATGAGCATCGAAATCAAACAGATGAGTTTCAATTTTGATGGGACTTTTTTTATCTTCATGAAATGTCGGATTGATACCGATATTCGTGATCGATGGATGCATGTGACCACCGAACTTCGTCAATGTGAAATACACTCCTTGGCGAGGCACAAACTCCACATCCGGATGCAGATTTGCTGTCGGTACACCAATGGTACGACCTCTTTGGAAGCCCTTTTCAACATGCCCCCGCAAATAGTAAGTGCGCCCCAACAATTCATTGGCTTTTTCGATATTACCGGCCTTCAAGGCATCACGAATCTTAGTAGAAGAGACCACTAAATTCGCCTGCTGAAATGGCGGAATGATAATAAGACGAATGCCATTTTCAGCGCAGAACTTCTCCAAGAAAGGAATATTCCCGGCGCGATCCACGCCGAACGAAAAATCATGCCCGACGACCAAGGTCTTTGGATGCAAATTTTTAACGATATAATTCTCAAGAAATTCCTGAGGCGTGATTTGCGAAAAGTCCTTCGTAAACTCTTCGATAATGACGGCATCAATGCCTTTGGCGGCGAACTGCTCTTGCTGATCACGAAGGTCGAAAAGCCTCTCCGTGGCCCTTTCAGGATGCAAAACTTTCACAGGGTGAGGGTGAAAAGTATAGACTACAGAGGGAACCCCAAAATACTGGGCCTCTCGAGTCACGTTCTCGACGAGCTGTTGATGCCCTAAGTGGACCCCATCAAAATTGCCTATTGTGACCACCGAGGCCGCCAGAGGTGTCTTAAGCTGTTTCACGCCTTGATAAACTTGCATACCCTCAAATATACCCCCAAAGACCCACCCTCGGTAAGTACTTTTAATTGTTGATATTTCTAATATTTTTGCTATGTTGCAACGCGTGCAAAACCAGAGATTTAAAGAGTTCATTTATCGTAGCGAAGTCCTGCTCCGCTTCTTCTCGCGCCGCCGAGGTTTTTGGCTGCGTTACCTTCTGTGTTGGGTGATCGGATGCGTGACTCTTTCCACCGATGAAATCAATTCTTACGACCAGCGCTTTCAATTGCGCGGAGATCAAAAGGTCAGTTCTGACATCGTGATGATCACGATCAAACAGTCTGATATTTCAAACATCTACGATGCCCGAACAAACTCTTTGGGCAACATCAACGAAGCGACGGATATCACGGACAGCTTTTTCTGGGATAAGAAAACCTGGACTGGACTCCTCACTCGCCTGCTTAAACAAAATCCCAAATCCATCGGGGTCGTTCTGTATTTCGGGGATAATATTGGCGCGGTGTACATGACGCCTGATGAGCGCAAATTGTTTGATGACCCTCGTATCACCTGGGCCAGCACCACAAACAACTTAGAGCGTGTTCTGACCCCGGTCTTCGCCAATCGTGATAAAAACAATTTAGGAAACAATGAACTGCGCAGAGACGAAGATGGCATCGTTCGCCGTGTCTTCCCTTCCCGCGACGACACACCTCATTTGGTTGAGAAGATCACGGGTAAGCACTTCCCCACAACATTGGCGGGACTGCCTATCAACTTCCGCGGTTCAAGCCGCGTCTTTGCCCAGTACTCTTTGAGCGAAATTCTTTACGATGAATTACCGGCAAATACTTTCACCAACAAGATTATTCTTATTGGTGCAGAAACCTCGTCAGCTCCAGTCTACTCAACTCCGGTCGGCACCCTGTCACGCACCGAAATCATGGCGCATATCACGGACACGGTATTAGGGAATAAATGGATCAAACGCCTGGGCTTCTTATGGTATGCCGCAGGATTTATGGTCTTGATGTGGCTCGCGGTTTTCATTATCACCACCTACCCTCAATCCGTGGCCTTGTTCTTCATCATCTGGATAGCGACTTTGCTGGCCGCTTTGTCAGCCTGGGTTTTTGATAGTTTCTATTTCTGGTCCCCGGCTTTTTCGCCGTTCGTGCTTCTGGCTGCGACATGGACCATTTTCATCGGCTATCAAGCGACCAAGATTGAAAAACAAAACTTCGCACTTCAGCAAGAACAACAGTATCTGGCAGAGCTAGAACAATTAAAAAATAACTTCGTCAGTCTGATTTCTCATGACTTGAAAACTCCGATTGCAAAAATTCAAGCCATTGTGGATCGCCTGATGACACAGCATCAGGACAATGAACTGGGACAGGACTTAAAGTCTCTTCGTTCTTTCAGTGACGAATTAAATCGCTATATTCAATCCATCCTGAAAGTACTCCGTGTTGAATCCCGCGATTTTAAAATCAATACAGATGTTGCCGACATCAATGAAGTCATCGAAGAGGCCTTGCAACAACTTCGTCCCCTGGCCCGCGAGCGAGGCATCCAAGTTCATACTTCACTGGAGCCCATGTTTTCTTTGGAGTTTGATAGCACCTTGATTAAAGAAGTGGTTATCAACCTGGTCGAGAATGCGATCAAATACTCCCCGGCGGGTGGCAGTATTGAAGTGGTCTCACATGAAGTGGACGAATATGTTCACGTTCTGGTGAAAGACACCGGAGAAGGTATCAAACCTGAAGACCTGGATAAAGTCTGGGGAAAATTCACTCGCGGTAGTGATCAGGATTTGAAAACCAAAGGGACAGGACTTGGCTTGTATCTCGTTAAATATTTTATTGAACTGCATGGTGGCAAGGTCACCATGGAAAGTAAATTGGGTCACGGAACCACTGTGACTTTTACTTTGCCGCTTGAATCTGAAAATAACTACTCCGACAGTGTCGGAGTGTAGACCGAGGAACCAGTATGAACAAACTCCACACATTGATCGTAGATGACGAAGCAGAACTGCGCCGTTCCGTTATCTCTATTTTGCAATCTGCAATGCCGGAAATTGAGTTTTCAATTGAAGAGGCTGCGACTGGCAAAGAGGCGCTGGACAAAGTAAAAGCAAAAACCTGGGATCTGGTGTTGATGGACGTAAAGATGCCAGAGATGAACGGCCTCGAAGCACTCACTGCTATTAAAGAGCACGATCCGCGCACATTCGTAGTGCTGATGACCGCGCATTCAAATTTGCATGATGCTGTTCAAGCCATCAAAGACGGCGCCTATGATTACGTGGAAAAACCAGTCAAACCAGAGTTGCTCACTGAAATCGTGCGCAAAAGTTTGGAAGCCCGCGACTTGGTTTCCAGCCTGGCCCTTTCAAATCCCGTATTTGATGATGATATCGAAAGTGAATTTGTTGGCGGCAATTCGAAAATGAAAGAGGTGTTCAACCTCATCTATCGTCTTTGCAAAGTCGACACCACTGTTTTGATTCGTGGTGAAAATGGAACCGGTAAAGAACTTGTTGCACGCGCCATCCATTTCAACTCCCCTCGCAAATCGGGCAGCTTTGTCGCGATCAACTGTGGGGCGATTCCAGAGTCCTTGATGGAAAGTGAATTGTTCGGTCACGAAAAAGGTGCTTTCACCGGCGCGGTGGAAAGAAAAATCGGAAAATTCCAAATTGCCAACAACGGAACTTTATTCCTGGATGAAATTGGTGAACTTCGCCCAGACATGCAGGTTAAGCTTTTGCGCGTTCTTCAGGAAAAGAAATTCACGCCCGTGGGTGGAAATCGTGAAGTGAAAACCACGACACGTATTATTGCCGCCACCAACCGCAACTTGGAAAAAATGATGGCCGACGGAACATTCCGCGAAGACTTGTTCTATCGTTTGAATGTTATGCCCATCTTCTTGCCGAACTTGCGTGATCGTCTGGATGACATTGAAGCTCTGGCTCAGCACTTCATTAAGAAATTCGCCCGCCAGCATGCTCGAAACATCACCGGCGTCACACCAGAGGCGTTGGATATGTTGAAGTCTTATCGCTGGCCGGGAAATATTCGCGAACTTGAAAATGTCGTTGAGCGCGCGTTTATTGTTGAAAACAGCAATCAGATCACCGTCGACTCGTTACCTGAATCTATTCGTTTGGCGCCAAAGGATTCTGCAGATAAAACAGCCAGCGTTGGCTACTCTGGCCCATTGGACTTCGATGCTTTCAAAGAAGGAATGGAAAAAGAATTTATTGTGAGTGCTTTGAAAGCGAACCAAGGCCGCATCAATCAAACAGTGGCGCAAGCGAATATTCCGAAGAACACCCTTCTTCGCAAGATTCGTAAGTATGGAATCAATGTTAAGGATTATTCGGGCGAAGAATAAAGCCCGCCGATTTAAGAACCTCGTCTGCTGAAATATTTTTCATGCAGACGTGGGTTTTAATTGGACACACCTGATGTCCATGTTTTCCACAAGGGCGACAAGCCAGCTCCTCGTTTTGCACCACATAGCTTTGTGCCGACCACGGGCGAAATCCAAACTCTAAAATTGTCGGCCCGAAGACTGCAATGAGCGGCGTTTCACAAACCGAAGCCAGATGAGTTGATGCGCTGTCGTTACCAATCAATAAGGCCGCTCGCGCAATGAGCTGCGCGGATTCAAAGATCTTGGTTTTTCCGGCCAGTGATACTGTGTCTGGAATTTGTGCCGCCACTCGTTCAGCAAGTTCTTCCTCGCCAGGGCCACCCATCACATAGATTACATACCCTTGAGCTTTTAAGGCCTGTCCGGCTTTAATAAAACCTTCGTCAGTCCATCGCTTCGTGGCCCACACACTGCCAGGGAAAATCAAAACGGCTTTGCCTTCTTTAAATCCTTGAAGCTGAAATTTCTTTTCAAGTTCTGCGAAGAGTTCATTATTCAACACTGTTGAACGCAAACTCATAGAGGCCCATGCGGGAGGCGCTGAAAGACGTCCATACTCCTGAGGAGCATAAGGTCTTTCTTGATCGCGGTAGTCCTTCAGCAGGCTTTCCAACTCTTTATCGACGGTTTGCAAAAGACTCATTTGCCTTAAAGCATCCGGCAGAAATGAATTTCGCGGGATGCGCGAGTCATAGGCAAAGAAGCTCCAGAAATTTTTGTAGCCAATTTTATGTTTTGCCTGAATCTGTCGACAAAAGAATGCCGTACGCACCGATTGATGTGGCGAAATTACGTAATTAACTTCTTGAGTTTTAAGGTGCTCGACAATTTTTCGATAAGATTCTTTATTACCTTTTTGGATTTCAAATACTTGATCCACCAATTGGGTTTTAAGAAGGAAGTCGCCCAAGCCTTGACGACAAACCAGAGCCAACTTGTGATCAGGCCACAGCTCTTTACAGCGCTTCAATAGCGGGATCGACAGCAGCAGATCCCCTAGAAAGGCAGTTTGTACGACTAGATTTAACGGCATCCAGAATCTCCATCAGAGAGACCTGATCGTAGCACATTATGTCTTTTTCACAAGCTCTCTTCCAGCAAGGAGCACAAGGGCTTTTTGTCAAAATCTTTGCGCCCCGCTCATAAATGTCAATCTCGTGAGCACAAGTGGGCCCAAACCAGGCAATGACCTGCTTTTGCTGAGAAATCGCCATATGCATTCCCAAACTATCACCTGTAATAACAATGTCACAGGCCGCAACGCTGACCAACCCATCACGCAAACCGGAACGAGTCTCTGATGAAATCACAGGCAACCCCGTCGCAATCAACACATTGCGCTCGGTATCTTCGGGGCCTCCCAGCAGAACCAACTGAGCATCTGGAATTTCATGAGATAATTTTTGAATGAGAATTCGATGATATTCGACCGTCAATTTCTTATGGGCAATCACATTGCTGCACCCAGTATTTAATCCGATGATCAGGGACTTTCCCTGTAACCATTCTGAGCGACGAGCTTGGCGTGTCAGGTCCTCTTGCTTATTCAATGGAAGCCAGTACTCATCTCTTTGGAAAGGACCTAACTCTAAAGCTTCGACCATAAGCTGGGTCTCTGCCTTGGTATTCTCAAAGAATTTTTTTTCATCATTCAAACCGAGTTGCCACAATTCATTGGCAGCCGCGGTAGCGGGCACAATTGCCCCATTGCGCGGGTTCACCGTAAATCCAAAGATTTGATCCACAGTTGTTCGTTTAAGAACTCCCACGGCCTTAAGAGACTTATCAATGACCAAAGCGACTTCGAACTCCAAAGTGGATAACTGCAAGAGATCGGCTTCGGTCGTCGTCAAGACGCGGTCAATGGCAGGATGATTATGCAATAGTTGGTGCGCGGGAGCATCCGTCACCCAGGTCACCATACTCGAAGGGTATTTTCTTTTGATGGCTCTCAACAAACTGGTGCTACGAACCACGGCGCCTAAGGCCCCCAGATGAACGACTAACAAAGAGATCTGCGGAATGTCTTTATGCGCGCATGAAGAGTCACAGAACTCATTTTTTTTGCAAGGCTTGTATCCTGAAAAATGTCGACAATCACTTACTGGCATCTCTCAATTCTATATGAATTCACGACATTCTTAAGGGGAAGCTTGTCACCCCTATGGACTTCAGGACCTCAGAGAGGCAGAATCAGGACCTTTGTTGAGGCGACCGGGTCTTTCCTTTTTCCGATAAGTCCCCTACATGAAAATTGAAAAAGAGAACCTGCAATTCCACCCCTTCCAACTCACGCCCCAAGAGCAAGGCGGACTGGTGACCTTGAGCGGTCGCAAAGACAGCTTCCGCTTAACTCCCCTGCAGTATTCTTACTTGGATGTTTTAAAAAATGGTCTCTCTATTGAGGGATTGGTGCAGTTTTTCTTAGGTCAAGGTTGGCTGGTCAACTTCCGCGAACTTTATGCGCTCATTCAATTTTTGGTGACCGAACGAGTGATTCGCAATCCTGCCGTCATAGATTATTTTAAAAAAGCGCTTTCAGATGATGCGCCCATGATATTCAGTTCCCTCTCAGCAATGACAGGAATAGCAGCGACTCAGGTGAATCCCGCCGAACTCCCCTTCTTTCGCTCCCTTGAATTGAATCTGGCTAAATATTTACTAAAAGGCGCTGAGCGCTTTCAAGTGCCTGCGCAAATTCGCCTCACCCATGCGGGGCAAACCGATCGTGATCTCTATATTCTTCTGAAAGGCCAAGCTGCTATCTACAAAGTGATTGATCAACATCGTCGGCAAATGGTCGCAACTTTGAATGAAGGATCTCTTTTTGGCGAAAGAGGATTTTTACTAAATCAGCCTCGCAACGCCGATGTTATTACGACCGCTCCGTCTGAGGTTCTGCGCGTCCGTCATCTGCCTGAATTTGATCAATTGATTAAAACAGATAAAGCACAAAGCCTTCAACATCGCTTCTGGGTGATGCAAGCGCTGTTGTCCTCTGATATTTTCAAAGAACTTCCTACAGACACCCTGGATGCCCTGGTCTTTGCAGGACGCTTGGTGCAGGCCCCTGCCAATCAGGTGCTCTTCCAAGAAGGGCAACGTGGAAATACTTGTTATATTCTCATTCAAGGGGCTGCTGTCGTTTCAAAACAGGGTCGCGCCATCAATGTGATGAACCAAGGGTCATGCTTCGGGGAAATTTCATTGCTCGTCAGCGGCGGAGTGCGCACGGCCTCTGTCATCACTCAACGTGATTCAGTGCTGCTCGAAATTCAACAGAATGATTTTTACAAAATGCTTTCGCAAAATCTCATTCTTGCAAAAGAAATTGAGACTCTTGCAGCCGCCCGTCTTCAGAAAGATGCCACTCGAAAATAAGTCTGCCCACCTTTGGTGAGCCCCCTAATGCGCCGAGCCTCAAAAAGGTACGGCGTACCTATTTTCCGGGTTTGATTTCTACGACTTCGGAGATAAGGGTGCCGATTTTGATTTTGGCTTCGATGCGGAGGATATAGCGACGATCGTCGTCGGAAAGCCAGATCAGGTTTTCGCCGATGGATTTGAACTTCCCTTTAAGCATGATGTTCGGTTGAATCACAATGGCCTTCATCGGACCCAATTTGGTCTCTAAGACTTCCTTGCGCAAAGCTTTGCCAGAGAACACCAGATTCTCTTTATCGTTGGCAACACGGAAAGCGTATTCTTTGCCCACTTCCCATTGGAAAAATCTCATATAGAAAACAGCGCTATAGACATTCTGAGTGTAGGGCAAAATGTCCCAGTGTTGCTTCTTTTCTTCGACGCCGTCTTTTTCAGTCACTTTCTTTTCCCAGAAAGTTGCTGTGCTGTCTTTGTCATTGAAAAGCATTTTGGCTTCGCGAAGCTGACCAGATTCTTTGACATGCAATTGGAAAACGCTTGGCACCAAAGAGTTGTAGTCCATAAAAATATCAACGCTGTCGTCGACACTGTAAAAAGACGAAAACAACGAGCTTGTACTGATAAACATTTTCAAAGAATAAGCTTTGCGATCATTCACAGTCACAAAGGGATCGACGCGCATTTTCAAAGTTCCTGCGGAAACTTTGAAATAATTCACATCGTGAATGACTTCTTCTCCGACTCGGATTGGATCTTGAATGGGACGACGACCGTCAAAACCCGCATCGTCTTCGATATCAGGCTGTCGACGTGTCACCACAGCTTCCGCGACTGGGGCCGCAGCAACGACTGCCGCTTCTTTCTTAGATTTTGCTTTTACCTTCGTTTCAGTTTTTTTCTCTAAGGAAGGCGAAGTTTTACCAGCTGACTTTGCTGGTTTCTTTGCTGGAGCAGGAGCTACTTCGGTTTTCGCAGGTGGGCTGACCGCGGAGGTGGCTTCGGGAGTTGCGGTCGCAGAGGGCTCGACAATCTTCACTTTCTCATCGAACTCATCCATCTTCTTGAGTTGATCCGCTTTTTCATACTTCAAAAATGAAGTCGAGCAAGAAGAGAGCAGAAGAGTTGAGATGATGAGAAACGAGCTGTACTTCACTTAAAAGTCCTTCCAACGCCGATGCACCCACATCCACTGTTCAGGGTGCTTCCTAATAATCGACTCCAGCTTGTCATTGAAGGCCTGAGTCATATTAGAGATGGTCTGATCCTTATCATCAACGACACATTTCGCTAAGTCCATTGCTGGTTCAATAACTGTGTGAAGTTTTTTATCAGGCCCCTCGTAGGTATAGATCGGAAGAACCGGCGCCTTGGTTTTTTGCACAAACAGAGCTAGACCATAGGCCGTCCCCGTCCGTTTTCCAAAAAAGGTGCTCGCGATTCCGAAAGGCTTTCCCATGTATTGATCCAAAACAAAAACCAAAGCGGCTTTCTTTTTTAAGGCCTTTAAAATCTCAAAGGCATTGTTCGGAGAATGGGCATCAATGTATTGAACACCTTGAGATCCACGAACTGCAAACCACATGTCATCGAACCATTTGGTTTTGAAACGCTTGGTAATGATATAGATCTCTTGTCCACGCATGGCGACAGTGTTGGCCCCCATATCGCCATTGCCTAAATGCAAAGTCAGAAAGAAGATCCCTTTGTTTTGCTTAGATGCTTCTTCTAAGTTTTCCCAACCTTCAATCACGGCATTCTTATCGAGCCATTTTTGGTTCATCGAAGGAATTGTAAAAATCTCGGCAAAGTTATATCCCAATTGATAAACAGATTCGCGACCGACCGCACGTCTTTGCTCGTCAGTCCACTCTGGAAAGGCGAGTTTCAAGTTATCCAGGACAATTTGGCGACGAAAGCCAAAGACATCAAACCACAAAAAACCCACCCAAGAACCCATCTTGCGGAGGACTTGGCGAGGAAACAAAGAACTGATGGCCGTAGCAATTTTAACGATGAGCTGAACTAAGAATTTCACTGATAACCTCATAAAGACGACCTTTTTTTCCCAATTCTGCCACTTCTAAGGAGGCACTCCACAGAGTCGGAGTTTTGGGCATCAAGGGGCGTAATTTCACGGCGTCTTTTTCCGTTGTGATCAAGTAATCACATTGAGATTTTTCGAATTCTTCCACGATCTGGCGGGCATCATTCTCCGTGTATTGATGATGATCACGGAAGTGCAGGCTCTTTTTAGAAACCTCACCGATTTCCCTCATCATTTTCTCGAAAACATCAGGACGCGCGATCGCCGAAACCAAGAACAGTTTCTTCCCCTGCAATTCTTCTCGAGACTTAAATTCGGATTGTTTTTGATTCCAAAACTTTCGAATATCATAACCGAAATACAAAACTTCTTTGTTCTTCGGAAGCTTTGCTTCCAGAGCCTTCAGATTGGCCTCGTCAGCCAGGTTGCATTTGGTCAGAACAATCAAGTCAGCTCGTTCCAGGCCTGCCCAAGATTCACGGGCACGCCCCTCCGGAACCACTTCATAGTTCGCCATGTCTTCGGTGGCATCCAAAATCACAATATTCAAATCACGTTGCAGTTTGCGGTGCTGAAAACCGTCATCAACGATGACGACATCATACTTTTCTTTACGGACTGCATATTCAGCAGTTCGCCACTTCGTCGAGCCTACAAAGACTGCGACTTCCGGGTTTGCTTGCGCCAACAACAATGGTTCATCACCATAATAACGTGCTCCGAAGGGATGACTGACATCCACCCAACAAGGTGCTTGCGCATCCGCGCGGTAAGAGCGGCTGACAACAGCCACTTTTCTTCCCGCCTGAACCAAATATTTAAGACAAAAATCCGTCAGTGGGGTTTTGCCGGTTCCGCCAACTGTCAAATTTCCAATACTGATGACTGGAATTGGAGCCTTATAAGCTTCGATCACGCCGCGATCATAGAGGGAGTTTTTAACCCCCACGATCTGATCATACAAAAATGACAGCGGACGAAGATAAGGTCTCATGGCTTTAGGTACTCATCCAAAGCAGCAACCACACGCTGAGTTGCGCCCTTATCACCAAGATAAGAACGAAGCTCGCCCAGGTCTGATTTAATTTTGGAATAGTAAGCGGGATCCACTATATAGCGTTCCAACAAAGCCGCGATTTTCTCTGGAGTGACTTCGCTCTGGAATCTTTCCGGAACCGCTTCGCGATTCAAGATCAAATTCACCAAACCAAAATATTTGGTTCCACGAACGACAAGCTTCGCAAAAACGCCCGTGAGCCATTTCATCTTGTACATGATAACCATCGGTTTCTTCAGCAACCCCACTTGAAGGGTGGCAGTGCCCGAAGCGACCAACATCATGTCCACCAAGTGGATCATACGGAAGGGCTCGTCTTTAAGAAGAATATAAGGCAAGCGGAAGTCTTCGAGATAGTCCTGCATTTGCTCTTTGCTAAAGGTCGGTGCCGTCAGAATCACAACTTTCAAATTAGGATATTTCTTGGCAAGAATTCTTGCCGCATCCAATTGAATCTGAAAATGCTGTTTGAGTTCCAAACGACGACTGCCCGGCATCAAGCCCAAAACAATTTCATCATCCCGGATACCGCATTGATTGCGATGGGTCTTTAGATAAGCCTCATCGTCGATCAAACGCTCATCCAATTCGTCTAACAAGGGATGTCCCACGAAATCACAGGGAACCCCGTGCTCCTCATAGAAAGGCACCTCAAAGGGAAAAAGAACGAAAACTTTTTTGCAGTATTTTTTGATCGTCTTAACACGGCCCTTACGCCATGCCCAGACTTGTGGGGAAATATAATAAACAACCGGAATGCCCAACGCATGAAGCTTCTTCGCCAACATTAAATTGAACTCAGGGTAATCCATTACTACTGCCACTTTAGGGCGGCGCTTTTCAGCTTCCGCCACCAAATTGTCAAATACGCCTTTAAGAAGGCTGAAGTGATTGATGATCTCTGCCGCGCCAACTACAGCCATCTCTTCGGATTTACCAAGACGTTCAAATCCCAGATTTTCCATTTCCTGACTGCCAACACCGAAAGCATGGACTTTACGCCCCTGCTTCTTCCATGTTTCAAGAATACGCTGAGCATAGGTAACACTGGATGCTTCAGCTGCGACAAATAAAACCTGATCCATGAATCCTCATTTTCTAAACCGACGAAGCCGGCGTACAGACCAAATTCTGAACTTGCTCGATGGCTTTAAGAGCCTTGAGACCATCCAAACCCGTTACAACAGGAGTCGTGTTATTCAATACGCAATCAACAAAGGCGTCTGTTTCCTTTTGAAGTGCGTCTTCTTTGTTGACGGTCCACTTCGTCACTTTCGTGAGATTGTCTGGAGTGCCATCACCTTTTTCAACTTTTTCGATTTCATGAATGCCAGTATTGCCGAAGATCGTGCAATCATCCTGAACAATGCGAACAGATCTTGTTGGTGTTGTCGCCACGCGAGACACCGTGATGATTCCTTGCACACCGTTTTTCATTTTGAAAGAGGCAGAACAAGTATCCAACTCTTTGGACACCAACATAGTGCCCGAGGCGATCATGGAGTCGATTTCACTGCCACTCAACCAGAATAGCAAATCCATATCATGAATCATCAAATCATGGAGAACGCTGACATCCGCACCACGAGTTTTGTAAGGCGCAGTACGCACCAACTCAATGGTCTTTGGATTCTTAATATGTTTTTTAATTTCATTTACAGAAGGGTTGAATCTTTCGATATGCCCCACCGCAAGTTTCAAATTGTTTTTTGCAGCCAAAGCGACAAGTTCCTCGGCTTGAGGGACTGTCGCTGTAATTGGCTTTTCAACGTTCACATGAACGCCATTTTGCAAAAACATCTTAGCCACTTCAAAGTGGCTAAGAGTGCTGGCTGCGATTGTCACCAGATCCACTTGACCGATAAGATCCTGCGGACGATGGAAACTTTTAACACCCAACTCGGCCGCTACTTTATCAGCTTGCGCAGGGAAGGCATCACAAACACCCACCAGCTCCACATTCGGATTATTTTTATATTTCTGAGCATGGAAAGTACCCAGATAACCTACACCGATAACCGCGCCGCGAAGTTTTTTACTCATCGTCTTGCCAGCCTTTAGGACTTCTGTCGATTGCAAGTCCACGTTTCGTCGTTTTCATAAAGTTAATGAAATAGATAATGTTTTCGCTCATCACGCACTCTTGCTCAACGCGCGCAATGCCTTCTTCAACAGTGTGCGAACCCAAGATCATGATACGGATGGCTTTATGAACATTGGAAACCTCTTCACGAGAGAATCCTTTACGTGAAAGACCAATCTTATTGGTCGCACGAGCCATTGCATAGTTCCCTTGAGCGCGGCAGAACGGCAGAATGTCTTTATTAACAACTGCTGAGCCCGCAACAAAAGCACCACGCCCAACACGCACAAATTGATTGAAGGCACTCACCCCACCAATCGTCACGCCGTCATCAATAATACAGTGACCACCCAAATGAGAGTCATTGGCGATGATGACGTTGTTACCAACTTTACAGTCATGACCAATATGCGTGTAAGCCATAAAGTAACCGTTGTTACCAATTTCGGTCTTTTTATCATGCTTACTTGTCGCCAAATTCACAGTGGAAAACTCACGGAAGGTATTATTGTTGCCAATAATCAAAGAGGTCGGTTCGCCCTTATAAGAAATATCCTGAGGAGCGCCGCCGATAACTGCACCGGGACTGAAATGATTGTTTTCGCCAATTTCCAAGATACCGTGGCGACTTCCCAAGGTCACATGACCTTCTACAAACGTGCCTTTACCAATTTTAACTTTACCTTGAATCAAGCAATAAGGTCCGATTTCCACATCGTCCGCGATCTCTACATCGGCTGAAATAACACTGCTTGGATGAATTTTATAATTTGCCATAATCTGTCCTAAGTACGTTTAAATTTAAAAAGGGCCTTCGTGAGGCCCTTTTATCTCTCTAACTATTTTTCTTTCTCGTAGGCCTTAATCACTTCGTCTGTCAGATCACTTTCAGGCGTTGCGAACAAGATCGCTTGATTATTTTCCATAATCAGCGAGTAACCTTTTTCTTTAGCGATCTTAGC
Organism: Bdellovibrio svalbardensis; assembly: GCF_029531655.1. NCBI lineage: Bacteria > Pseudomonadati > Bdellovibrionota > Bdellovibrionia > Bdellovibrionales > Pseudobdellovibrionaceae > Bdellovibrio > Bdellovibrio svalbardensis. The sequence continues at coordinate 270,119 of NZ_JANRMI010000004.1, forward strand.
GATCACTTTTTTCATTTTCTCAAGAATTGGAGCAGTTAGGTCTCTTTCCTTTTTTTGGATTTCAACTTGGCTTTTTCCAACCACATCGCGGTATTTCAGCATCTCTTCTTGGAACTCAGCTTGTTTTTTACCAAGAGCTTCTTCTGAAAGAACAGACTTTTTCTTTTCCAAGTCCTCGCCCATTTTTTTCAAATCGGCTTCTTTCTTCTCAAGTTCTTTTTTCTTTTTGCTAAAATCGCCTTCAAGTTCCGCTTTTGCCTTTTTACCAGCAGAAGTAGATTGAATAGCTTTTTGCATATCTACGAAACCAACTTTTGTCTCTGCATGTGCTGCGGCTGCCATCAATAGAGCACTCAACACCACGACCATTTTTTTCATTGTATACTCCTTCAAAATCTTTAAATCCGACTAGGTAATTGTGCCAGCTTCCGCCTGCAAAAGGAAACGATAATTTCGTTCCCCAGAGCGCGCGAATCACAGACCTGTGGTCGAAAAGCTACGCTCTATTTATCTTTTTCGAACGCTTTGATTACTGCATCCGTCAAATCAATCTCAGGTGTTGCAAAAAGAACTCCCTGTGTGTTTTGCAAGACAAGTGTATAGCCCTGATCTTTAGAAACTTTTGCGATAGTTTTTTGCATCTTCTCCAAAATAGGAGCCGTCAATTCTTGCTGTCTTTTTTGAATTTCAGACTGACTCTTAGCCACTTCGTCTCTGAATTTCATCATCTCACTCTGGAATTCCATCTGTTTCGTGCGCAATGCTTCTTCAGACAAAACAGTCTTCTTCTTCTCAAAGTCTTCATTCATCTTCTTCAAGTCAGCTTCTTTTTTCTCAAGCTCTTTCTTCTTCACATTAAACTGACCCTCAAGTTCAGCCTTAGCCTTTTTACCAGCCGAAGTAGCCTGAATAGCCTTAGGAACATCCACAAACCCAATTTTAGACTCAGCCTTAGCCACAACCGTTGCCAAAACCACACACAAAAAAAGCAAACCCTTATTCATAAAAAAATCCCCTTAAATATAAAAAACAAATCTACTAAACCCGCCTCATACCCCACAAAACCAAGGACCGGTCAAAAAGGTCCGATCGCAAGGCGGAGGGTTTTTCGCGAAACGCAGGCGTGGCAGCGCCACGTCGGAGTGAAGCGAAAGGCCCGACAACGCAGTCGAGCGGGCCTTTTTCACCGGTCCGCTTAGAAGCTAGGCCCGATGGAGAATTCGAAGACTGTGGCATCATGATACAAAGGATCACGATTCAAAGGGAAGCCCCACTCGAAACGCAACACCCCAATTGGTGAATACCAACGGATACCAAAACCCACATCGGCAAAGAAATTATCTGACGTCAAAACATCATCTGCCGCACCGATATCGAAGAATCCCGCACCATAAATCTGCGCATCTTTAACCAATGGGAATTGCAGCTCTGTTTGATACAAGGCTTGTTGAGTACCGCCGTAGAAACGCATGGCTTGCTGAGTTGCTGATGGTTCTGGCACCGGCCCACCAACATGCGCTGGATCCGTCAGCTCATTATGAATCTTCTTAGAGAACTTCATTTTACCAACGCGGTACGAACGATAACCCCTCAACGAGTAAGGTCCACCAAGTAGATACAATTCATTGAATGGCACATCTTCCCCGCCAATGCTGGCAATCTTCGCGTACTGAAGTGAATTTCTCCAAGTAACATCCCAGAAGATGTTTTTAAAGAAACGGAAAGTTCCGTTCATGCGATTGTATTTGATAGTCCCAGCAAGACCTGCGTACTCATAAGAAGCACTCGCGAAGATACCTTTTGTCGGAGAAAAACGATCATTTCTTGTGTCATACTCAAGAGTGCCTGTGACCGAAGCCGTTTCACCGGAAGCTGTCGACAATGGGAACAAGTCCTGATCCGTAATTACTTTTCCAGAAGAATCATAGGTCGGATCCAATTCAGACTTATCATATTTCAAGCGCAAATAACCGCGTGTGTTTTCCGCCACCGGGTGACCAAAACGAACAGCCGCACCAGTGTGAGCCTCTTCGTAGTCAAGACGTGCGGAGTTGGCACTGCGATACACATCGGCACCGGCTGACCAGAGAGTGTCATTCACGTAAGGCTCGGTGAAAGACAAACTGTAGTAACTACCTGTACCACTCAGATTCAAAGAGGCACCAAGGTTTTGACCTTTACCCAAGAAGTTTGACTGATTCACAGATCCTTGAAGAGTAAAACCTTGTGAGGTTCCGTAACCAGCACCCAATTGGATTTGCCCGGTATTACGCTCCTTCACATTGATATCCACGTTCATGATCTCATTGTGCACAGGGTCGACTGACGTCTTAAAGTTCACTTCCTCAAAGAAGCCCAGACGTTGAATATTTTCCAATGATTGACGACGACGAGTCTCATTATAGAGCTCCCCTTCATGAACTTTCAATTCACGACGTACAACCTTGTCACGAGTCTTGGAGTTACCGATCACATTGAATTTGCCGAAGTAAACTTTTGAACCCTTGTCGAATTCAAACACCAAATCCACTTTGCGCTCTTTATCATTGAAGCGCGTACGTGGAATAACGTTGGCATAAGCATATCCCAAATCGCCGTACTTCGCTGTCAACTCACTGATATCCTTTTGCAAGACATCGTAAGCAAAGACACCGTTTTTATCGATTTGAATGGCAGAATAAAGCTCCTCTTTCGGGAACAAAATATCACCGGCGAAGTCAACATCCCCTACAGAGTACTGCTCACCTTCTTCGATATGGATGGTGATATAAATATTCTTTTTATCAGGAGTCACCGTCACCTGTGGACGGTCCACTTTCGCCTGAACATACCCTTGATTGTAGTAAGCGAAACGCAAGATTTGAACATCGCGCTCAAACATCTCTTGCTTGTATTGGCCAGAGCCGCTCATTGCAGAAAAGAATCCACCCTCTTGCGTGAGCATTTTTGTTTTCAACTCGCGCTCTGTCAGATGCTTATTACCGAGGAAAGTGATCTTTTTCACTTTCACTTTATCATTCTCACGGACTTTGAAGATTAAGCGAACAGTTTCATCTTTCGTGATGATTTCCACTTCCGCTTCAACTTTAGCCAGGAAGAAACCTTTGTCTTCATAAAGCTTTTGAACTTTCTCAACCGCCTCTTTAATCTTTGGCATATTGAGAAGCTGATAAGGCTTAATCCCTGCGGCTTCAGCAATATCATCAGATTTAATTTCGTTATTACCTTCGTAAGCAATCTCTGCAATCGAAGGTTTTTCCAGAACCTTGTAAGTCAAAGACACATCTTTGCCCGCAACAGAACGATCTACTTCAATATCATTGAAGTAGCCCAGCTTGAAAAGAGCTTCAACATCCTCACGAATATGCTTCGCGGAATACTCTTCATTCACTTTGGAAGTGAGCTTCGCGACGATCGCGTCTTTTTCAATTTTGCGATTGCCAGTGATCTCAATGTTTTTGATGGTCAAACCAGAAGGAAGATTGGAAGTATCCACAACCTCTGATGGTTTCTTTTGGGATGATTTCTTCGCCTTAGGCGCCGCTAAAAGCGGCGAAGTCGAAGTAACTATAAGCAGAGCACAAAGAAGCTTAAACAAAGTTCGAATTCCCCAACATGTTGTTTTTTTCGAAAAACCCAAAGGTTTTCCATACTTACAATTTATTTGAGGAATCGTAGCCTAAGACCAAGGTCCTGTCAAATAGGAGCGCTGCAACTTAATTTCCAGAACGACCGAACAGACCCACTTAGATCTTAAACCGTTCAAAAAGGGTCAGATGCAAGGCGGAGGTAGTTTTGTGAAATGTAGGCGTAGCAGCGCTACGCCGGAATGGAAGAAAACTGCCGACAACGCAGTCAGCTGATCCTTTTTCAACGGTTTAGACCCATTGACCGTCTTTCATTCGGTAGACCTTCGGAAATCTAGTGGCAAAAGTAAGATCGTGAGTGACGATGACGATGGCCAATTTTAGCTCTTCCTTGAGTCTGAAAAAGAGTTCTTGGATTTTTCCGCTGGTCTGAGAATCCAGGTTCCCCGTAGGCTCGTCAGCAAAGAGGATTTTAGGACTGCGGACTAATGCGCGAGCAATAGCGACACGCTGCAACTCGCCGCCTGACAGCTCATTCGCGTAATGCTGGGCGCGCTCAGCCAGCCCCATAAATTCCAAAAGATGCAAAGCTTTTTCTTTTGCAATCTTTGGTGACTCCCCTGCCACGCGACAAGGAATCATGACATTTTCAAGGGCCGTGAACTCACTCAAGAGATGATGAAATTGAAAGACGAAACCCATTTCCGAGTTTCTAAATTTTGACAGTTCTTCGTCACTCATCGCCAACAAGTCACGTCCTTCACAGGTCAATTGCCCGCGAGTGGGACGATCCAGAGTCCCCATAATTTGCAACAAGGTGCTCTTGCCGGCGCCTGAAGAACCCAAAATCGCCAAAGCCTCGCCCTCTTTAATTTCCAGGCTCACTCCGCGCAAAATCTCGAGTTCACCCTTCGCATGAGAGTAGGATTTATGAATGTCTGTGGCTTTCATGAAAACATTTGCATCACTCATTACGAAGTCCTTCCATTGGCGTCAGCTGCCCGCCTCTGCGTGCCGGAGCCAAGGTAGCAATAAAACAGATCAATAAAGTCGCAAAACAAATCGCGATGGTGTCGGAAAAACGAATGCTCAAACTGATGCTGTCGACTCGGTAAACCATCCCCGAAATCAGCCCCAGACTGCTTTGCGCCATATTGAAAAGGCCACACAGAATGAAGCCCAGCACAAAGCCCCCCAACAGCCCCAAGGCGCCCATAAAAAGCCCCTGGAAAGTGAAGATTTGAATGATGTCTTTACGACTCAGTCCCACAGTTTTAAGAATGGAAATGTCTTTGTAGCGCTGGACAACGTTAACAAATAACGTGGAGGAAATATTAAAGGCCGCTACGAAAATAATAATGGAGACCACAAAAAAGATCGCCGGGCGCTCCACGCTGACAGCATCAAAAAGATTTTCATTTGAATCACGCCAGTCCCGAACCCAGTAAGGAGAACCCAAGCTGCGACTCAAGTTAAAACCCGCCTCCCGAGCGTATTGCGCGGATTGAAAACGCAAAAGCAATCCACTATAGCGGTCGCCAATATCCGCAACCTGTTGTGCGGCCGTCAAACCGGTAACGACAAAGCGCTCATTCCAGTCGTACTTCCCGAGCTCCATAATGCCTTGAACTTTGAACTGCCCCACTCGTCTTTGCAGACTTGAAGGATCCACAGTTTCTGTCACCGGCACAACGACGCGAAATACATCGCCCACTTTAAGGTTCATCTTCTTGGCAAGACCCGAACCAATCAAAGCCAGCGGGACCTCTGACGGCTGAGTCAGATCATCGCTGCCACTTTGCACCCGAGCTTTGAAACGCAGAACACTGTTCACACGATCGGTATCAAGGCCTTCCAAAAGAACGCCAGAAATTTGACCATTATGAGCCATGATTCCTTCGACGAACACGAAGCGCGTAGCCCCCTGCAAAGTTGGCTCTGCCTTTTTGATTCGCGTTTCCAGATCTTTCCAGTCATCAGGAAAGCGGGAACGCTTCACAACCTGGACATGCCCCGAGACATCGGTCATCGCTTGTTGCAAAGTGGATTCAAATCCACTCATCACGGCCATAGATACAACCAGGGCCGCGACCCCTAAGACCAAGCCCAAAAGAGCGAGAGGAGCGGTCCCACCAAAGAGTGTTTTTCTCGACAGCAACAACCGCCAAGAAATCCACGCCAATGCTGGGTTCATTTTGCCAAACTTCACTTTACCGACTCTCACTTTAAGATTTTCATTTTAAACTTTCACAGCGCTGGAGTTTCAGCTGTGATTTGCGATTTAAGATAAGACATAATGAAATCATCCAAATCGCCATTCATCACGTCATCAACCTGATTGGTCTCAAAATCCGTGCGATGATCTTTCACCAGCTGATAGGGATGCATGACATACGAGCGGATTTGCGATCCCCACTCATTGGCCTTTTTCACCGAATTCATTGCGTCTTTTTCCGCATTGCGCTTTTCGATTTCTTTTTCGTAAAGCTTCGCCTTCAACATCTTCATCGCCTTTTCACGGTTCTGAATCTGCGAACGTTCAATTTGGCAAGAAACCACTATACCTGTCGGCAAATGGTACATACGAACTGCAGAGTCGGTTTTATTGACGTGCTGTCCACCGGCGCCGCTGGAACGGAAGGTTTCCACTCTGATTTCATCAGGCTTCACTTCAATATTGATATCGTCATCAACCTCTGCCCAGGCAAACACAGAGGCAAAAGAAGTATGACGTCTTGCACTCGAATCAAATGGTGAAATACGCACCAGGCGATGCACACCTGATTCAGCCTTAAGATACCCGTAGGCATAAGGGCCTTCGATCAAAAGCGTGCAGGATTTTATCCCCGCGCCCTCACCCTCGGTGACATCGATCATCTGATACTTGTAGCCGTGTTTGTCGGCGTAACGCATGTACATACGAAGAAGCATCTCTGCCCAATCGCAGGATTCCGTACCACCGGCTCCTGAGTTGATCGATAGATAAGTACTATTGCTGTCGAGCTCGCCATTAAGAACTCGCTTTAATTCAAGTTCTTGTCCGAATTTTTCAAGAGCCGCGACTTCGGTTTTTACTTCCGTAAAACTGTCTTCGTCCTGCGCCTCTTCAGCCATCTCAAGCAAAACCTTGGCGTCGTTCATACGGTTTAAAAAACCCTCGAACTCACCCACTGCTTTTTCGAGCAGACTTTTTTCTTTGTTCAATTTTTGCATTTCTGCAGGTTTTTCCCAAAGAGCCGGATTCTCTGCTTGGATCGCAAGCTCATCCAGACGCTTCTTTTTCTTATCTAGGTCAAAGATACCCCCGGAGTTCCTTTGAAAAACTCTCGAGAGCTAAGATTTTACTTTTTACTTCTGAAGCTTCAGTAACGATAGACATGCAAACAATGTCATTTTTTACGGGAGCTATGTCAAGAGCCGCTCTGCAGCAACTTTTCGAAAACAGCATCCTGAAGGTCGAACATTTCTTTGGCGTCCTTCTCAGATGTTTCGTGGTCATAACCCAAAAGATGCAGAACGCCGTGGAGCAACATGTAGCCAAGTTCTTTTTGGAAAGTCAGGCCGTGCTCTTTCGCCTGGCGTTTGAGCACCTCGGGACACAACACCAGCTCCCCCAAAGATAAAGGGTCCATGGAATCAAAACTCAAAACATCGGTGGCATAGTCTTTTCCGCGGAACTCTTTGTTGATCTTCTGAGCAGGCTTCTTATCCAGGAAGACCATCGCGAGCTCACGTTTGGCCTTGTCTGCTGAGATGACTTTGCGTTTTTTTAACTCAGCAGTAAGAGCTTTCATCCATTCTTCAACGAATTTGCGGGGAATGGCGTGCTTGGATTCATTCACGATTAGAACTTGCATACGATCTATGTTCCCTTACTCACTTCACCCAAACCACCACCCGCACTGCGAGGATAGTCGATGCGTTGATGGTAAATTCCCAATAAGATGCGGATAAAGGCCGCTTCCACTTTTGAAATATCTTTCAAAGTCAGATTGCATTCATCCAACTGCCCATCCGAGAACTTTCTTTGAATGATATTTCGCACAATGTTCTGCAAACGCGCCGGGGTCGGCTCATCCAATGAACGTGCGGCAGCCTCGATACTGTCAGCCAGCATACATAATGCAGATTCACGGAACTGCGGTTTGGGCCCTGGATAACGGAAGTCCTGATCGCTAATTTCTGGGTCATCTCCCTTTTTTAGATCCAAGGCCTTGTTGAAGAAGTATGAAATCAAGGTGGTGCCGTGATGCTGAATCACTCCGTCAATAATAGGCTTGCCGAGCTTATAAGAAATCCCCATTTCCACGCCATCCTTAACGTGGGCAATCAGAAGGGTTTTACTCATAAACGGAGAAATATGATCATGAGGATTGTGCCCCGGCTTTTGATTCTCAATGAAGTAATTTGAGTGCTCCATCTTGCCGATATCATGATAGTAACACATCACTTTACCCAGCAATGGATTGGCCCCAATTTCTTCAGCCGCCGCTTCCACCATTGATCCCACCATCATAGAGTGATGATAGGTTCCCGGCGCCTTGACGATCATCTCTTTCAACAGAGGGTGATTCAAATTGCTCAGCTCAAGCAATTTAACATCCGTCGTGTAGTTAAAGATCGATTCCAACAGAGGAATGAACATCATCGCAAACAAGGCACTGAAAATACCCCCGATGAAACCACCCGGAATAGCAAAGAGGATCTCTTTGACTCCGCCCTCCTGATCGTACTTGGTCATCGTCAGAATAAAGGCAATCATCAGAGCATTCACAATACCCGTTCTCACCCCGGCGAAGTAAATGTCATTACGAGTTTTGCAGTTAAAGACCCCGCGAGCTGCGGCAATCCCGCCAACCAAACTGACAATCATAAACGCATAATTGTAGTCTACCATCACACCCAGGCAGACAGAGATAAAGGCCGTAAAGAGCCAAACCACTTCACCGGAGGTTACAAGCAAGCCTACCAACATCGGACCCGCCGCAACGGGAGCTGCAAACAACCAGAAAGTCGCCGGCAGCAAATGGCCCAATTTGGAAACGAAGGCGGCGTCCGTGATAAATAGATATAATTTCGTGAACAGGATCATCCCAAAGGCGATCAACATCATGACCACGAGATCTTTAAACTCCACTTTCACGCGATTTAAGCTAAATCGCTTCAAGTAAGAAAAGAACACCAGGATGGAAACAGAAAGCAACAAGGCCATGGAAAGCGACATGATGTCTTTGCGTTTATCGGCGCGAATATTCTCAATTTGTTTGATTACGGCCATCTGGAATGGCTGAACCACTGACCCTTGAGCGATGATCGTTTGATTTTTCTTAATCGTGATTGAAACCGGGATAACCGCCTCTCGGGCCGCTTGACGACGAGTTGCGATTTCCTGCTTGTTCAAAGTCATATTCGGAACCAGCAACGAACGTGCAAAATACAAGATATTCGCACGATCACTTTCACTAAAGCGCTCGAGATCTTTTTTATCATCGAGGTTAAAGTTTTCCGGCCCCTGCAAATCCAGCACTTCACTGCGGCTTACTGAGAACTCTCTGCCAAGATTATTCTTGTGCACCACTCTGGCAACGATGTTGGTTTGATTTGCCGGAATAAAGCGATCTGGAGCCTCTGCAATCTTCTTTTCATACCAGTTCTCAAGATTGCGGATCAGAACAGATTCAATACGTGGATTGAACTTGTTATCAATCAACCATTCAAACATGAAGTCAGAAACTTGAACGCCCAGCTCTTTTTCAAATTCCTTTTTGTACTGAAAGAACTCTTTCACCTTCGCGCGATGCTCAGCAGATGACTTGGGCCAATTCGTTTCACGGTAATAAGCCCTTAAAGTACGGAAAGAATGAATCAATCCTTGCGAGACCCGTTCAAAAACATTCGTGTCATAGTCATAAACCATGGGCACGGCGAACTCACTTTTAAGTCGCTTCTCTTCAGTCGTGACCTCATCGGTCATCTCAAAGCCGATCGGCGAACTGACATCAAATTTCGCCACATCGCCGACATTGAAGTTATAAGGAATATCGAACTGATAAAAGATGGTATAGGAAAGTAGAACGCAATAGAGGAAAATCAAAGCCGCACGACGAATAAAGAATTTTTCTTCCATCAACTGCACAACACGGCCGAAGAAAGTTTTCTCCAAACCAATGGAGTCCACCCAGTCCAAAAACTTCAGACTGTGATCTTCGTAGTTAACACGCGTCGTAGGACTGTCGCCCTTTTTTGAGTGCTTGTTTCGCTGCATAACTTAGTTTGCGTCCAATCTCAACTTTGATACTCAATTTAGATCTTCCATTAGGCTCTCGGTTTAGGCTAGCATTGATACCATTCCAATAAGAAAGTCGAGGCCCTAAATGGCAAAATCTCCCTCTAACTTACGTCAAATTGAGTCCTTAGTCGAGATCGTAAAATCACTGCGGGGTCCGGACGGCTGCCCTTGGGATAAAGAGCAAACTCATGAGTCTTTGACCCAGTATGCAATTGAGGAAACCCACGAACTGGTGGAAGCCATTGAAGACAAGGGATCGCATCGCGACAAAAAAATGAAGGAAGAACTGGGGGACGTTCTTTTCCAAGTGCTGTTGCACTCAGAGATGGCCGGCGAGCGTGGCGCATTCACCCTTGCTGATGTGATTGAGAGCATTTCCGAGAAACTCATTCGTCGTCACCCCCATGTTTTTGCTGATGTCAGCGTCGCAGATTCTGCTGAAGTGATTCGCAACTGGGAAGAAATTAAGAAAAAGGAAAAAGCCCTGAAAGGCGAAGAGGCTAAATCTGCTTATGCCTTGAATGTTCCTCCCCTGCCAGCTCTGCAACGCGCTTTCAAAATAGGCAAACGCACCGAGAAGTTGCAATTTGATTGGGCGAATGCCGAGGGTGTTATGGTCAAAGTTGAAGAGGAATTGGATGAATTGCGCGAAGCGCTGGATTTAGTCTCTGCCGCGGAAATCGAACACGAACTGGGTGATGTCCTGTTCTCTCTGGCCCAACTCGGTCGTCACCTGGGCATGGATCCGGAACAAGTTCTGCGCAAAGCCAACTCCCGCTTCGAAGCTCGCTTCAATAAAATGATTGAATTCAGCGAAGCCGACTCCAAAGATTGGGGCACGTTGAGTCTTGATGACAAAGAAGCTTACTGGCTGAAGGCCAAAGCAGCTTTAAAAAATACCGAAAAAGCATAGTTCCGCTCTCTGGGAGCGTCGCAATTTTGACGACGCTCCTCTATGCTTGAACATCGAACCCCATCTCAAGTCGCCAACCAGACTGATCTAAAGAAGAGTTTTCGCGAGACCTTGATCCCTAGCCAGTGTTACGAAACACGGTTTAAAATTTCAATTTTAAGGCGACGAAAAGTTCATCACTCTTTTCAGACTTCCCAAATAAACGCGCACTTAGCCACCTCACCAAGCTGAATTTTCAAGTAAAGTGCGCAAAGGTTTAACAGTGGAAAATTATTTTGAGGCTGGTCTTTTAGCCAAACACGCATGATTTCAATCATTTAGCACGTGTCAAAAAGAGACTCTTAACAAATTAAAAAACGAATTCACGCACTTAGGGGGCATTTCAGTTTTCGACCTTCTTCAACGAAACTAACTTCATCACGAAACGCAAACGTGGTGGGGATGCCTAGGAGGGCAAGAGTATGGTTAACAAAGTCGCACGCAAAGCAATGACATTCGCCTCAGCGGTAGCAATGCTTGCAGGTTGCGCTAAAGGTGGAGGATCTTTCTCTACTCTCGCAGACTCTGCAGACTTCAAGCAGGAAGCTGTGTACGTCCCTAAGAAGATCGATATCCTTTGGGTGATCGACAACTCGGGCTCTATGGCATCATCACAAGCTAACTTGGCAAGTAACTTTCAATCATTCATTTCACGCTTCAACCAATTCAACTATGACTTCCACATGGCAGTGGTCACAACAGACGGCTGGGAAAAGCAATTCAACGCGAACAGTGTAAAAGCAAAAATCAGAGATGGAAATACAACTCATTCTGGTGTGTTTGTTATGGATAAGAACACTCCAAACCTCAGCAGTGTCTTTGATATCAACGCCAAGGTTGGCGTAAATGGGAATGGTGACGAACGTGCCTTTGAAAGTCTTTATCAGTCTTTAAGCAATGAACCAACGAATGATGCCCTTGGTTTCCGTCGTTCTGACGCATTCCTGGCGGTTATTATCGTGAGTGACGAAGACGACTTTTCAAATTCAACAACTGGTTTGATAGAAGACTACAACAGCGCCAGTGTTTATCCTGTTTCAAAATATACTAACTTCCTGGACTCTTACACTGGTGGCTTGGCGGCTGGAAGAAACTACTCCGTAAATACAATTTCCATCCAAGATACAGCTTGTTTGAATCAGTTGAATACCGGGGCGCAAAAGGTTGCTCAGCGCTATGCTGCGATTTCGGATGCAACAGGCGGCGTGAAAGCTTCGATCTGCTCTAACTTCGGAACTTCATTGTCACTCATCTCTGACTCAATCATCCAGCTTTCCAGCGCTTTCAAGCTGACTCGCGAACCAATCCCAGAAACTATCGTGGTAAGTGTTGATGGAGTCGTCGTTCCGCAAGATGCAACGAACGGCTGGACATATGATGTAGCAACTATGATTCTGACTTTCCATGGCAGCGCAGTTCCTGGCGCGAACACAAGCGTGAAGATTAACTTCGATCCAAAATCGATCCAATTGTAAGAAGGTGTTGTATGAGCGGTGGGGCACAAGCAACAGTTACAAAAGGTCAAGAGTGGTTTATTCTTCGTGGGGACATGAAATACGGTCCTTACGAGTACAGATCCTTGATCACAATGATCCAAAATGGCGAGCTCTATGATTATAACTTCGTATGGGCGCCGCACCTCGAGAATTGGACTCTCGTAGGTGATCTTCAGGATTTCTCCAAAGATCGTCTTTGCCGTCTCATCGAAAGCAAAGATCATCTCGCGGGATCTTTCAAAGACCGAAAAGTACCACGTGTTGATTTAACGACACCGGTATACGCTCACAACGATCATTCATTCTTTGATGGTCAGACCGTCAGCGTCAGCGAAAATGGAGCTCTCGTTCTTTTGAACGATCCCCTTCTTCTGCCTGGTCAAAAAATCATGCTTCATTTCAGAGTGTCTGAAGTGAATTCCCAATCTTTTAATGTTCTTTGTGAGATCGTTCGCAAGAACTATTCAAAGCAAAGACTGAATGTAAAATCCGGCCTGCATTATGCTGTTCGTTTCCTCGAAGTGCAAGGGACTGGTTCTGAGCAACTTACAAAATGGTCGCGCGGTGGCGTTGCCAAGGAGGAAACAAATGGCATTTCTTAAATTCATGAATGAATCCGGTGTCGTAGGCTGGACAATTCTTTTGACTGGTATCGGATCTTTGATCCTTGTCGCAGAACGAGCAAAAATGCTCTACAAAGAGTATGGGATGAATTCCGAAGAATTCATGGGCAAAGTCCAAACTCTGGTGCTTGCAAAAAAACTTGATGAAGCTCTTTTGATGTGCGCACAGCTTGAGAAAAAACCTCTGGCGGCGGCTTTCAAAACGATCTTGGAAAAAGCCGATCGTGATGACGATTCAATCTTCCAGGCTCATGATATCGCTTTGTCAGAGAATATTCCTTTGTACACAAAACGCCTGCACTATCTTTCAATGCTTGCCAACGTTGCAACATTGCTGGGTCTTTTGGGTACGATCCACGGTTTGATCCTGTCGTTCCAAGCGGTTGCACAAGCCGATCCTGCGCAGAAACAAGCTTTGCTGGCGCAAGGTATCTCGGTTTCAATGTATACGACAGCTTTGGGCTTGGCGGTTGCGATTCCGGCGATGGTGTTCTTCTCATTCCTGACTTCACGTCAAAATGAATTGATGGAAGAGATGCAGGAAAAATGCAGCAAGCTTGCGGAACTTCTCACAAGCGCTCATATCCCGAACCTTACTCGTCAGAATGTTTTCCCTGACCATGTGACTGCAACTATGACACCTCCAGCTCCCGGCGCGAAAGTCTCTTAACCGAGACGAAGCACTAACTGAGAGATGTGGGTAGACTCAGTACTCCGGCGAAGCCGGAGTGTAGACAAAAATTCCGGACGAAGGACGGAGTAAAATTGTGAGGTATGAGACGCGCTAAAAAAATTAAAATCAATCATCACAGTGAATTCGACCTGGATTTGGCTCCCCTGCTTGCCGTGATGGTAAAACTTGTACCGGTTCTTCTGGTTTCATCAGCCTTCGTGCAAATGATGGTTATCGAAACTGAATTGCCACAAGTTGTCAGTGAAGCGATTCAAAAGCAGGACCAAGATAAAACACCTACCATTATCGCTCTCGAAGTGGATGGCAAAGACGGCTTTAACATTGTAGTGACTGAAAAAGGTCAGGACAAAGTTGAAAATGTTCCGATGAAAGATGGCGCTTATGATCTGCCAGCTTTGCATCAAAAACTGGTTGCCGTCAAAAAAGCACATCCTGAAATCTTTAAACTTGAGCTCAATCCCGACTCCAAAGTTCCTTACAAAGAGATCGTGAAAATCATGGATGAAGTCCGTCAAGCTCACGACCCTTCCGTAAAATTCCCTGTTTTCGACACAAAACAAGGAAAGAACGTGGACACACCGTATATGTTTCCAGAGATCGTATTCTCTAACATGATGGAGGGCTAAACCATGTCACGCCGACGTCGTTATGACCCGAATATTAAAAAGAATTCCACCTTTGCTTTGAATATCACTTCGATGACGGACATGTTCACCATCCTCCTGGTGTTCCTGCTCCAAACTTATTCGACGTCAGATGTTCAAATCATACCTGAAACAGGTCTGCGTCTTCCAAGCTCGGCTTCACAGTCGAATCCGGTGGAGGCAATCAAGATTTCACTTTCAGGCGAAGCACTTAAAATTGACCAGACAAAAATCGCTGATGTGAAGAATGAAGATTTCCTCCCACAGGATTTGGAAGAAAAAGATTCAAACTTCATTAAGCCTCTTTTCGAAGAGCTTGATAAGCTTGCAAAAAATTCTTCTGACAAAGCTCATGTGAAAGAAGGCCGTATTCTCCTCCAAGCTGACAAAGAACTCCCTTATGCAACTTTGCGCAAGGTGATGTACACAGCATCTATGGCAGGTTTTCCTCAGTTGAAACTGGTTACATTAGTTGGAGAGTAGTTTTATGGCACTGCGTACAGTAGTTCTTCTTATGGCGATACATCTTTTTTCGATTTACTGTTTTGCAGAGACAGAAAAAGGTCTATTGCCCGAAGTTCGTTTGAATAACAACGAAGATGACAATGAGAAAAAGGCTTTCAGCAGCGAAATCCTGATCACTCGCTCTGAAAACAAGGCCATCGAGTCCCTGCAAGCCATTCTTAAAAAACAAAAAGGTTCTAAAAACGAAGCGGATCTTTGGTATCGTTTGGCTGAACTCTATATGAGAAGATCGAAATCAGGTCGTTTCTTTGACCTGCACAAAGACACGCCGATGATGAAACTTTCCTCGTTCCCAGTACCTAACGAAAAAGGTTCTGAGGCGATGAAGCGCGCAATTAAAATTTACTCCAAAATTGAAACTGAGTTTCCCCAATTCAAACAGATGGACTCGGTTCTGTTTAACAATGCTTTTGCACATCAGCAAATTGGCAAATTTAAAGAATCAGATCTTCTTTACGGCAAACTCCTTCAAAACTTTCCAAAGTCCCCACTGGTTCCTGACGGAACTCTGGCCTTGGGCGAACTCCTTTATGATCAAGGCAAATTCACCCAGGCTTTGGAACAATTCCAACGCCTGGAAAAGTTCCCGCAAAGTCGCGTGTACTCTTACGGAATGTACAAGGCGGCCTGGGCTTACTACAATCTTCATGACAGTGAAAACGGCATCAAAAAATTGGTTGAGGTCGTAAAAAACAATCCTCCTCTTCAAGAAGGTGAAGTGCCAACAAACCGCCATAATCTCCGTCGCGAAGCAATGCGTGATTTGACGGTTTTCATTGGTGACACCTACCCTGCAAATAAACTCTATTCTTTCTTTGAGGATATCACGACGGAAGAGGAGCTCGGCCAGTCTATGACGGACCTTGCGAAACTTTATGATTCCCACAGCCGTCAAAAGGAAATGAACATCTTCCTCGAAGAGTATATCGAAAAACGCTCTTCCGGTCCTGACGTGGTTAAATCCCATTTAGCCTTGGTGGAAGCTAATGAGGTCTTGAAAAAGCGCGATAAAGTTCTTGATCACTTGCAAACAGCCAGCGATCTTTGCCGCAAGGACTCTACCTGGAGAACCTTGCAAAAGCCTGATGTTGTTCAATCCTCATGTACAGAAGGCTTCCGCCACACCAGCCTGGATATGGCTAAAAAATGGTGGGACATCTGGACGAAGAACAAACAAAACGTGGCTTTCTCTGACCTGACTCAAAAATTGTTCAAATTGATGTTGGACAACGAAGACCCAGCAAAACCTGATTTGAAAACACGCTTTGCGTATGCCGAGCTTCTTTTCCAATTGGAAAACTATGATGACGCTAGCGTTCAATACAAGATGGTTGGCGAAAAAGCTTCAGAAGATCCAATGCGCCATGACGCAAACTATGCCGCTCTTTTCTCTAAAGAGAAAAGCATCGACAAGAAAAAAGACGCTTTGAAAGAAGCGGAACGTAAAGAATTGGCGTTGAACTACCTGGCGAAACACCCGACTGGCAAATTTGCGACAGCCGTCAAATTCAAAATCGGTCACATCGCTTACGAAGAAAACAACTATCCTGAAGCAGAAAAATGGTTGAAGCCTTTGACTTTGGTTAAAGGCACTGAGAACGCAGATATCAAAAAGAAGTCCGAGGACTTGGTTTTGGATATGCTCAATATCAAGAAAGACTACGCGGGAATCAAAGCCTTCTCTAAACAAGTCATGACTTCTTCAACCGACGAAAATCGCAAGAAGAACATGAATAAAATCTTCGAAGAGGCTCATTTCACGGAAGTTCAAGAGTTTGCCAAAGCTGGCGACAAAGACGAAGCAGCGCAAAAACTTATTGCCTACGCGAAAGAGCATGATGGATCTAAACTTGCCCAGGACGCTACTTGGCAGGCCATCGGTCTTTACTACACTGAAGGCAAAGTCTTCGAAGGCGCGGAACTCTGCTTGAAATATGCCGGCAAATATCCTGATGACAAAAAAAATCTGGATGCTTTGAAGGACGCTGCCAAAGCTTATGCTGAAATCGGCCAAGTTTCAAAATCAGCGGAAACCTTGGTTAAAATTGCGGATCTCGACAAGAAAAACCGCAATTCACACCTTGAAACCGCTGCTGACATCTATTTGTTGGAAAAGAAAATCAAAGATGCTCGTTCTGCTTATATGAACATCCTCTCTGCGGCTGACAATAAAACGCAGGAGCGCATTTACGCAAAATTGATGGATTCCTATAAAGACGAACAGAATTCCCCTGAGTTCGCGAAACTGCAAAACCAGGTTCAAGCGAAGGGTTTGGAGCCTTATACAACTCAAATCATGATTGATAAGGCGAAGGCATTGCTGGCAGCCGGAAAAATGACTGCGGCTTTTGATCTTTCTATGAAAGCCAACGGTCGCAACGTACCGGCAGAGGTTCGTGCGGAAGCCCGCTTGATACAAGCCCGTGTCCTGGAAAAAGAATTGACTCAACAAAGTGTTAAAGCTCGCGAAGAGAAATTTGCGACAGTCCTGGGAATTAAAACCGAAAAACTCGACAAAGCCCAAACTGCTTATGTGACAGCTTTGAAAATGAGTAAAGATCCCTACCAACAACTTGAAGCCATGCGCGGCATTGACCGTTGCTACGGTAACTATATCGAGGCGCTAACAAGCATGCCTCTTCCTGCTTCATTGAAACCAGAAGAGCAACAACAGTTGCGCGCTGAGCTCGCAAAACTCATCACGCCTATTCAAGACAAGAAGAATGATAACGAGGCGAAGCTTAAAGTTCTGGCCGCCTCTAAAGGGCAAGCCGCAACGACAGAAAGAGTTTACGCAAACATCCGTGTTGATCAGACCGTGACTCCAAATGTGCAGTACCCTTCTGTTGAAAAGATGACAGCCTTTTTACCTGCATCGACAGATATGAGCATCGGAAAGGTGTCTCGTTTCGAGATACGTCCAGAGACTCGCAGTGGAAAAACCTGCAATAAATCTGCGGTTTTAACAGGGCAACTTGCGAAGCTTAATCCGATCGAAATTGCAGGAAATTGTTATGGTTCTAGACAGTTCGAAATCGTTGAAAAGCTGGGTCTTGAGCTTGCGAAAAACAAAGAGACCAGAGCTCTGGGTTTGTTCTACGCCAGCGTTGGCGCAGAAGCTCGCGGATTCTCTGAAAAATCTTTGTGGATGATTGAAGCGGCATTGAAGCTTCAACCTGAAGCTTCACCATTCATCTATCAGAAAGCACGCTTGGTTTATAAAGACGATGGCTTGAATGCAGCAATGCAATTTTTCGATAAAGTTTTAGACATGCAAATGCCTTCTACAGAAATGCAAACTTTCGCAGGAGTGAAGGCTTTCTCAGAGGGAGATTTTACTAAAGCAATTGAAAAATTCTCTTCGCTTAGTAAAGAACAGTTGTATACTTTCAATGTAGGCGCCGTGATGAGTGAAGCATACGCTCAGAAAGGTGAAGTCGATAAAGCCTTGAGCACAGTGAAAGACTTGCTTAACGCGAAGAAAGACAATGTCGACTTCCTCTTGGAGCAAGCTCACTTGTTCGAAACTTACAAAGGCAGCCCAACACTCGCTTTGGATTCTTATGAAAAGGCATTCAAAGCAAGTTCACAAGTTGAGCTGCGCGATTGGTTAGGTAAGAAGATACAGTATTTGAAAAATCAAAACAAAGTCGGTCAGAACGTAATCTCAGGAGACTTGTAGTATGGAGGGTACAGGTGAAAACTATCATCGAAGCGACGTTTATAAAAACGTTGATGATCAGTTTCATTCTCTTGGGGGCAACGACTGCTTTGGCCAAACAAAGAACAGTCCGTAAAGTCCAAGAAGTAAATTTTGGTGACATGAACCTCAAGGGTACGATTCGTAATCCTGACGGAGCCTATCTTGTGCAGAAAAAAGGTATAAAATTTATGCCTCTTTATGATGTGCAAAAAGATATGGATGGCCGTATTCGCGAATCCGCATTGTACCTGAACAACTAAACACAAGAGGTGTTACATGCTCACTCTGATTGTACGTCAGTCTCTTAAAAACGGGACTGCGAAAACTTGGAAGTTGCGCTCATCAAATTCGGCTCAAACCTTCGGTTCATCCCGTTTGGCCGACGTTATCTCCATCGCCCCAACGACAAAGGGAATTCAAGGCATTTTTGAATTCCGCGACAATCAATGGTGGTATGTGAATATGGATATGCAGACCGGTGCCAAAATCTCTGGCTCCCCGGCTCTACTGCTCAATAAAGAGCAAACTCTTGAAATGGAAGACTGCACTCTTTCGTTCACTCCAGTGAAACGAGAATCAGATCTTTACCAACGCCTGGAAACTGTGGGTCGCGACAGCTCTGCGATGGGCGTGGAATTGGGAAAGCAATTCCAGCTGTATATGGTTAAGCAATCAGGTCGCGTTCTTGAAACAAGAATCCTTCCTGTAAATAAAAAATTTAAACCTGCTTTCTCCAATAACAAAGTCGCTTGCATTCCATCGCCTGAATGGCACCGCCAAATGGTGGATGACGTTGAAGTGAGCCAAAGAACCTTGTCTTTGGAAGATGCCGCAAGACTGGCGCGCTTCTCTCCAAGTCAATTGGTCGATCAAGACTCTAAAAAAGGTGTGATCTTGATGTTGGGAGCAGCTGCTTTCTTCATCACAGTAGCGATTTTCTCTCCAAAGAGTTCACACACTGTGGCTGAAACGGCCCCTCCGAAAGTGGCGCAAAAGATTATTGTTAAAACTGAATTGAAACCAAAACGCAAAAAATCAGAAGTGGCGAAGCCTGCTCAACAGGTTGTTGTGAAACAAGCTCCTGCTGCAGCAGGTCCTAAGGCAGAAATGCCCACTGGCGGTGGTGGTGGCAAAATTGCCAACATGATGAAATCCATTTCTGGTGGTCGTATTTCTCAATTGATCGGAAAGGTTTCCGCTCAAGGTGCTAAAAGTGCCAATGTCGTTTTTGCAAATGGCGTAAAAGCCGGTGCCGGTCCATCCGGTCGTGCTCTTGCCGCCGTTGGAAATATGGAACGCTCCGGTCGTGACTGGGGTGCTGCAGGAACAGGTACTGGCGTGATGATTTCCACCAATGGTAAAGGAGGCGGTAAAAACGCATCTGGCATGGGCGGATTGGTTGCTGGGGGCACAGGCTCTGGCGGTGTTGGTTTGATCGAGGAAGAATCAGAGATTATTGGCGGTTTGGATCGCGAAATCATCGCTCAATATATCAAATCGAAATTGGGCCAAATTCTTTATTGTTATGAAAGACAACTCAGTGCCAATCCTGATCTATTCGGGAAAGTCGCTGTGAAATTCACTATTGGACCGACAGGTTCAGTAGAACAACAGTTAATTGGGGACACAACGCTTAAGAACGCAACCGTCGAGGGATGTATATTGAATAGGGTTGCCGCATGGAAGTTTCCGAATCCGCAAGGGGGAACTCGCGTGCTCGTAACGTATCCATTTTTATTCAAGAGTACAAACTAATACGACGGGGGTAATTCGTGTTTAAGAAATCATTACTAGTAATCAACATGTCTGTCATCTTGTGGGGCATCGGTGCCGCATCAACAGCAACAGCTCAAGATACCAAACCAGAAGCCAAACAAGAGCGTGGTAGCGACAAACTCGATATCAAAAAGCTCGAACAAAAATATTGGGCGGCTAAAGATGACGATTTCAGTGTCGTGCAAAATCGTCGCTACACCAAGGCCGACAGATTTTATTTAACGGCGTCAGCGGGTATTCCCTTCAATGACCCTTACAGCACAGGTTCTATCTTTGCTGCGAATTTGGGTTATTTTATGAATGAGCGCTGGGGCTTTGAGTTCAACTACAATTCCGCGAACATGAAAGATAATGATGCCGTTGACCAGTTCGTGAATACTTACAAAGTTATGCCAGATCATAACATCTTTAAGTCTTCACAATTTGTCTCAGCAATCTGGGTTCCCTTCTATGCGAAAATGAGCGCTTTGGATAAAGCGATCATCTACTTCGATATGGGACTTTCAGTCGGCGTAGGTAACTTGAACTATGAAATTGCAAAAGTTGAAGGCAATGATTCCAAAGGAACTTTTGCTTACAAACTTGGCGTCTTCCAACAGATTTTCTTCTCTGAGCACTTTGCCGTGAGAGTCGACCTGAACAACACCTGGTCGAGCCAAAACAAGATGAAGTATTATGTTCCAGGATCTACGGTCAACGGTAACGCCATCACAGGTACCCGTGATCAGGGAAGCGAAACTGTGAACGACACCTCATTGATGATTGGTCTTACTTACTGGCACTAACTACTCCGACAAAGTCGGCGTGAACAAAGTACGATTCCTTGGGGCGGGGGTCCTTATGAATAAGTCATTGATGATATTTTTCAGTCTTCCACTACTCTGCATGTCTGCATGGGCGGATCCTGCTTTGACCGTCAAGAAAGCAGCGCGCCCAGCAGCGGCAAACTTAAAAGTTAAAACAAGCCTGGTTCCTACCTTCGAAGTTTATCAAAAGAAGGTAGTGAAAGGAAAAACGGAAGTTTACAAGGTTAAGAATATTCCTTTACTTGACCTCGGCGAAGAGCGCGAAGTGCAAGCGGCGACTTTAAGTCCTCTGCGCCTCCCCGCCGCCGCCGAAGTCAAAGAACAGGAAGTTCGCCGCCACCCACCCGTTCAGGCGCTGAACTTTGCGGTCACACCTTATACCTTGACCGTCGAGAACCCAAAACAAATTACGAGCGCCGAAGCCTTTGCAAAGATTCCGGATGTCAAAATCTTGAATCCAGTGGCGGCACCAGTAACCCAGGAACCTCAGGTCACTCTCGTAAAAATGGACGAGCTTAAACCAAACGACTACAAGCTTTTGCAAGCTTTGATTTTCCTCGAGATTCAAAAGAACTATGAATTGGCTATGGGTTTGTTTGCGGAGTTGATGGATGATCCCGAACACCGCATTGAGGCATTGTACAACTATGCACAAACTGCCAAGGGCATGGGACTTAATTCTGAATTCAGAGAATACATGATCCAGGTTGCCAAAGAGACAAAAAACAAGGATTGGCAACAACGTGCCACTGAAGCACTGGTGAAAAACATCACAGTTCTTCAACACTCTGATATTGCCATGATTGACCCTTTGGTCAGTAAATACGAATTGGATGTCACAAAAAACGATGACTACCAATTAACTCGTGCAAAATACTACTCTGAAGTGGGACAGTTGGGTCTGGTCGAAGACGCTCTGATCTATATCTCAGAAACATCTCCTCGCTATCCTGACGCTTTGATGCTGTCTTCTTTGTTGAGCTACCGTCAAGGCAAGGTCGATGAAGCTATTATCAATTTGGAAAGACTGATGCAAATTACAGAGGCCAATAAAACGTCACAGATTCGTTCCGTCGGTGCATTGACCTTGGCGCGCATGCAATTCCAAAAAAGCCAATACAAAGACGCTTTCCAATCTTACTTGAAAGTGGACAAATCCAACCCTCTTTGGTTGCAAGCAATGATTGAAAGTGCCTGGACGCAGATTCTGGGTGAAGACTACGAAGGTGCTGCAGGGAATATGTTCTCATTGCACACGGATTTCTTTAAAAACGCCTTTGCTCCGGAATCATACGTAGTTCGTACCGTAGGCTACTTGAATCTTTGCCAATATGGTGACGGCGCGGAAGTCCTCAATGATATGCGCCAAAAATACAGCCCATGGAAGAAGAAGCTGGAAGCTTACAACTCCACACATAAAGATCCCCTCAACTATTATGATACCGTCAAGAGCTGGATTAAAAATTCAGACTTAAAAGAAGTTGATGGTTTGCCAAGATCCTTCATCGTCGAGCTGGCTCGCCATCCCGGCTATATGAGCGTACAAAAGCAAATCAACACTTATGAAGACGAAATCAGTCGTTTCAACAGAATTGCTTTGAACTTGATCAACATGGAACGCGATCTTCTAAAGAAACAAAATGCGGCGAGCAAAGAACTTGCTGATGCAAAAACAAAAATAGGCAAAAACAGTCCTTCCGAAGGTGCTGTCCAAGCCATACAGACTGCCGAGAAGAAGCTATTGAGCTACCGCATTCAGTACCATATCGCCAACAAAGCCCGAACTTCGATCAAAAATATCAGAGCGCAGGGCTTGGCACGTATTGATAAAGAAAAAGATGTACTTCGCAAGGCCGCGGCAAAAACGTTACAAACCCGCTTCACTGAGATGTATGCCAGCTTGAATAAGGTGTTGGACCAAAACGACGTGCTTCAGTATGAATTGTACTCTGGCGCGGGCGAGCATCTTCGCTATCAAATGGCCGGCGGTGATGTAAATACGAAAGAACGTGCTGAATTAAAAGTGCAAAAAGAAAAAAGTTTGAACTGGAAATTTAAAGGTGAAATCTGGGAAGATGAAGTAGGTCACTACCGTTCTTCTTTGAAAAACGTCTGCCCACAAGAATCAAATGTGGCTGGTTTGTCTGAACAATAAGGAAGGAATCTTTTATATGAAAATTTCAACTCTGACTCTTGGAATGTTAACTCTTGGTGTTTTGATGAGCCTTCATTCAACTGCTTTTGCCCAGAACTCGGCGAAAGAGGGTCTTGAACGCATCAAATCAAACCTTAACAATTCAAAAACCAATCTGACTGAATACGAAAAGAACCTCAAAACTGTTGAAGGCAACTTAGGCGAAGTCGGCAAAGCCAAAGGCCAAGTTGAAGGACAACAAAAACAAGTCCTGCAACAAGTCGAGGAAAATAAT
Organism: Bdellovibrio svalbardensis; assembly: GCF_029531655.1. NCBI lineage: Bacteria > Pseudomonadati > Bdellovibrionota > Bdellovibrionia > Bdellovibrionales > Pseudobdellovibrionaceae > Bdellovibrio > Bdellovibrio svalbardensis. Next base: position 293,643 of record NZ_JANRMI010000004.1, read on the forward strand.
CAAGCCATGGGCAAAGTGGGAAGCAAGGAAAAAGACATCACCGCTTTGATCAATGAAGAAAAGTCCAAGACAGCCCTGGAGAATCAAAAAATCCAAGAATACGAAGCCATGATTGCCAAGATCAAAGAAAACCAAAAAAAGCGTGAAGCCAACGTCGCTGACTATCAAATGCAGCTGAACCAACTGCAGGAAGAAAAAAAGATTTGGCAATCTCGTGCTGCAAATCTTAAAGATCAGCATGAACAAGTGAGCCAAAAAATCAGAACTTTGGCGAACGAGGAAAAAGAATGGAAAGCCAAGCAGCAAGGCTACCAAGGCGAAGTCAAACGCTGGAGTAAGGAAGTTGAAAGACAGCAAAAAATTAGCGACTCTTACAACTCGTTGGCGGAAGTAAAATAAACTCAGATTTCAAAAACTAATTACCCCAAGGAGGTCTTAACGACCTCCTTTTTTTATCAAAAAAAGAATCTCCTCCCCCACCCGACACGGTGGACATTCAATCAATTCCGCCTAGACCAACTCGCGATTCGCCCGCAATTCACCGAAAATAAATTTGTAGTCTGTAACATTTTTTTCAAAGAAAAAGGGCATCAAATATGACGTCATCTATGGGCAGTTGGTTTCGAGGGATCAAGGGGAAACTTCTCTTTGCGGCAGCACTTCCTGTTTTGGGTTTCACCATCGTATATTTTATTGCGCACGCAAACTTCAATACCCTGGGAGACCTGCTCAGCACCTCCAATAAATTCATTATCCCTAATCTTCAAGGCGTCGGAGAAATGCGCCAGGCGCGAAATAAATTCGGCTATCAAATTTGGGCGGCGATGAACATGCCCACCACAGAAAAACGCATGGAACGTTTGAAAATCGTTCACCAAGCCATCGAAGAGTTTGATAAAGGTTTTAAGCTCTATAATTCAGTTCCCAGCCCTGCAGAACTGGCGCCCACTGACAAATTGGGTAATGACAATATTGTAGAGTACCTGGCTCTTCTGAAAAAATGTGCCGACCTTGTGGAGAGTGGTAAACCCGAAGCCTATGATGAGGTAAAACACCAACTTGATGGCCGTCTTTGGGAGCTGGGCACAACCATGAACAAAATGACGACTGCGGCATTAAAATACTTTGATGAGACGGCCCTTGCAAATACAAAGACTGCAGAAGACACCATCAAGACTGCAAACAACATCATCTTGTTCACAACACTGACGGCCTGTCTTTCGATTTTTGCTATCCTCATGTTTATCGCCGGCCGGATATCCTCATCAGTGGGCTCCATTGCCTCTCGCCTGACAACAGCAGGAAGCAATGTCGCATCTTCTGTGGAGCAGCTCAATGAAGCTGGCAACAGCCTTTCTCAGTCTTCCACTGAAGCAGCCGCCTCTTTGGAAGAAACCGTGGCAGCCCTCGAGGAATTAACTTCAATGGTGCAAATGAACTCGGACAATGCCAAACAAGCGGCGACTCTTTCCGCGTCTTCACGAGAAGCCGCCGAACGGGGCGAACGCGAAATTCAAAGTCTCATTCAATCGATGACGACCATTTCTCAATCATCAAAGAAAATTGAAGAGATCATCTCAGTCATCGACGATATCGCCTTCCAGACTAATTTGCTGGCATTGAATGCCGCTGTCGAGGCCGCTCGAGCTGGCGAACAAGGAAAAGGATTTGCCGTCGTTGCCGAAGCCGTTCGCAGCCTGGCTCAGCGAAGCTCTGCTGCTGCCAAGGATATCACCAGCTTAATTAAAGATTCAGTATCTCAAATCGAAGATGGCAGTCAGATCGCAGACCAAAGCGGCGCTGTTCTTACAAACATTGTGACTTCGGTCAAAAAGGTTTCTGATCTCAACAGTGAGATTGCAGCGGCGAGCTCTGAACAAACCACCGGCATCCAACAAATCAGCAAAGCGATGAATCAGCTGGATCAAGCTTCGCAGTCGAACGCCGCCTCAGCGGAAGAGATTGCCGCGACCAGTGGGGAGATCAATAACCTTGCGGTGACAGCTCAGAATCTCACAGTTGAGCTCAACCTGGTTGTTATGGGGGCGCAAGAAGGGTCCAACTTCCCTACGCTTGAATCCAGTTCAAAAGCGACCCGAGTCACCGCCTCGAAGCAGTCCAATCTCACACCGTTACGAAGAAACGCCTCAGGAAAAGACACCAAGAGAACTTCCACAAATGCGATTCCGTTCGATGAAGATACAAGGTCTCGTGTTGGAACAACGGATGGTTTCTAGATGGAACAAAAACATGTTTGCGTTTGGGTATCCGAGTCTTCCTAGTTAAAATGTATTAAAGGACAACCCGACCATTGTGGGGCTCCTCATGATCATAACTTGAACGTAACTTGTAATGAAACTGGACTTAGCCTGGTGTTGCAAAGAACCGAACAAGATAACATTAAATATAATAAATAGTACTAATTACTCGAGAGGATCTTATGAAGAATAATTCAATATCAGGTTGGTTTCAGGGGATTAAAGGCCGCCTTTTACTTGCCGCCTTTTTACCATTAATTGGCATCGGCATCATCTTTGGTGTCGCTTTCAATGGTCTCAATAAGACCAACGTCATACTCAACACCGCGCACGAATCGATCATCCCAAATTTCGCAGCAATCGGAGAAATGCGTCAGTCCCGAAATAAATTTTCATCAAAAATTCTTGAGGCCACCTTACATGGTCAAAAACCAGACGAGCGTGCTGCTTTTTTGAAATCAGCTCGAGAGGGAATCAAAGAGTTTTCTGACAACTACGTAGCTTATACGAAAGCTCCCTTCCTTCCAGGTGAAGAAGTCATCCACGACAAGGTAAAAGCAGAAATTCCCGAGTTCATCAAAACCATGGAAACCATCGCAACCTTGATGGAAGCCAACGATCCAGAAAAAACAAAACAAGCGGGCGACTTGCTTGAAGGACCGTTTGCTAAGATCGGCGCCCATGTTCGCGACTTCAATCGCGCTGTCGCAGATCTCTATGATAAAACTGCTGAAGCCCAAGCTTTAGAGGCTAAAGCCACACAAAAAGAAGTCTTCAACATGATGCTTCTTATCACTGCTATATCTGCAGTGGCGATCTTCGGGGTCCTTCTTTGGATCGCTTCAAAAATCTCTCACTCAGTGGGCTCGATTGCTGATCGCCTTACTGGCGCCAGCACACAAGTTGCCACCGCCGTTGAACAACTCAATGAAGCCGGCAACAGTCTTTCCCACTCTTCGACAGAAGCTGCCGCTTCTTTGGAAGAAACCGTGGCTGCACTTGAAGAATTGACTTCAATGGTGCAGATGAACTCAGACAATGCGAAACAAGCCGCAGCTTTGTCAGCATCATCTCGTGACGCTGCTGAAACAGGTGAAAATGAAATCAAAAACCTGATCACGTCTATGACAGAGATCTCCCGTTCTTCTAAGAAAATCGAAGAGATTATTTCAGTGATTGACGATATCGCGTTCCAAACAAATCTTTTGGCTCTGAATGCGGCGGTCGAAGCTGCTCGCGCTGGAGAACAAGGTAAAGGTTTCGCGGTTGTTGCAGAAGCAGTTCGCACACTCGCACAAAGAAGTGCCGCCTCTGCCAAAGACATCAACTCCTTAATCAAAGAGTCCGTTTCACAAATTGATCGCGGCAGTGAGATTGCTGACCAAAGCGGGACTGTCCTTTCGAATATTGTGAATTCCATCAAAAAGGTTTCTGATTTGAATAACGAGATCGCAGCCGCAAGCTCTGAACAAACGACAGGAATCCAGCAAATCAGCAAAGCGATGAATCAGCTGGATCAGTCATCTCAGTCAAATGCAGCATCTGCCGAAGAAATTGCAGCGACCAGCGGTGAGATCTCGAATCTTGCCGTAAACACAATGAACCTGACTGTTGAACTGAATACCGTCGTCCTTGGGGGAGACACCGGACGCAGTGCCCCTCCTGCAGAGACAACTTTGAAAACAAATAAACCAACTCCAAAGACTGCCTCTAAGAAAACCAATGTTATTCCTATGCGAAAAGCCGCCTCTGTAGTCGCCGAAAAGAATGTAAAATCAGCAGAAGCAATTCCGTTTGATGAAGACGACAGAGCCAAAGTAGGCAATACAGACGGTTTCTAAAATCGATATCTGACCCCGTGTCCTTCTCCACCGAGGGAAGACACGGGGGACATTACATCCAATTAACTAACTAGACTAAGCTCCCTCCAAGCGAGAACCGAAGAAAGGTTTCATTTGCAAGGAGCATTCAATGAATCAGTCCCCGTTTTCATCTTGGTTTCGCGGTATCAAAGGTCGCCTACTTGGCGCGGCCCTCATCCCCGTTGTCGGATTCGGCATCGTCTTTTATATTTCTCACGGTGGCTTCGAAAAATTAAGCGCCGTGATCGACAGTGCCCATGGCGACATCATCCCCAATCTTTCCGCCCTCAGCGAATTGCGCCAAGCCCGCAATAAATTTGGTTATTCCACATGGAGCTACATCAATGCAGAGAATGCGGAAGAACGAACTTCCGCGGCAAAAGGCATTGCATCTGCCTTGGAAGAATACGAAACAAACTTCAAGAGCTATACAGAAGCCACTTTCTCTCCTGAAGAAAAGAAGGCCTTCGACGCCGTCAAAGACAAGTACACAGGCCTCATCGCCTCAATGAACAAAATCAAAAAATTTACTGAAACTGACAAGGCGGAGAACAATGCTGCAATGAAGGCCGAACTCAAAGGTGATTTCGCTCAGTATGGAGAGGTCGTCGGTGGTTTCACACGAAATACAGCTCTGGGATATGTAGCCCGCGGGGTCGCTGAATCAAAAGAAGCCGTCGTTGTCCGAAACAATGCTTTCAACATGCTGACAGTTACAACGGGCCTTTGCTGTTTTGCTATCTTTGGAATACTCATGTGGCTGGCTGCCGCAGTAACAAAATCAGTAAGCTCCATTGCCGAACGTCTGACCGTCGCTGGTGGACAAGTCGCCTCTTCAGTGGAACAGCTGAACGAAGCCGGAAACAGTCTTTCTCATTCTTCCACTGAAGCTGCGGCCTCTTTAGAAGAGACTGTCGCCGCCCTGGAGGAAATGTCTTCGATGGTTCAAATGAATTCAGACAACGCGAAACAAGCGGCGGCTCTGTCAGCCTCCTCTCGTGATGCGGCTGAAAATGGAGAACGCGAAATCAAATCTCTCATCACGTCTATGACCGAAATTTCTCAATCATCCAAAAAGATCGAAGAAATTATATCCGTGATCGATGATATTGCTTTCCAAACAAACCTCTTAGCCTTGAATGCGGCCGTTGAAGCAGCCCGCGCTGGCGAACAAGGTAAAGGATTTGCGGTTGTCGCTGAAGCAGTCCGCGCCTTGGCACAAAGAAGTGCGGCCTCTGCGAAAGATATCAACTCATTGATTAAAACATCGGTCAGCCAAATTGACAGCGGCAGCAGAATTGCCGACAAGAGCGGAACCGTGCTTGGCAATATCGTAACTTCAATCAAAAAGGTCGCTGACCTGAATAATGAAATTGCGGCGGCAAGCTCAGAGCAAACAACAGGAATTCAACAGATCAGTAAAGCCATGAATCAGTTGGACCAGGCATCTCAGTCGAATGCGGCCTCTGCGGAAGAAATCGCAGCGACCAGTGGCGAGATCAACAATCTGGCGACAACGAATCAAAATCTAACTGTTGAATTGAACAATGTGATCCTTGGAACGAATGACCAAGGCCTGGAGCTGGCTCCAACGGCGAAGTCAGGCGGCACAGCCATCAAAAAGAAGAGCAACGTTGTTCCCATGAGAACTGCCGCTTCTTCTCAAAAGAACACTCAGCCTGCTGAGATGATTCCCTTTGACGAAGAACCGCGCAAAGTGGGCTCCACAGACGGCTTCTAGTTCTTTCGTTTCAAAGACGACAATAGAAACTGCGCCTGCTCCAGGCGCAGTGCCATTGAACACGTAAAGTAAACCACTGCTCCAGCCAAAATCGCTAAAACCAAAGCCATCAATTTTCCCAAAGAACTAAATTCCAAAACTTCTGCGAGCGGAAAGTAAATTTGCACGGCACCTGCCAACCCCACTCCAGCGAAGAAAATTTTCAAAGCTTCGGTCAAAGTTTTACGCCACTCTATTTTCATAATTAGAATTCGCAAAGCCAACGACATCACAATAAACTGCAGAGCCATCGCCACCAAACTGGAAAGAACCAATCCCTGCAACCCTGCCCTGCGAATCCACCAAGCAGCCCAAGATAAGTGCAGCAATAAAGCCCCAGCGGAAGTCAGTGCCGGCAACCAGGTGTTTTTCACTGCATAGAAAGCCGGAGAAAGAATGCGCACGCCAGAGACAAACAATAAGCTCACGGCATAAACTTGCAAAACAATCGCGGTGTT